>CAXSEE010000159.1:0-10378 GCA_964235615.1 uncultured Acetobacteraceae bacterium | reverse complement strand
CGGTCGTTCTTGATGCTGAAGGCTTAACCGGCGCACAGATGCAGGCGCTCGCTGCCGAACTTAACTATGTCGAGACGACTTTTGTATTACCGGCCGCTGATCCAGGCCACACCGCGCACGTGCTACCGGCTCTACACCGCCCGTCTCGCCCACTGACCGGCTCGCGCACGTGCCGGATTGGCCTGGTCACCGCGAACCGCTTGACCGCGCCGCCCGCACCAGACGACGACGCAGGTCCTGCGGCAACATTGCCCCGCCATCCCTCGCTGCTCAACCCGTAGTGTCGAACCGGGCCGGAACGTTCACGCCGCCGCGGACCGTTCCGTCAGCTCCGAGCGGCTTCGAACCCGCACACACCCGCCGCACGGCGCGGACCCGGTTACGGACCGGCCACGCTCTCGATCAGCACCTCGGGATATCCGAGTGAGGCCCACAGGGGACAGTGGTGCGCGGCGGCGAAGTCGTCCTCGGGCGACGGCGACGAGGCGAGCGAGAGCAGGGTGCTCGCGGCCGCGTAACCGGGCCAGAACGGCCGGTCTTCCGGCGCCGCGATCGGTATGCCGATCGGGCCGAGCAAATCGTCCCTGTTGTTGGGATTGCCTGACGTGGCGAACGAGGTCCAGTAGTCGACGATCTGCCTGGATAACCGCGCGTCGCCGCCGGCGAGCGCCTGGCCCGTTCCGTCATGCCCGAACACGTAGGCCAGTTCCGAAGTGTGGCTGTCGCCCCGGGTGATGCCAGGGGCCGACGGTACCGGGAAGTTGAGCACCGGGTTGGGCTGGTTGAACTCGTAGCCCCAGACCGGCGTATAGGAGGCGGCTAGCGTCCGGATATGGTCGGTCGGGCAACTGAAGAAGCTGTCGGTGGCGATCGCCGCGAGCGCGTCGCCCGGCGTCGCGTAGTTCGCGAACGAATAGGTCGCCAGGATCTGGCTGGCGCCGGCCGGGAAGTCCGCGGCCACCGTCGCCGTGACTTGGGCCGCGGTAAGGGCAGCGTTCGGGTTGGCGGCGTTAGTAGCGACCGCAACGAAGTAGGATCCCTCGTTGGCCGTCGTGCCGGCCACGATCGGAACGCGGTTGAACTGCCCCGCCCCGATCAGCGCGGCCGGTGCTGCCGGAACGGTGCGGCCGTCGAGAAACGGGCCGCCGTTGATCCCGGCCGTTTCCAGCGCAAGAAAGCTCGCCACCGGCACCGCCCTGAGGCAGGCAACGGTGTTGCGGGCAGGATCGCAGCCCAGGGCGGTGATGATTGGGTTGTAGGCGGTCTCGACCACCGGAAGCGTGGCCGAGTTGCCGTCGTCGCTGCTTTCGATGATGGCTCGACTGAACAGGCCGGCGGCATCCGGCGATACGATCTGGTACAGCACCGAGATGCCGCCGGCGCTCTGACCGAAGATCGTCACGTTGTGGGGATCGCCGCCGAATGCTGCGATGTTCTGCCGGACCCAGCGCAGCGCCTGCTGCTGATCCTGCAGCCCGTAATTGCCGGATGGCCGGCGGTTGTCGGCATCGAGCCCCGCCGCGGCCAGGAAGCCCAGCAGGCTCAGCCGGTAGTTCAGCGTGACCACCACGGCGCCGGACCGGTTCGCGATGTCCACGCCGCTATAGTCGGGGCTGCCCGCGGTGACGCCGCCATTGCCGCTGTTGAAGCTGCCGCCATGGAAGAACACCATTACGGGCCGGTTCCGCACGCCGATCGCCGGGGCGTATACGTTGAGGAACAGGCAATCCTCGTTGCTACTGCCCGAGTTGAGGCGGTTGGTCTGTGGGCAGGGGCTGCCGTATCGTGTGGCCTGTATCGGCGCGGTCCAGGCGGCGTGGGGTTGCGGGGGCGCGAAGCGGAGCTCCCCGACCGGCGCGGCTGCGTACGGTATGCCGAGAAAGCTGGCGATCGGCCCTTCGAAGCGGCCGACGACGTCGCCTTGAGCCGTACGCGCTTCCGGCGCGATGGTGCGCGCATGGGCGAGGCCAGAGACCGTCAAGGCGGCAGCCAGGACGCACATGCCGGCAACGCCGCGCCTGCGAGCCGCCATCGGCCACGAAGCAACCTGCGATGGTCTGAAGCGCACTCGTTTTCTCCCCAATTTTCGCGACGTCTTGCATGCCCCGATGAGCCTGGCAAGCGAGCCTGCGCCGGGCGGTGGGGTGACACTGCCGGCTCCCGACAAGAGCATAATCGTTTGATCATGCTCTGCTTCGTCTTGGGAAAGAGCAGTTTGATCAAGTAGGTGTAACTGCCAAACGGTTCAACCTGACCTGATGCTGCTCTAGGTGTAGGCGCTCGCAATCATCCGAACTCGTGCTCACATTATCTGCCACTGTGCTTGCCAACAGAGGCTTCTGCTCACATTAGCTGCCAACAGCCTAAGGTGCGGCCTGAGCCAGATAAGGGTGCCATGCATCCGGGTGCGACGAGGCCGGTCACCACGGTTCGACTTGGCGTGCGCCGAAGAAGCCGCCGGTCACGGTGTCGTTGGTCGCGAGCGCCAGGCGGACGGTGACGGCGGCACCCTGCTCGACGGTCTGGTGGCCGCGGTGTCCGTTCAGGTCCGTGGCCGTGGCGCCTGGATTGGCGGAGTTCACCACGATCCCGGCTTCCTTCAACTCCACCGCCAGGTGCACGGTGAGCATGTTGAGCGCGGCTTTCGAGGCCGAGTAGCCGAGCGACTTGACGAAGGCGAACTTCCAGTCGGCGTTGCCCTGCTGGGTCAGGGACCCCAGGTCGCTCGACTGGTTGATGATGCGCCCCGACGCCGAGCGCCGCAGAAGCGGCAGCATCGCCTGGGTGACGGCCAAGGTGCCGAAGAAGTTGGTGTCGAAGATCCGGCGGACGGCCTCCATCTGCGTCTTGCCGGGCGCGCCGTCCCTCGGATCATTGATGCCGGCGTTGTTCACCAGCACGTCGAGCCTTCCATCGCGGGCTTCGATCTCGGCGGCCGCCGCGCTGATCGTGCCGGCGTCGAGGAGGTCGAGGCGGATCGCCCGCACGTCCGCGCCGCTTTGTCGCAGCGAGGCGGCGGCCGCTTCGCCCGATCGGACGTCTCGCGCGCCCAGCCATACCCGCAGGCCCGCTTCGCCCAGGCGGCGCGCCACCTCGAAACCAAGGCCCTTGTTGGCCCCGGTGACCAGGGCGATCCGTGCTGAAGAGCTGTCCATGTTCGGCTCCGCTTCGTCGAGGTTGATGGAATTTGAAGCTTGGTTGATCTCACCGAACGGTGGCGACGGTTACCCGAGCAGGACCCCTGCGCGTGTTCAGGAGCATTCACCGGTCATCGTCTCGCTCATCGCCCAGAGCGCCTTCGCGCGTTCAGGGTCGATGGCGTAGGGCCGGACCCCGACGCGCGAGCCTACGGCCTCGTCCAGCGCCGCGACGTGACAATTCTCGCAATAGCGTCCGCCGACCTCGCCGGCGTCGGCGACGACACCCGCCCATACGGAGGTGGCGGCTCCCTGGGCCACGGTCTTGTACTTGAACTCAGGCGCTCCGGCCGGCCGGTTGGCGTTGATCGCGGCGATCATCCGCTCCTTGGTCTCCTGCGTCTGGTGCCGGCTGAGCTCGGTGTCGATCGTGCCCGGGTGGACGGCAGCCGCCCGTATGCCCGCGTCCCTGTGACGGCGGTCGAACTCCACCGCGAACAGGATGTTGGCCGTCTTGGACCGCCCATAGGCGTTCATCGGGTTGTATGGCGTCCGCTCGAAGTTGGGGTCCTCCAGATCGACGTCGCCGGCCCGGTGTCCGCCGGACGAGAGGCTCACCACGCGGCTGCCGGCCCGCAGCAGACGGCTGATCCGGTTGACCAGGACGAAATGGCCGAGATGGTTGGTCCCGAACTGCATCTCGAAGCCGTCCGCGGTGCGGCCGAAGGGGGTTGCCATGACACCCGCGTTGGCGACGACGAGGTCCAGCGGCGTGCCCTGCCCGACCAGCGCGTCGGCGCAGGCGCGCACGCTGGCGAGGGAACTCAGGTCGAGATCGACCAGACCGATGCCCGACATCCCCTGCGTGGCGAGGCGCGCCTTGCCCATGTCGCGCACGGCGCCGATGACCAGCGCGCCATGGGCTGCGAGCGCGCGCGCCGTCTCGAGGCCAAGCCCGGTCGAGGCTCCCGTCACCAGAACCCTCTTGCCGCTCAGGTCGACGCCCTCGAGCACTTCGTCAGTGGTGGACTGCGCGCCAAATGATGCCGTCATGAGGGCCTCCTACTCTACGAACTCGCTATGCTGCCTGCTCCCACCAAGCTGTAGCGGCCGATCCGGCCCACGTGAGAGATCGCAAGGCTCCAAGCATGCGGGCCAGACGCGCGCTTCTTGCGCTGCGCGACGCGTTGGCTGACAATCTCACACGATGCCGAAAAAGCAACTCGACCACCCGGCCGTCAGGGCGGCGCAGGAACGCGCGGAGACGGAGACGGTCACCCGCCGCGCCACGCTGCAAGCCGGTGTGGTGGCGCTTGCCGCGACACCGCTGGTGGGAGAGGCCGCCGCGGCTTTGCCCGCAATTGCGCCGTTGGCCGTCAAGCCCGCAATGAGGGACCAGGTTGTCCTGGTCCACACCACGATCAATGGCGAGCACGTCGATGTGGAAATTGACGCGCGGACATCGCTCCTCGACCTGCTGCGTGAGCGGTTGGGGCTGACCGGCGCCAAGAAAGGGTGTGATCACGGGCAGTGCGGCGCTTGCACTGTCCACATCGACGGCCGGCGGGTCGTGTCGTGCCTCACGCTCGCCGCCAAGATCGAAGGCCGCGCGGTCACCACGATCGAAGGGCTGTCGGACGGCAAGCACCTGCATCCGATGCAGCGGGCTTTCATCGACCACGATGCGCTCCAGTGCGGCTATTGCACCCCGGGTCAGATCATGTCCGCCGTGGCCTGCGTGCGGGAGGGAAACGCCACCTCCAGAGCCGACATCCGCGAGTATATGAGCGGCAATATCTGCCGTTGCGGCGCGTATGTGGGGATCGTCGCCGCGATCGAGGATGCCGCCGACAAGATGACGAAGCCGGCGTGACGCCCTTCACCTATCTCCGCCCGACGAGCGCCGTCGAGGCGGTGCGGGCATACGCCGCCGCGGGCGCAGGCGCGCGCTATATTGCTGGTGGGACCACGCTCTACGACCTGATGAAGCTCGACATAGAGCGGCCTCAGCATCTGATCGACGTGACCGCTGTCCACGATCTCGATCGCGTCGACACGGGCGGCGACCGGTTGCGGTTCGGGGCACTCACGCCGATGAGCACCGTCGCGGCCGACGTGGTAGTCCGCCGCGACTATCCCGTGCTCGCCGAGGCGCTGGACAAGGCCGCCTCGCAGCAGCTCCGGAACATGGCGACCGTCGGCGGCAACCTGCTTCAGCGCACACGCTGCATCTACTTCCGCAACGGCAGCGGCAATCCCTCGGCAGTTGGCGCCTATCCATGCAACAAACGCGAGCCGGGATCCGGATGTGCCGCGATCGACGGGCTTGATCGCGGCCAGGCGGTGCTGGGCCAGAGCGCGTCCTGCACCGCCGTATCCCCGGGCGATTGGCCGGTCGCGCTGACCGCGATGGACGCCTCGATCGAGACGTTGGGGCCTGCCGGTGCGCGGACGATTCCGATCGACGCGCTCTACCGCATGCCGGGTAAGACCCCGCATCTGGAGTTCACCTTGGCACCAGGCGAGCTGATCACGGCGATCACGGTGCCCAAGACGCCCGCCGGCCGGCGATCGACCTATCACAAGATCCGCGACCGGGAGAGCTACGCCTTCGCCCTTGCCTCGGCTGCGGTCGCGCTGGAGATGGACGGCGACCTTGTGTCTCGCGCGCGCATTGCGCTGGGCGGGGTGGCGACACGCCCCTGGCGAGCCCCCGAGGCCGAGCGGCTGCTCGCCGGCCGGCCTGTTACGCCCGACAACGCGCTTGCCGCCGGGCACGCGGCCTTCGCCGACGCTCGGGCCGGCAAGCAGAACGGATACAAGATCGAACTCGGCGCGCGGACCGTCGCTGACGCGTTGATGATCGCCTCCAGGGAGAGCGCCTGATGGCCGCGGCTCCGTATCCCGAGCGTGAGCGGATCGACGCGCACGACAAGGTCTTGGGCGTGACCGCCTATGCCGCCGATGTTCAACTGTCTGGCCTGCTCTTCGCGATGACCGTGCCGGCGACGATCGCCAAGGGCCGGATCGACGCCCTGCCGCTGGAGCCGGCGATGCGCGTGCCGGGCGTCGTGCGCGTGCTGACCGCCGACGATTTTCCGCCGCCGCCGACACAGGCGATCGGCGGAGCGCCCCCGCCGCCGGTCACGATCACGGCGGAAATCACCTATCGCGGCCAACCGGTGGCGCTGGTCGTGGCCGAGACGTTGGAGGCGGCGATCGAGGCGGCCGAGGCGCTCCGGCCGAGCTACGCCGAGGCGCCGTTCATGCCACTGATCGACAGCCCGGGGACGACGCGCGAGCCCTTCCGGCCGACCAAGGCCGGCGACGCGACGGGCCTCCTCGCGACCGCCGCGACGACGGTCGACGAGCATTATGTCGGGCCGGCCCAGCACCATAATCCGATCGAGATGCTGTCGACGACGGCCGTCTGGCAAGGCGGCAAGCTGACCATCCACGAGGGCACGCAAGGAGCGGGGACGCTGCGGGCGGCGGTTGCGCGCGCGCTTGGCCTCGACCCGGCTGTCATCGAGGTCAAAAGCCCCTACGTCGGGGGCGCGTTCGGGCAGAAGGGCTCGATCCAGCGCCAGACCGCGATCGTCGCGCGCGCCGCCATGCTGACCGGCCGCCCGGTCAAGCTGGTGATGCCGCGCGGCCAGATCTTCCACAACGCGACGTTCCGGCCGAAAAGCCGTCACCATGTGACGCTGGGCGCGGATGCCGGCGGCAAGCTGATCGCGATCCGTTACGACGCCGACCAGCAACAGTCGCGCAAGGGACAGTTCCCGCCCGCCTATCACGAGTCCCCGCCACGGATGTACGGAGTGGCGGACTATGACGGCACTTCGGCCAACGTGCGGATCGACACGCAGGATCCGGGCTTCATGCGGGCGCCGCATCCGCATCCCGCGCATTTCGCGTTCGAGAGCGCGGTCGACGAACTCGCCTACAAGCTGGACCGCGATCCGGTCGCGTTCCGGCTCGCTCACAAGGCGACGATCGACCCGCTCACCGGTCGGCCGCTTTCCTCCTGCTTCCTGAACGAGTGTCTGTCGGAAGGTGCAAGCCGCTTCGGTTGGGAGCGCCGGACGATGGCGCCCGGCTCGATGACCCTGCCCGACGGCACCTTGGTCGGCTGGGGCGTCGCCGGTGGCGCCTATCCGACACCGACGACACCGACCATCGCCACTCTGCGCATCACGGCGAACGGCGGGACCCGGTTCGCCGTCTCGGGGCACGAGATGGGCCAGGGCATCCGGACGGTGATCGCGCAGCTCCTGCAGCGCGAGTTGGCGATCGGCTCGCAGCGGCTGGAGATCGTGGTCGGCGACACCGCGGCTGCGCCCCAGCACATGACGGCCGGCTCCTGGGGCACGGCGAGCGTCGTTCCCGCCATAGTCAAGGCCGCCGCGCGTCTGAAGGAGGCACTGGCCGAACTGGTGCAGGGCCGGGAGGTTTCCGGGACCATCCACCAACAACTGGCTGCGGTTCGTCGTCCCTTCCTCCAGGTCGAGGTGTCGAATGTCGGTCCGGGACAGGACGACACAGCCCTCGACAAGCTCCGCGCGGGCAGTTTCGCGAGGGTGGGGCCGGATTATCCGGAGTTCACCACGTTCAGCTACATCGCCCATTTCGTCGAGGTTCGCGTCGAGCCGCGCATCCGCCGCGTCCGCGTGCCGCGTGTGGTCAGCGTCGCCGACGGCGGCCGGATCGTGTCGCCGCGCACTGCCGCCAGCCAGGTTCGTGGCGGCGTCGTGATGGCGATCGGCTCGGCACTGCGCGAGGAGACCGAGGTCGATCCGCGGTTCGGCGGCTGGTTCAATTCCGACCTCGCCGACTATGTCGTGCCGGTGAACGCCGATATCGGCGACATCGACGTGAGCTTCATCGACCGTCCCGATCCGCTGATCAACGTCGTGGGGGCCAAAAGCCTCGGCGAGGTCTCGATGGTGGGCGCGGCCGCCGCCGTCGCCAACGCTGTGTTCCACGCGACCGGCTCGCGCATCCGCAAGATGCCGATCCGGATCGAGGACCTGCTCTGATCAGACGGATTGGGTGTGGCTCTTGTCGGTGCCGATGCCCGCTTCATGGTGTCCGAGCTGGACAAGGCGGTCGTTCTTGTCGTCCGCTAAGTGTAGGCGCTTGCCATCATCGGGGCTCATGCTCGCAAACAGCGTGCGTTCCTGCTCAAGTTAGCTGATGTCGATTTTCCTTAACGGGCTCTGGTTCAAATGCGGTGCTCACTGAACTGATAGAACGGCAACATTCGAGCACGCAGGAGGCCGATGCCGCCTCTGCCATACATACTTCGCTTGATCGTCTTGAGACGATTGATTTGTCCTTCTACCTGTCCGCTGCTCCACGGTTCGACAATTGCGTTCCTGATGGGGGTCCGGTAGCAGCGGACCCGGAAGTTCGATTCAGACGTCAGGTTGACAGGGATTGCCGCTTCACGATCCCTGGGGGGCTGCAAGCCAGGTGGTTCTTCCTGCTCGGCCTACACCAAGCCGTAATGAACAAGGCTCTCGCCTGCGGTGACCACCGCCTCCTGCAGCGGCCGTAGAGGGCGACCGAGGATCGACTGGGCCTTGGTCGACGTGTAGGTGCGGCGTTTGCCGAGATCAGCCGCCAGGAAGCGTGCGTCAGGGTTAAACAAGCCTGCCGCCCGGATCAGCCAGTCAGGCGCCTCGCGCGTGGACACCTTGGACGCCCTTGCGCCCAAATGTTGCTTCAGCGTTGCGGCGATTTCCCGGAACCAGAGTGGCGCGCCGGCCGCGATGATCCGCTCGCCCATGGCGCGATCATCCGTCAGCGCCTTGACGTGGAGTTCGGCCGCGTCACGCGTGTCCACGCCGCAGAAGCTCACGCGAGGCACGAGCGGAAGACGGCCGGTGAGCATGCGCAGCGGAAGCTCCAGCGAGCCTGAGACAGCCGGTCCGAGCGCCGAGCCCTGCACGAAGCCGGGCAGGATGGTGGTGAGCGTGAGCTCGTCTCCCGCAGCGCGAGCCAGTGCCCAGGCATCCTGTTCGGCCAGCGTCTTGGATCGCGCATAGGGGCCGACGCTCTTGTCCGACAGGTCCGTCCAGACGGTCTCATCCGTTGGCGTCGCTTCGAACACGCGCGGGCTCGCAGCGGCCGTGGACGACGTCATCACGACGCGGCGGACCCCGGCGCGACGCGCCGCCTCCATGACGCGCCGCACGCCTTCACGCGCCGGCTTCTCGAGATCCTGGTTCCGGTACTCCCGCACAGGCATGGGCGAGGCTACGTGGATGACTTGTCCGGACCCCTCCATTGCTTCGTCCCAACCTGCATCGGACAGCAGGTTGGCAGCGTGAAAATTCAGCCGCTGCGTCGGCACGTGGCGCTCCAGGGTGGCACGGACCTCATCGGCTCGCGCGAGGTCGCGAATTGTCGTCCGGACTGCTCGGCCCGCCTCGAGAAGCTGGATGATGACAAAGCCGGCCAGGTAGCCGGAGCCGCCTGTGACCAGCACCGGGGCTTGTTCCACGCTTGCATTCATCTGGCGTCCAGCTCCACTGCGATTGCGGTATCCTTGGTGACTGGAACTAGACTGAGGCTCGGCTGCGCTTCAAGGAGGCACCTTGACGAAACCATGCACGACCGATCTGCCGGCCGAAACCTGCCGCATGCTCGTCGCAACGCTCGCCCGGGTGGGAGACAAGTGGTCGATGCTGACCATCGTCTCGCTCGAAGATGGCGGTATGCGGTTCAACGCCCTGCGCCGCCGGATTGGAATCTCGCAGAAGGTGCTCACCAGCACGCTCCGTGGTCTGGAGCGCGACGGCTACGTCACGCGCACGGTGATGCCGACCAAGCCGCCCCAGGTCGATTACAATCTGACCGACATGGGCCGCGAGGTTCTAGGACCCGTGCGGGCGCTTGCTGGATGGGCGCTCGGTCAAGCGGAACGCATTAAGGAGGCCAGGAGGCGCTACGATGAATACACCATCGATCAGCCGGCGTCCGCTCCGCCGGCTCGTTGATAAGTATGCAGAAAACCAACCTTTAATGCACGTTGCTGACGGCTGGGCGAAAGTCTGAGTTTTTCCGGATTATGCATGCATCAACTCATGCATTTATCTCTTGCCACCAAACCGTGCGGGTTTAGAAGTTGAAATGCAGTTTCGGTTCGGTAGTTTCGTTCTGGACGAACCGATGGCGCGTCGAACATGCCAATGACTGGTATGTTGCGGTTTGCGAAAAGACCTATGGTTTTT
>CAXSEE010000158.1:8134-10414 GCA_964235615.1 uncultured Acetobacteraceae bacterium | reverse complement strand
CAAAGGCCGAGGCCTTTGGCGGGTCTGGGCAGAGCCCAGCCTTACCTCCCGACGGTCAATCCCACCGCCGGTTGGTATCACTGGACAAGAATGCACAAACCAACCTGGGACGAAACATCAGCTGCTGATCTCGAAGGGATCACGCGCCGGCACATCGACAGCCTCGAAGTGCCGGAGATTTCGGGTCAGCACGATATGGCCGTGGTGCTGCGCGGTGGCTGCGATTGCCAGGTCGGCGAACCCGGGATCCTGGCCTCGGCCGCGCGCAAGGTCCGACAGGCGGCCAATGAGACGAGCGACGGCGATGCCTCACGCAACTGGATCTCACGCATCGGAACCTCCATGACCACACTAGTCATATGTAGAGGCTGGCGTGGCAAAACGCACTGGCTTTTGAATTGGGGTCTGGGGCCTAAGGCCCCAGCAGGTCCAGGGGGGCGCCCTGGCCTTCCGCCTGCAACCGGTTCCGCAGCACGTCGAGCGGCAACAGCACGCCCTTCTCCTCGAAGTGCCAGAAGGTCCATCCGTTACAGGAGGGCGCATTGGTCAGGGCAGCTCCCACCTTGTGGATCGATCCCCGCACGGCCCCTGCCACCAGGCTGCCATCCGGTGCCACGACCGCGCTGACCCGTCGCTGCCGATCGGTCAGAGTAGTGCCCGCCAACATCAGCCCCCGTTCGACCAGGCTGCCGAAGGGCACGCGCGGGCTCTCGCGCCGGTTGATGGTGGTGGTGACGCTGTCCATCGGCAGCGGGCGTTCGCGTCGGACGCGTCCGATGGCGGCTTCGGCATAGTCGGGATGGCGCTCGATGCCGATGAAGTGGCGGCGCAGGCGTCGGGCCATGGCCGGCGTGGTGCCGGTGCCGGCGAACGGGTCGAGCACGATGTCGTCCACCCCGGTGCTGGCGAGCAGGATGCGGTGCAGGAGCGACTCCGGCTTCTGGGTCGGATGCAGCTTGAGACCGTGTTGGTTGCGCAACCGTTCGGGTCCGGTGCAGAGCGGCAGCAGCCAGTCGCTGCGCATCTGCACGTCGTCGTTGAGGGACTTCATCGCCTGGTAGTTGAAGCGGTAGCGGCTGTCGCGTCCGCGCGCGGCCCAGATCATCGTCTCGTGCGCGTTGGTGAAGCGGCGGCCACGGAAATTCGGCATCGGGTTTGATTTTCGCCAGATGACATCGTTGAGGATCCAGAATCCGAGATCCTGCAGGATACTGCCGATGCGGAAGATGTTGTGATACGAGCCGATCACCCACAAGGTGCCGTCCTTGCGCAACACGCGGCGTGCCTCGGTGAGCCAGTCGCGCGTGAAGCGGTCATATTCGGCAAAATCGCCAAAGCGGTCCCAATCTTCATCGACGCCATCGACCAGGCTGTCGTCGGGCCGGCGCAATTCGCCACGCAACTGCAGGTTATACGGCGGGTCGGCGAACACGCAGTCGATGGAGGCGGCCGGGAGCATGCGCATCAGCTCGACGCAATCTCCCACCAGGATCTGATCAAGCGGGAGTTCCACTGTCCCGGGACTTCTCAGGGACCGCTCAACACGTCTGCTGCTCCAGGACGAGAGCGAGCTGGCGGACCAGGCCGAAGGTCGGGCGGTGATGCCGGCTTGCCCCCAGGGTCGCCAGGGCGGCGCGATGGGCGCTGGTCGCGTAGCCGGCGTTATGCTCCCAGCCGTAATGCGGCAGCCGGATGGCAAGGCGGCTCATCAACCTGTCCCGCATCACCTTGGCCACGATCGAGGCGGCGGCGATGGACAGGCTGAGCGCGTCGCCGCCGATCACGCATTGCACCGGACAGGTGAGCGCGGGTGCCCGGTTGCCGTCAACCAGCACCAGGTCGGGCGAGGTCGGCAGACGTTCGACCGCGCGACGCATAGCCAGCAGGCTGGCGTGCAGGATATTGAACCGGCCGATCTCTGCCACGGAGGCGGCGCCGATGCCGATCTCGATGCCCTGGCATGCACGCAGGGCAACCAATGCCGCTTCCCGCGATGCCGCGGTCAGTTTCTTGGAATCGTCGATCATCAGTGCGAGCGAGGCTGGCAGGCCTTGGGAGAACAACACCGCGGCGGCGAGCACGGGTCCTGCCAAGGGGCCACGGCCGACCTCGTCTACCCCCGCTACCCGGCCGCCATGCGAAGCTTCACGCGTATAGTCCGGCATTCCCACTCCACCACGACGACGCTCGCCCGATTCGCGGGCGCCTGTCCGTCATGGTGGCATGGAAACCATTAACCCAACCTGGAAAGCAAGCTGGGCCAACCTGGAAAGCAAGCTG
>CAXSEE010000158.1:0-8034 GCA_964235615.1 uncultured Acetobacteraceae bacterium | reverse complement strand
CCAACCTGGAAAGCAAGCTGGGCCAACCTGGAAAGCAAGCTGCGGCTGACCCCGACCTAGCTTTTGCGCGAGGGGATCAGCAGCAGGCCGAGCAGGAATCCAGCGCCGAGGGCTATGCCGACAGCGGCGAACGGCCGTTCACGGATGAGCGAGGTGACGTTCTCGAGCTGGTCCTGGGCTTCCTCGATGGTGTCGCCGAACTGACGCTGCGCCTTGCCGCTGAGCTGGTCGAACTTGCCTTCGCCCTGCAGACTGGTGTCTCCGGTCAGACCGCCAGCGGCATCCTTGAGCTTGCCTACGCCTTCGGTGATGGTGCCATCGACCTGGTTCTCGTCCATCTGCTGTCTCCCTGTATGTCCTGGGACACTGTTGACCCGTTCGCTTGCAAGAGGCAACGGAGCCCCTCCCCCGCGAGTTCCCGGCCATGTAACCACGACGCTTGCGTAAGCGCGTGGATGGGCGATGTTGCGGATCGGCATGAGGGGATCCGGGTGAGCGGCGCAAGCAAGACGAGGTTGTCCGCGCGCTCGCGCAAGAATATATCCGCGCGCTCGCGCAAGACTGCCCTCATCATCGCCAGCGCCCTGTTCATGGAGCAGCTCGATTCTACCGTCCTGACTACGGCGCTGCCGGCGATGGCGCACAGCTTCGGGGTCGACCCGCTGCATATGAGCGCCGCTCTGACCTCCTATCTGCTCGGACTGGCGGTGTTCATTCCGGCCAGCGGGCGCGTCGCCGACCGTTTCGGCAGCCGCACCGTGTTCCGGGCCGCGATCGCGCTGTTCATGATCGGGTCGGTGCTGTGCGCGCAGGCACCCGACCTGACCTTCCTGGTGCTGGCGCGCCTGCTGCAGGCGGCGGGCGGGGCGATGATGGTCCCGGTCGGGCGGCTGGTGCTGCTGCGCACGGTGCCCAAGGGCGAGATCGTCGCGGCGATGTTCTGGATGCTGCTGCCGGCGACGATCGGCCCCCTGTTCGGCCCGATCGTCGGCGGCTTCCTGACCACCTATCTGTCGTGGCACTGGATCTTCTACATCAATTTACCGGTCGGGCTGCTCGGCATCGTGCTCGCCACGCGCTTCATCCCGCAACTGCGCGAGGCCGGGCGCAGCCGCTTCGACCTGCGCGGCATGATGCTGTCCGGCGTGTCGCTCGGCTGCGTGATCTTCGGGCTGGAGTCCGCCAGCCGCGGTGGCAGCGCGCTGGGATGGACGATCGCGACCCTGTCCATCGGGCTCGCTGCCGGGATGCTCTATGTCCTGCACGCGCGCGGGGCCGAAAATCCGATCCTCGACCTTCACCTGATGCTCATACCGACGTTCCGCATATCGCTGCTGGGCGGCACGATGACCCGGATCGCGATGGGTGGCAGCCCGTTCCTGATCCCCTCGATGCTGCAGCTCGGCTTCGGGATGACGGCGGCACAGAGCGGGCTGGTCACCTTTACCGGTCCGATCGGCGCGCTGGCCATGCGATTGTTCATCCGGCGCGTGTTGAAACGGTATGGGTTCCGCACGGTGATGACGCTGAACGGCCTGACCGCCGGCATCCTGTTGCTGGCCTGCGCCTGCTTCCGGCCGGGCTGGCCGTTCTGGCTGCTGTCGGTGGTATTATTCGTGATGGGGATGGCACAGGCGCTGCAATTCACCGCCTACAACACGGTCGCCTATGCCGACATTCCCGCCGGGCGGATGAGCTCGGCGACCAGCTTCTATGCCACCTTCCAGCAGACGACGCTGACGCTCGGTGTCTGCATCGCCGCCGGCAGCCTGGCCGCCTCGCGGGCGCTGGGTGATCGTGTCGCCTTGACGCTGACGGATTTCAGCGTCGGCCTGGCGGTGGTGGGGGCGGTGGCCCTGCTGGCCTGCCCGATCACATCGAGGCTCTCCCCCGATGCCGGAAGCGAGTTGAGCGGGCACCGACTCGAAGACAGCAAGTCCACCCGCCCGTAGCGGCGCGCCGAGATCTGACTTGACAGCCCGAACACCCTGTCCGGAAACGGACACTGCGTCCGTAAGCGGACACGCGACTTGAAAGCTTCTTCGAAAACCTTTCTTGGTCAATGAGTTAGCATAATATTGCCCATGCCCTGTATTGTCGTGAAGCCATCCGCTCCCTGACATGACGAGGGACAGACCATGCTCTCGCACGTGCTGCTCAGCTTCTACCGCTCCGTCTCCCGACAGCGGCTCTACACCGCTCTGAACGTGGTGAGCCTCGCCACCGGGATCGCCGTCTTCCTGCTGCTGCTCATGGTCGTCCGCTACGAGAACAGCTACAACCGCTGGATCCCCGACGCGGCCCGGATCTACCGGCTCGACACGACCTGGATCCTGCCTGGCCAGGCGCCTTCAGAAGAAGCGGACAGCAGCTTCCTGGCCTTGGACCTGCTGCGTGAGGAGTTCCCGCAGATCCTCGCCGGCACGCGGAGCCTCGAGCGGCGCTTTACCATCGCGACCAGCGACGTCATCGGCAGTGATTATTTATCCTTCGTCGACACGGATTTCCTCGACGTATTGAAGCTGCCTATAGCGGCGGGTGATCGGGCGACTGCCCTCTCATCGCCATCTTCCATCGTTCTCAGTCAGGCGATGGCGCAGAAATACTTTGGCACTGATCGCGTTATAGGCAGGAGCCTTGTCCTGAGCGAGGGCAGCCTGAAGCGCTCCGTCACCGTGTCGGCTGTGCTTCGTGATCCGCCGCCGAACTCCACGCTCCACTTCCTGATGCTGGTGCCGTTCACGGCCGCTTCCGAGGCCGCCTACCCACGGCTCAATTCATGGGGAAGCAGTGCCGTCGAGACCTACCTGCGCTTCGGCAGTGCGGCCGCGGCCGGCTCGGTCTCCAGCAACCTCCAGGCCTTCGTCGGTCGGCGCGTTTCGGACAGGGCGAAACAGCATCTCGCCCTGTCCCTCGTGCCGCTGACCGGCCTGCATTTCCAGAATCGCGCGGCCATGGACGTGGAGCCGGTCGTGGACCGCCGCATCGTTACCAGCCTCGGCGCTGTAGGGGTTCTGGCGCTCCTGATTGCCGCGATCAACTACGTCAACCTCGCCACCGCCCGCTCGGTCCTGCGCGCCCGCGAGGTTGCGTTGCGCAAGGTCATGGGAGCTACCCCGGCGATGCTCATGGCCCAGTTCTTGGGCGAGGCGCTGATGCTGGTCTCGTTCTCCGGACTGATCGGGCTTGCACTGGTCGAGCTCGCCATTCCGCTGGTGAACGCCTTCGGCGGCTGGTCGCTCCATGCGGACTACGGATGGATGCTGCCTGTCCTGGCGCTGGTCGTGCTGGGTGTGGGCGCTGTTGCGGGGTCCTATCCGGCCTTCATGCTCTCCCGCTACCAGGCCGCCCCCGTTCTGGCCGTCTCCAGGCTGCCCTCCGGCGGCCGGACCGGCATGAGGCTGCGCACGCTGCTTGTCCTGCTGCAGTTCGTCGCTGCCATCTCCTTCGCCATCTGCACCCTGGTGATAGACGGCCAGGCCGCCTTCCTGCGCTCGGCCGATCGTGGCTTCGAGCGTCAGGGCCTCATCCTGGTCCTGAGCACCAGCATCGCCCAGCTCACCACGCGGCAGCCCATGATCCTC
Organism: uncultured Acetobacteraceae bacterium; assembly: GCA_964235615.1. Lineage (GTDB taxonomy): Bacteria > Pseudomonadota > Alphaproteobacteria > Acetobacterales > Acetobacteraceae > Lichenicoccus. The sequence continues at coordinate 4,450 of CAXSEE010000158.1, read as the reverse complement.
AGTCAGTTCCGGCGTGTTCCCGGCGTCGTCGCGGCCACCGCATCGGACACCATTCCGAACGGTGGTGGGTTAAGCACTTACGACGTCAAGCGGACGGGATTGGCCGGACAGCAGCCAAGCCTGGTTTCCCAGCAGGTTGCCGATGATTATTTCCGCACCTACGGCATCCCGCTGCTGGCCGGCCGGCTGTTCGACAGCGCGCATGGCACCGACGATGCCGCCCATGTTCTACGTGGTACTGACGCCGCGCCTGCAAATCTTACGACGATCATCAGCCGCAAAGCCGTGGCGAGCCTCGGCTTTCCTGACCCGGAGGCAGCCATCGGACAGCATTTCAGCATCGACACCGACGAGCGGAAGGACCTGACAATCGTCGGCGTCGTCGATGATGTGCGCTTCACGTCGCCGAGACAGCCGGTGTATCCACAATTCTACGTCGAGGTCACGAACGGGATCGGCAACGCGCCGATCACCGTCCGTTTCAGCGGCGTGTCCAGAGACGAGATGACGCAACGATTGCAAGGAGTTTGGCACGAGCTGGCGCCGGACGAGCCGTTCCGTATCCAGAGCGTCGATGACCGGTTGGCAGCCTTCTACGTTCCTGATCAGCAGCGTGGCCGTCTGTTTTCCGCTGGTGCCATTCTTGCGATCGCCATCGCCTGCGTCGGGCTATACGGACTTGCTGCTTTCAATACCGCGCGCAGAGGCAAGGAGATCGGCATCCGCAAAGTGTTGGGCGCCTCGACCCGGGGTGTGCTTCTGCTCGTCATCGGGCAGTTCATCCGCCCCGTGCTGCTGGCCAACCTGATCGCATGGCCGATCGCTTGGGCAGCAATGCGTAGTTGGCTTGCCGGCTTTGACCAGCGGATCGTGCTGTCGCCCAGCTATTTCCTGGCCGTCACTCTGGCTGCGGTCGGCATCTCGGTTATGACCGTGCTGGGAGAGGCCTGGCGCGTGGCGCGGGCCGAACCGGGGAAGGCACTACGTTACGAGTGACGCCGGGCTACGAGCGACGCCGGGCTGCGAGTGACGCCGGACATGAAAACGCCCGGATCCTGACGGTCCCGGGCGCGATACAAGCCTGATCCGGCAAAGATCAGCCGAAGGAGCGGGTCGACCACATGGTCCCGTAGTTGCCGGTGCGCGGCACGAAGATTTCACGCGTATTGCCGAGTGTGTCGGTCGTCTCCGATCGATCCTGGCGATTGCCGGTGTCGTTGTTGGACATCAGGGCGGCGACTTCGAGAGCCAAGAGCTTGCGGAACATGCCAATCTCCTTTGTCTGGTTCCAGCCTTCCGACAGCGCCGGGACCGGGATTAGGATGCTGGACCGGACTGCTCCGACCCGATGGCAGGATGTGTATCACCGTCTTGCCGCTGCCACAATGTTGCCGTGATCTTTCTCACGTAGCCGTGCTTTGTTCGTTGTATGTTCTGTATTTCAGGGCCTATATAAGCGACCGGCACCCAAATCGGCACCAAATAAGGCAGCCGTGATAAATAAGGCAGAGGCGGCGGTGTCACAATTCGCCATCTGATAAGCTCTTGTCGCCCTCTCCCCAGGTTGCAGCTTTCTGCTACTGTCGCCGCACTATCGGAGCCTGGCCAGCGCGCCGCGTCGGCGTTCGTCCGCCAGGAGCCGGCCGAGGACCATAATGGACGAACCGATTGCACCGACACTTGGGCGGCCAGAGACGCTGAGCGGCCAGACGAGCGGCGGCCAGACGAGCAGCGGCCAGACAATTCCGAGACAGGCAGGCCCGGCACCCGTCACCAACCCGCCCGGCGTGCGTCCCGACTCTCCCGGCCGGCGCAGAGGTCGCGTTTGGCTGCCCTGGCTCATCCTGCTTCTGGTCGTGGCCGCGATCGCCTGGGCGCTGTTGCGTCCGCACAAGGCCGCCGACCATGCCGGACGGGCCGGACATCATGCAGGCGCCACGAACGCCGACGGCAGCCTGGCCGATGCGGCGCAGCCGGTGGTCGCCCAGATCGCCCATATCGGCGACATGCCCGTCACCCTGACCGAGCTAGGCACGGTGACCTCGCTGGCGACGGTGACGGTGCAGTCGCAGATCTCCGGCTATCTCATGGCGGTCAACTTCATCGAGGGGCAGGAAGTGCATCGCGGCGACCAGCTCGCCCTGATCGATCCGCGTCCGTACGAGGCCACCCGCGACCAGTATCTCGGCCAACTCGCACGCGATAACGCGGCACTCAACCAGGCCAGGCTCGACCTCAACCGCTACCAGGGATTGCTGCGCCAGCACAGCATCGCCAAGCAACAGGCCGACGACCAGGTTTACGTAGTGGGACAGGATGAAGGCACGGTCCGCACCGACCAGGCCCAGATCGACAGCGCCAAGCTCAACATCGCCTATTGCCACATCACCGCCCCGGTCGATGGACGGGTCGGGCTGCGTCAGGTCGATGCCGGCAACTACATCACCCAGAGCATGACCAACGGGCTGGTGGTGCTGACCTTGCTGCACCCGATCTCGGTGATCTTCTCGGTGCCGGAGGATAATGTCGACGCCATCAACGACCGTCTGCACGCCGGCGCCGTGCTGCCGGTGGATGCCTATGACCGCAGCAACGTCACCCATATTGCCACCGGCCATGTGGCGGTGCTGGACAACCAGGTAGACACCACGACCGGCACGGTGAAGCTGCGCGCGGTGTTCGACAACAAGGACGAGCGGCTGTTCCCGAACCAGTTCGTCAACGCCCGGCTGCTGGTGGACACCATACATCACGCCGTGGTGGCGCCGTCGAGCGCAGTGCAGAACGGGCCGCAGGGCCAGTTCGTCTATGTCGTGAAGGCGGACAACACCGTCGAGGTGCGCACGGTTACCACCGGGGTCGCCTCGGCCAGCGACATCGTCATCGCCACCGGGCTTGCAGCCGGCGAGAAGGTCGTGACCGACGGCACAGAGCATCTGCGCGCCGGGTCCAAGGTGATGGAGCCGGCAAACCAGCCAGCCGCGCCGGCAGGCAATCCGGACAAGAAGCGCCACCATCGCCATCCATCGACGCCGGCCGCTGCCGAGTAGACACGGACCCGCCTTGAACATCTCCCGTCTTTTCATCGAGCGGCCGGTTGCGACCACGCTGCTGATGCTCGCCATCCTGATGGCCGGGGCACTCGGCTACCAGTTCCTGCCGATCTCGGCCCTGCCGGTGGTCGAGTATCCGACCATACAGGTGCAGACCTTCTATCCCGGCGCCGGTCCCCAGGTGATGGCGACCTCGGTCACGGCGCCGCTGGAGACACAGCTCGGCCAGATGCCCGGGCTCGACCAGATGACGTCGCGCTCGTCCGGCGGCGCCTCGGTGATCACCCTGCGGTTCGGGCTGACGATGAACCTCGACGTCGCCGAGCAGGAGGTGCAGGCGGCGATCAACCAGGCCAACTCGCTGCTGCCGAGCGACCTGCCGGCACCCCCGGTTTATGCCAAGATCAACCCGGCCGACAGCCCGATCCTGACGCTGGGCATCACGTCAGCTACGCTGCCGCTGACCGAGGTCGAGGATTATGTCGACACGCGGCTGGCCCAGAAGCTCAGCCAGGTCAGCGGCGTCGGGCTGGTGACGCTCACCGGCGGCAACCGCAAGGCGATCCGGGTGAAGGTCAACACCCGCGCGCTCACAGCACTCGGTCTCGGCATCGACGACCTGCGCACCACGATCGGCAACGTCAACGTCAACTCTCCGACCGGCACCTTCGACGGCCCGATCCGCTCGTCGCAGCTCAAGATCGACGGCCAGATCACCGCGCCCGAGATACTGGCGGACCAGGTCATCGCCTACCAGAACGGGGCGCCGATCCATCTGCGCGACGTCGCAACCGTGGTCGAAGGCCCCGAGAACACCCAGCTCGCGGCCTGGTCGAACACCACCCAGGCGATCATCCTCAACGTCCAGCGCCAGCCCGGCGCCAACGTCATCGGCGTGGTCGACGACATCAAGGCGATATTGCCGTCGCTCGAGGAGACCATGCCGGCGGGCATACGCATCACCCCGCTGACCGACCGCACCACCACGATCCGCGCCTCGATCGCCGACGTCGAGTTCGAGCTGATGCTGTCGGTGGCGCTGGTCGTGCTGGTGATCTTCGTGTTCCTGCGCAACCTGCCGGCGACGCTGATCCCCAGCCTGTCGGTGCCGCTGTCCCTGGTCGGCACCCTGGCGGCGATGTACCTGATGGGCTTCAGCCTCGACAACCTGTCGCTGATGTCGCTGACCATCGCCACCGGCTTCGTGGTCGACGACGCCATCGTCATGATCGAGAACATCGCCCGCTACATCGAGATGGGCGAGAGCCGCATGCAGGCGGCGCTGAAGGGCGCCGGCCAGATCGGCTTCACCATCGTCTCGCTGACCGTGTCGCTGATCGCCGTGCTGATCCCGCTGCTGTTCATGGGCGACGTGGTCGGTCGGCTGTTCCACGAGT
>CAXSEE010000157.1:0-10541 GCA_964235615.1 uncultured Acetobacteraceae bacterium | reverse complement strand
CATCCGCATGATGCGGTCCGCGATGTCCAGGGTCTGGCCGCCGGACAAGGCGCCGGCCCCGACGTCCATCAATGGCACGCTGACCCCGATCTCCTCGATGCAGTCGGCGCCCGTCGCCGCATCGCCCAGTTATCAGGCAGCCGGCATCGACAGCCGCGGTGTCACGTCCTGGTTCTGCGGAACGGCCAGTCCGTGACGCGGCTGCAGAACAGCGCCCACCAGACCAGCACCGGCTGGAACGCCAGCCGTGGCGCGTGATAGCCCCATCCGAGCCGGTGGCCGCCGATCGCGACGGAGTCCAGGGCGTGCTTGATGTTGGCCGGATAAACGCACACGGCATACAGCGCCAGCATGATGCCCGCGGCCCTGCGCAGCCGGCCGATGGTCAGCGCCACCGCGCCGAACAGCTCGCAGATGCCGGTGACGATTACGGTGTCATACGGCCAAGGCACCCAGCCGGGCACGATAGAGACGAACACCGCGGTGTCGCGGAGATGCAGAATGCCGGCGACCAGGTAGATGAGCGCCAACGCCCAGCGCAGCCCCGTCTGCCAGCGTTCCAGCCCCGTCTGCCCGCGTTCCAGCGATAAGGACATTGTCAGACCGGGTTGACCCATTCGCCGGCGCGCATCAACGGCTCGCGGGCGCCGGAAGCGGTGACGCCGTCCACGTCGATCTCGCCGGAGCCGATCATCCAGTCGATATGGATCAGGCTGGCATTCGCCCCGCGTGCCGCCAATGCCGCCGGGCCGAGGCCGCTGCTGCCCTGCATGCAGGTCGCATAGGCTTGGCCGAGGGCGATGTGGCTGGCCGCGTTCTCGTCGAACAGCGTGTTCTGGAACAGCAGGCCGCTCCGCGAGATCGGCGAGGAATGCGGCACCAGCGCCACCTCGCCCAGCCGGCGAGCGCCCTCGTCGGTGCCGAGCACGCGCTCCAGCACGGTGCCGCCCTTGTCCGCATGGGCGTCGACGATGCGTCCGGCCTCGAAGCGCACCGCGATCCCGTCGATCAGCGTGCCCTGGTAGGAGAGCGGCTTGGTGCTGCGGACATGGCCGTCGACGCGCGCCAGATGCGGCGTGGTGAACACCTCCTCGGTCGGGATGTTGGGCAGGCAGGTGATGCCGTTGGCCGCCACCCCGGAACCGCCCAGCCATTTATGGCCGTCCGCCAGCCCGACCGTGAGATCGGTGCCGGGACCGCTGAAATGCAGGGCGGCATAGTCATGGGCGTTGAGGTCGGCGGCGCGGGCGTGCAGGCGGGCGTCATGCGCCTGCCATTCGGCGACCGGGTCCGGGCCATCCAGGCGGGAGGCGGCGAAGATCGCGGCCCATAGCTTGTCGAGCGCCACCGGCTCCGGCTCGCCGGGGAACATCGTGCGTGCCCAGGCCGGAGTGGCGCAGGCGATGATGTTCCAGTTGATGGCGAAATTGGTGATCAGCCCGAGCGAGGCCTGGTTGGCGACCGAGTTGGCACGGTTGGCCCGGGCGATCCGCTCCGGGTCCTGGCCCGACAGCAGGGCCGGGTCCTCGCCGGTGATCCTAAGCCGGGCGGCGTTGTTGCGGAAGGCGTTGGCGATGCCGTCGGCGAGCCAGGTGGCGGCGGTGTCGAAGGCGGCATCCGGCGCATGGGCAAAGCGCGCGAGCGTGGCCGCCTCGTCGGCAAAGAAGCAGGTCACCAGGGAGGCGCCGGCCTTGTAGGCGTGCTCGGTGACGCGCCGGACCAGGGCGGCGGCGTCGAGCGGGGCGGTGATCACCAGTTGCTGGCCCTCGGCGATGTTCAGGCCAACCCGCACCGCGATCTGTCCCAGCCGATCGAGCATTGCGTCCTGGTCGGACAAGCCTGGGTTGGACAAGCCTGGGTTGGACAAGCCTGGGTTGGACAAGGCCGGAACTGATAGGCTGTGGTCATCCATGTCGGCTCTCCGTGAAATCATCCGCGCCATGATGCCAGGGGCCGGAAGTCCCTTGCTTTGCGTCCTGGACCGACCTTTTGTGGCCTGTCGGCAGCCCGCCTGCAATAAGGATGCGAAGCAGTCCGTCGCCACAGGATGAATGAAGGCCCTCGTATGACGCCCCTGTCACCGCATGACTTTTCCGAGATCGACCCGCCGGCCCGGCTGCTGATGGGACCCGGCCCGATCAACGCCTATCCGCGCGTGCTGCGGGCGATGTCGGCGCAACTGCTGGGCCAGTTCGATCCGGAATTCACCCAGTACATGAATGAGACCATGGTGCTCTATCGCCATGTGTTCCAGACCGCGAACCGCTGGACCTTCCTGATCGACGGCAGTGCGAGGGCCGGGATCGAGGCGGCGCTGGTCTCGCTGATCGAGCCGGGCGACCCGGTGGTCATCCTCAATTTCGGGCGCTTCGGCCTGCTGCTGCGCGAGATCGCCGAGCGCGCGGGAGCGGCCGTCACGATGGTCGATGCCGAGTGGGGCGAGGTGGTGCCGGCCGATGCCGTGGCCGAGGCGGTGCGCCGGGTGCGGCCACGCCTGGTCGCCTGCGTGCATGGCGACACCTCGACGACGATGGCCCAGCCGCTGGACGAGATCGGCCGGATCTGCGCCGAGCATGACGCCCTGCTCTATGTCGACGCCACCGCGACGCTTGCCGGGATGGAGGTGCCGGTCGACCGCTGGGGAGCCGACATCGTCACCGCCGGCCTGCAGAAATGCCTGGGCGGACCCGCGGGTGTCGCGCCGATCACGATCTCCGAACGGGCGGCGGCACGGATCGGCGCCCGCCGCCACATCGAGCGCGGCATCGCCGCCGGTGCGGCCGGCAACAGCGCGGGGCCACGCATCGGCTCCAATTATTTCGACCTGGCGATGCTGATGGACTACTGGTCGGAGCGGCGGCTCAACCATCATACCGAGGCGACCACCATGCTCTACGGCGCCCGCGAGTGCGCCCGCCTGGTGCTCGAGGAGGGGATCGGCCCTCGCATCGCCCGGCACGAGCGGATCGGCCGGGCCATGGGGCTGGGCCTGCAGGCGATGGGATTGCGGCTGTTCGGCGATCCGGCCTGCAAGATGTCCAACGTCACCGGCATCCTGATCCCGGACGGCATCGACGGCGAGCGGGTCCGCGAGCGTATGCGCACGCGGTTCGAGATCGAGATCGGCAGTGCCTTCGGACCGCTGGCCGGCAGGATCTGGCGCATCGGCACGATGGGCTACAACTGCCGGGGCGATGCCGTCCTGGTCACCTTGGGGGCGCTGGAGGCAGTGCTGCGCGCCGAGGGGATGCCGCTGCCGTCGGGCGCCGCGGTGGATGCGGCGATGGCGGCGCTGGATGCATCGATGCCGGCAGGCTGAGGCGGTTCATGTTCATGTCATTGCAACCATCATCATTCTGTGGCGTCGTTATCCGGACAAATGAGCAGGCAGGGTCGTAGACCTTCGGCTCGGTGTGTCGGGTTGTTACTGAACGACTGGGCCTCAGCAACTACGGGAGCGTAACCTCATGTCATATATTGCCTGGATCATCCTCGGACTCGTTGCGGGCTTCATCGCCAGCAAGATCGTCAACAAGAGTGGCGAGGGCCTGATCCTGGACCTCGTGCTCGGCATCGTCGGCGCTTTCGTCGGCGGTTTCATCATGCACACGTTCGGAGCATCCGGCGTCACCGGTTTCGATATCTACAGCCTGATCGTCGCGGTCATCGGTGCGGTTGTGGTGCTGGTCATCTACCACGCCGTCGTCGGCCGCCGAGCCATATGATCGCCTGAACTTTCCAGGCTGGCCGCGATAAACTCAGCCGGCGGGGGACCTCCCCGCCGGCTTTGTCGTGTCTAAGGCTCAGGGTGCGGTGGTCGCGGTGGTGGTACCCATGCCATGGAACAGCAGGAACAGCACGATGATGATCAGCAGCAGCGGCAGCAGGCCGAGGCCGTTGAAGCCGGTGCCGCGGGAGCCGCCATACCAGCCGGAGCGGAAGCCGTAGCCGCCGCCTCCAAGTGCGAGGATGATCAGGACGATAATGAGAATGGTCAGCATGCAAGGTCTCCGGAAGTTGGCAGAAAGCCATCCAACGCTCGATGGCCCCAGTCGTTTGCTTCCGTAACGTTGTGGCTGATCCAGGCGGCGGAGGATAGCTGCTGGTGCCGGGTGCAGGATTTGAACCCGCGACCTTCGGTTTACAAAACCGCTGCACTACCACTGTGCTAACCCGGCCCAAAGCTGGGCGAGACGTCGGACTCTGGATATCCGCCGGCCTCTGCCCTGCTCAGGGATATACCGGATCTCTCGCGGATGTTCCAGATGCTCCGACCTGAGACCGGCCACGGAAGGTGCGTGTCCAACAAACCAGCAGCAGTTCACTGGCTCGATGCGGCAGCCGGCTGGTCACCTGGCGCCATCTTTCCGGGCGCAGTCGAGTGCTCGACATCGTAGGCGGTCGCCTTCTTCTCGTAGGGACCGCTCACGCCCGGGTGCTCCTGATCGTAGAGGGCTGCCTTCTGCTTCGCTTCCTTGCGGAATTTATGACGGACATACATACCGGTGGCACAACCCCCGACGGCCCCTAGAACGCCATGATGCGCAACATGGCCGCCGACAGCGCCCACCGCGCCGTATTTGAGGCAGCCTCCCGGTTCCGCTCGCGCGGGAGCCAGCGAGGCGGCTGTCAAGATGGCGACGACCGCCAGAGTAAGCTTCTTATGCGTCATGATGCCTCCGAGTGCTTGCGCCGTAGACGTCCGTTACCGAGGTAGGAGGCCGCGAACCCTGCGACCATTAAAGCGCAGCCGGAGCCCGGCGGGAAGCACCCGCAGCCGACTCGCTCGCCGGCTACCTCGCCATCGTGCTGCAGGGCCTGTCGGTTCATGCCCGGGACGGCGCGAGCCGGGAAGACCTCGAACAAATAGCCGACGAGGCTGTTCGCGGCATCCGAGCACGCCGTCCCTCCGCAGACGCCCTGACGAGCCGATCAGCCTCCCGGTATCGCTGACAACATCGTTGCTCATGCGAGAACAGCAGAGCGACGCAACTCCCTGATCGGCCCGCAATCACATGCGTGTCACATCGGCTACGGTGAAGCACGCGGCGCGTTGCGCGTTCTCCTGATCTTCATGGAGAGCCTGTTTGCCTAAGAGCCTCGATGACGCGATTGGCCGGATCGAAGCGGCTGAAAGCCTTGACCGTCCCGCCTACGCGATCGGTAAAGCCATCTCCCGGACCGGCCAGCTTGGCGGCCGGCCAACCAAGGCGCTGGCCAACACCCTGCACGGCCGGCCTTACGGCCATCCCGTCCATCCCCTGATCGTGGCCATTCCCATCGGCACATGGACGCTCGCCTTGGGCCTGGATTTGCTGGCCGCCGTTGGCCTGCTGGATCGGCGCAGCACCAGCCGCGCGGCAGACCTGGCGCTGACGGCCGGTTCGGCCGGCGCCGCGGCTGCCATCGCGACCGGGCTCGCGGATTGGCAGCATCTGAACGGGCGGGACAAGCGGGTGGGCTTGGTGCATGGCACCGTCAACATCACAGCGCTCGGCCTGAACCTGTGGTCCGGCAGCCTGCGCCGGCAGGGACATCGCGGTGCCGGCGTGCTGGCCAGTGCCGCCGCCTATGCCACCATGACCATCGGCGGCTACCTGGGCGGCCACCTCGTCTACCGCCGCCGCGCCGCCGTGGACCATGCCGACCGCAGCCCGGTGCCGCGCGAGTTCACCGCCGTCGCGAAACTCGCCGACCTGCCCGAGGACAAGCCTTATCGCGTGGGCGTCTGGGACGAGGTGGCGCGCAGCGAGGTCGGCATCGTGCTGGTCCGCCAGGGCGACCAGGTTCACGCCATGGGTGCGCGCTGCGCTCACGCCGGCGGCCCGTTGGACCAGGGGTGGGTGTTGAACGGAACGCTGGTCTGCCCCTGGCACGGCTCGCAGTTCGATCTGCGAACCGGCCAGCCAGCGACGGGCCCATCCACCTGTCCGCAGCCGCGCTACCAGGTGCGGCTGACGGATGGCGCAGTGGAACTGCGGCGCGAGCAGGAGCCAGGCGACCACGTGGTGACCAGCGCCTCGCTCGCCCACGAGCCGGACGCCAGCCGCGTCGGCAAGCCGGACAGCTTCCCCGGACAGGACGCGGACGCGCGAGGCTCCCAGAGCGCCACCGCGGTGCTCTACGAACATCACGAACTCATGCGCCGCATGTTCGAGCGCATGCTGGCCACTTCAGGAGGTGCGGATGCGGGCAGGCACGAGCTGATGCGCGCCCTGGCCGCCGAGCTGGACATCCACGAGGTCATCGAGGACGCGATCTTCTATCCCGCCGTGCGACGCGTCAGCGAAGATACCGAGATCGCCTACGCCGAACATGGCGTGCTGGCCGACCTGCTCGCGCAGACCGTCAAGTTTCCGCTCGGCGGCCAGGAGTTCGAGGCCCATCTGACTGCGTTGCAGGCGGCGTTCCTGCACCATGCCGGATCGGAGGAGAAGTCGATGTTCAAGGAGGCCGCGCGCCTGAGCGAGTCCCGCTTGCTGGAGCTCGGAGCCGAGCTGGAACATCTGTTGGAAAAGGAGCGCACGTCGCGCGTGCGAAAGGCGTTCCGGGCGTTGAAGATCAGCCTACTGGAGAAGGTTTGAGACGTATCTGAAAAGACCGGGGCAAACACCTCGTCCTTCATGAGAAGCTGTCGGCGCCCGCATGGTTGATTCCCGCGACAGCATCTCCGATCCGTGGGGCGCGCGCACTTCCTTCGAGGGTGAAGGGAGCTGGCCGGCGCGAGTGGATTTCCGGGTTACGTCAACGCCGGATCATTGGGTGCAGTCGGCCTGCGTACTCTGCTCGAACGGGTGCGGCCTCGATGTCGGGGTGAAGGACGGCCGCATCGTCGGGGTTCGGGGGCGGTCGTCCGATCGATCCAACCGTGGCCGGCTCGGTCCCAAGGGATTGCATGGCTGGGCGGCAAACAACAGCGCCGACCGGCTGACACGTCCCCTGATCCGCGACGGAGAGGGGTTCCGGGAAGCGGGCTGGGATGAAGCGATGTCCCTGATCGTCCGCCGCTCGCGCGAGACGATCGACCGCTTCACCGCCGGCGCGATCGGCATCTACAGCAGCGGCCAACTGATGCTGGAGGAATGCTACACGCTGGCCATCATAGCCAAGGCAGGCCTGGGCACGCCGCATGTCGACGGCAACATCCGCCTCTGCACGGCAACGGCCAGTGCCGCGCTGAAGGAGAGTTTCGGCGCCGACGGACAGCCGGGAAGTGTCGCGGACCTCGACACCACCGCCTGCATCCTGCTGGCCGGTCATAACGCAGCACTTACCACCACCGTCATGTGGATGCGCATCCTGGACCGCCGCCGCGGTGGCACGCCGCCCAAGCTGATCGTGATCGATCCGCGCCGCACGCCCACTGCCGCCGAGGCCGACATCTGGCTTGCGCCGCGCACGGGCACCAACCTGGCTTTGCTGAACGGATTGCTGCATCTGCTGATAGAGGACGGCAACGTCGATGCGGATTTCATTGCCGCCCACACGACAGGCATGGATGCGCTGCGGAGCGTGGTGGCGGGCTACGAGCCGGGCCGGGTGCAGAGCATCACGGGAGTGCCGGAAGCGCTGCTCCGCCGCGCCGCCACCATGATCGGCCAGGCGCCGAGCCTGGTCTCCACCTGCCTGCAAGGGATCTACCAGAGCCACCAGGCCACGGCCTCTGCCTGCCAGGTCAACAACATCCATCTTCTGCGCGGCATGATCGGCCGGCCCGGCTGCGGCGTGCTGCAGATGAACGGTCAGCCGACCGCGCAGAACACGCGCGAGTGTGGCCTGTTCGAGGACCTAAGCGCCTCCCGCAATTGGCAGAATCCGCTGCATGTCGCCGAGCTCGCCCAACTCTGGAACGTGGCACCCGCAGCACTGCCGCACTGGGCACCGGGGACGGCAGCGCTGGACATCTTCCATCACGCCGAGGCCGGCACGATACGCATGCTCTGGATCCAGTGCACCAACCCGGCGGTTTCCATGCCGGACCTGCCACGCATTCGGGCACTTCTCGCAAAGCGGGAGCTTTTCACCGTGGTGCAGGATGCGTTCATGACCGAGACCGCGCGACTGGCGGACGTGGTCCTGCCGGCCGCGATCTGGGCGGAGAAGACCGGCACCTTCACCAACTTCGACCGGACCGTGCATATCAGCCACAAGGCCGTCGATCCGCCAGGGCAGGCGCGCAGCGATTTCGACATCTTCCTGGACTATGCGAGACGCATGGATTTTCGCGATCAGCACGGTGCGCCGCTGGTCAAGTGGAACACCCCGGAAGCGGCATTCGAGGCGTGGAAAGCCTGCTCGCGCGGGCGGCCCTGCGACTATACCGGACTCACCTATGACAAACTCTCGAAGGGCTCGGGCATTCCCTGGCCCTGCAACACAGCCAATCCGCAAGGCTCCACACGGCTCTACGCGGATCACGTCTTTCCCACCGATCCCGATACCTGCCAGAGTTTCGGCCATGATCTGCAGACCGGTGCCGCCGTCACGCCCGAGGACTACAAAGCCGCCAATCCGCAAGGCCGCGCCTTCCTCAAGGCCGCTCACTACCAGCCCGCACCCGAGACGCCCGATGCGGAGTATCCCTTCACCCTCTCGACCGGGCGCGTGCTCACCCAGTTCCATACACGCACGAAGACCGGACGGGTCGCGGAACTCAACGACGCGGCGCCGTCGCCGTTCGTCGAGATCACCCGTGCCGACGCGATACGGCTGGGCGCGGAAGACGGAAGCATGCTGCGCCTGCGCTCGCGGCGCGGCGCGATGCAGGCGCGTGCGCGGGTCAGCGACGGACTGGACGGACACGTGTTCGTTCCGTTCCATTATAGCAACAGCGGCAGCCAGGACGGCTTGCACGCCGCCAACGAACTTACCCGGTTCGTGTGCGATCCCGTCAGCAAGCAACCGCAATTCAAATATGCCGTGGTCAGCGTGACCTTGTCCGGCAGAGGACCAACCGCCGGGGAAGTGGAAGCCGGCAACGCGCTCGCGCCGGCCATGACGGCGACAACATCCTTGGTGAGAATAGAATTGCCATCCCGGAGCCATGTAGGCGACTATCTTCGCGACCTGAACGCAAGCCTTGTCCACCTGATCGAGGCATTCGCGCAACTCGGCGGCACTTACGCCAAGTTTCCCGACCTGACGGAGACCTGCGGATTGTTCGCGGACGCGCTGCTTCAGCAACGCAGGAAGCTCCCTCGGCTTCTGGCGCGCTACAATGCTCCGGCACTACCGCGCATAATGGCCGATATCGTTTTGAAGCCGAGGCATGACGTCGGCACGGGCCTTGGTCTGCTAAGGGACTTGCAGCATCTCCACTCCCTGGCGGCCGATTGCAGGATCACCATCGATATCGTGTCGGCCGCGGCTGCAGCGCTCCGCGACCAGGATCTCGCTGCGGTGCTGTTGGAGATGCACACGACCATTACAGGCCAGTTGCTCTGGCTGGAGACGCAACTTCGACAGACTGCCGCACAAGCTCTTACGGTCCCGCAGTAGCTGGTCTGCCGGGTTCTCCCACGAGGTTCCGGCGGTCTTGGGCCGAACTTGCGATGGTGCCGCCGGACGGCAGCGGGACGTCATCCCGTTCGTGGTCGTGTTGCAGAACACCCGGTTCGACAGAGCGGCAACCGCCTTCGTCGCACCCCTCATCCTGGCGTCGCTGACCAAGGTTGTGGAGCACTGCTTGGCACCCCGCTTCACCATCGACGGGATCGAGGTGGTCATGGACGTCTTCAACCTGGCAACGCTGCCTGTCGACAGGCTGGGATCGCCGGTTGCCTCGCTGGCAGACGAAGAGTCTCGGGCCAGGCTGACGCGGGCTCTCGACGAGCTGGTCAGACAGGCCTGAACGGCTCGGACGAACAGGTCACAAATTGAGAAGCCCGCGATGCGCGCTCTGGCATCTCCCCTGACATGCGGCTTCAATTACTTCTCCAGGAAGTGCTGCAGGGAGATGAAGACAGCCGGATGATGAGATCGCCGCTCGCGTGGATGTTCACGGTTGTTCTGGCACTGCTGGCGCTCAGCCTGTTCGTCTCCATCTTCCAGACATTGGCCTGGGTGATCGCGCCACTATCCCTGCTGTTCGCCGGCCTGCGGCTGCACCGTGTCGCAGTGGCCGGGCCGCCGGCGTCGACGCAGTATGCCAGGCGCGCGGTCGAGTACAGCCGGACCACCGCCAAGGGCTGGATGGAGCGGCAGCGCGAGGCCGAGGCGAGGCGTCTCGAGCAGGAACGCGAAGCCCGGCGTCAGGCTCCGCCGACCGGGACGACGGCACCCCGGCCGGGGGCGCCCCCATCAAGGCCGGCGTCACCACCACAGCCGTCCCGGCAGTCCGGGCCGCCGATGCCACCACGCCGGCCGCAGGCGATGGAGCAGCTCGATGCGATGATCGGCCTGCGCGAGGTCAAGGAGGAGATCCGGCGGCTAGTCGACCGGCTCCAGGTGGAACGCGAGCGCGCCCAGCATGGTCATCGCGCCACGCTGCCGGCGCTGCACTGCGTCTTCCTCGGTAACCCTGGAACCGGCAAGACCACGGT
>CAXSEE010000156.1:4012-10620 GCA_964235615.1 uncultured Acetobacteraceae bacterium | reverse complement strand
GTCAGGCTCATAACCTGAAGGTCACAGGTTCAAATCCTGTCCCCGCAACCAAATCGACTTGCTCAATAAGAGTTGCCGCGTCGAGCACATCCGCGCCACCTCTTTTAGTACTCCAGCTGGAACGGCAACACGGGGCTTTGACAGCATCTCGGCCCGTTCTCCTCACGCCAGATCGAGCAGGCGATGTGCCGCGACGTGAAACTGGCGGACAAAGTTGAAGCGCAACTCGCGGCAATCAAGCGACTGCCCTAACTTATCCGGTCATTCTTCGAAGCGCCAAGTGTCGCCTATAACCGATTTGTGAATGCCTCCCAAACGCCATCGTCTGGCACGCATGGATTTCGTTGAGATCTACCTGAAGCGGTTGGACGGTCATCGACGCTGGACAGGAACGGCGCGGGTAGCAAATACTTATAGCAGGCGCTGAGCTCTACCTAAGAAGTCTCGGGCCCTTATAGTCAGAGATCGATAGAGCCGAAGTCTCGTGGATCGATGCGACGTAAGGGACTGGTGCCATGAAGCAAAAGCTCATCATGCAACCCGCCGATCGAATGGCGGCTCTGGCTGTCGAGCAGAATCGAAAGATGGCCGCTTCTGCTCATGCTTACGTGCGGGGCAGCACGGTGAAGTTCTATGACTGGCTCGACGCATCCGAGCATCCGGCGTTGCCGAGCGGGCCGTCCGTGTGGATCTGCGGCGATTGCCATGTTGGAAATCTGGGACCCGTCGCCAGCAGCGACGGCGCGCTGGCGATACAAATCCGTGATCTCGATCAGACTGTCATCGGCAATCCCGCGCATGACCTGGTTCGCCTCGCATTGTCACTGGCAATGGCGGCTCGTGGTTCCGACCTTCCGGGAGTCACCACAGCGCATATCGTGGAACGAATGATGGTCGGCTACGAAGCCGCATTCGAGGCGGACGCTCAGGGCGAGACGACGGATGCAGCGAGCTCAATGCCGAAGACGGTCCGCAGGGTAATGCGCTCAGCGGCGAGCCGATCATGGAAGCATCTCGCCGACGAGCGGATCGAAGGTGTCGATCCTGTGATCCCGCTCGGCAAGCGCTTCTGGCCGCTGACCCGGGACGAACGCCGGGCAGTGAATGCCCTTTTTGCCGAGGAGAAGCTGATACGCCTCGTGACGGCCCTGCGCTCTCGAGAGGATGGAGCGGACATACGGGTCCTGGATGCCGCCTACTGGAAGAAAGGCTGCAGCTCGCTTGGGCGCCTTCGCATGGCGGTTCTTCTCGCGATCGGGAATGGACGGGGGGAGCGCCATTGTCTGATGGACGTGAAGGAGGCCATTGCCGCTGCGGCCCCACGCAGCAGCGGTGCCGTCATGCCGCGGGACAATGCCGAACGCGTGGTGACCGGCGCACAGAAGCTGTCGCCTTTTCTGGGCGGCCGGATGATGGCCGCCCGGTTGCTGGGAAAAGCGGTATTCGTACGAGAGCTGCTCCCTCAGGACCTGAAGCTCGAGATAGAGCACCTCAACGTCGAGGAGGCCAAGAATACGGCCGAGTTCCTGGCTCATATCGTCGGTCGTGGCCATGCTCGGCAGATGGACCGGAGCGACCGGCGGGCCTGGGGTTCGGAACTGGCAGGAAATCGATCCAAATCTCTCGACGCTCCATCCTGGCTATGGAACAGCGTCGTCGACCTCGTCTCCACGCATGAGGGAGCCTATCTCGAGCATTGTCGACGATGGGCTCTTGCCGACGCCGCATGATGAAAGCGATCCTGCATACCGCCGGCGGGTCAAGCGGCGAGGCATGGCGCCATGGTCCGGAGCGCCCCCTGGGAGCGGACGCTTTCAAGCGGCTGCCAGATCAGGCGCCCGGGCGGCCTGTCGAGCCGGGTCGTCAGAGGAATCCGGTCGAGATCCACGGCACGGCGGTGATGACGGCAAGGCCGATCAGCAGCGCGAGCAGATAGCCCCAGATCGGCCGCATGCCCTCGTTGGGATCCACCTGCGATATCGCGCACGCGGCGTAGTAGCCAACGCCGAACGGCGGCGCGAACAGCCCGAGCCCCATGGAGAGGACGACGACGATCGCGTAGTGGACCTCGTTTATGCCAACGGCCCGCGCGATGGGGAACAGCAGGGGACCGAACAGCACGATGGCCGGGATGCCCTCCAGCACGCTGCCCAGCACGACGAAGGCGGCGACGGAAACGACCAGGAACATGGCGGCACCCCCAGGAAGGTGTTCCATGGCCACTGCGAGCTGCCGCGAGAACCCGGATCGCGTCAGCGTCCATGCCATCGCGGTCGCGGTGCCGATGATCAGCAGGATCGCGCCTGACAGCGCCGCCGTATTGACCAGGGCCGCGTAGAGCCGGCGAAACCGGAGACCACGGTAGGCGAGCGGGCCGACGACGGCGCAGTATATGATACCGATCGTCGAGACTTCCGTCGCGGTGGCGATGCCCTTGATCACGGCGAAGCGAATGACGACCGGCAGAACCAGCGCGGGCACGGCGATGGCGAACGACCGCACCACTTCACGCAAGCCCGCCCGCTGGACCGCCGGCGCAGCGCCACCGCGATGACGCCACCAGACCATCACGCAGAGTGTCGCGGCAAGCAGCGCGCTGGGCAACAGGCCCGCAGTGAACAGCGCGCCGATCGAGACGCCGGTCACCGAGCCGATGGTGATGAGCACGAGGCTCGGTGGAACCGTCTCGGTTTGCGCGCCCGTCGCCGCCAGCAGCGCCACCAGGTCGCCGCCACTCGCACCCCGGCGCTGCATCTCGGGAAACAGCACCGGCGCCACCGCCGCCATGTCGGCGGCCTTCGCACCCGACACGCCGCTGATGAGGTACATCGCCCCGACGAGCACGTAGCTCAGCCCACCCCTTGCATGGCCCAGCAGGCTCGACAGGAAGCGCACCATGACATCCGCCATCCCCGACATCTCGAGCAGCGCGCCCAGGAACACGAACAACGGAACGGCCAGTAGGATCAGCTGCGACATGCCGCCGTCCATGCGCCCGATCACGATCGTGAGCGGCAGATGCGTGGTCACCAGCAGGTAGGCCACGGTGCTCGACCCGAAGCAGAAGGCGATCGGCACGCCCGCGAACACCATCAGGCTGACGCCGCCGACAAAGAAGACCAGCAGGTTGATCTTGCCCAGCGGGATCAGCGCCGGGGACGCGAACCACAGTGCCGCCATGATCGCCGCAACCGTCAGCAGCGCGGCAAGGACGACGGGCGGGCGGGCGCTCGCCGCCAGGCGGAGCAGCGCCACCAGCAGCATGAGTCCGATCCCGGCCGGAAGTGCTGCGGCCCTCCAGGAGTCCCGGATATTCAGCGTCGGCGTGGTGATGAAGCTCTGTGCGATTGCGTAATCGATACCGGGGAGCAGCAGCAGTGCTAGGAAGGTGCTGACGGATGCCATCCCGATGGCATCGAAGAACGTCCGCCAGTCCGGCGACAGCCTACTGGTCAGCGCGCTCATCCGCATGTGAACGGACCGGCGAGCGGCAATGACGGCTCCCAGCATCGCCAGCCACAGGAACAGGGAAGACGCGACCTCGTCGGTCCATATGAGCGGTGCTGCGAACACGAAGCGCGACACGACGCCGGCCAGCAGGATCACAACCTCGACAATGACCAGCGAGGCCGCCGACGCATCCAGCACCGCGTCCAGCGCCGCTTCAGCCCGCAACAGCAGATGCTGCTGGCGCGGCGCCGCAAGCAGGCTCGCATCCGCAGGCGTCACGTCAGCTTGCCCGAGGCCTGTTCCAGAAGGCTCCATGCCTCGTCCCCATACTTGGCCTTCCAATCGGCGTAGAAGCCGGCCTTCCTGAGTGCGGCGATGAACGAAGCCGGAGCGACCTCGTTGAACATCAGCCCCTTGCGCTGCAGCACGGTCTGCAGGCTCGCGTTCAGGGTCGCCACGTCGTTGCGTTCGTCCAGGGCTCCCTGATTGATGTGCCCGGCGATGATCTCACGCAGGTCGGCCGGAATAGCGGCCCAACTGCGCCGGTTCACCAGCCACCAAAACCCATCCCACATGTGGTTCGTCAGCGAGCAGTATTTCTGCACCTCGTACAGCTTCGACGTGTTGATCACGACCAGCGGCTGTTCCTGCCCATCGACGATATGGGTCTTCAGCGCCGGATACGTCTCGGTGAAGTTGATCCCGGTCGGGGCCGCGCCCAGGGCCTTGAACATGGAAGTCCAGAGCCGGCTGACCGGAACCCGTATCTTCAAGCCGTCCAGGTCCGCTTGCGTCTGGATCGGCTTGCTGCTGGTGGTCATCTGCCGAAAGCCGTTGTCCCACATCCGGTCCATCACGATCAGGCCCGACTTGGCGATCTGGCCGCGGACATACTCGCCCAGCTTCCCGTCCATGGCCTTCCACACCGTGGCGTAGTCGGGGAAGGCGAAGCCGATGCCGTTGATGGACGCCGCGGGGACAAAGATGCTCAGGATCAATCCGGACAGCGTCAGCATGTCGATGCCGCCCGAGCGGAGCTGGCTGATCGAATCGGTATCTCCTCCGAGCTGGCTGTTCGGGAAGATCTGTATCTCGACACGCCCGTTCGTGTCCGCCTTCACGCGTTGCGCGACCTCGGCGGCGCGGATGTTGACCGGATGGCCCACGCTCGCGTTGTTGGAGTATGTCAGCGTGATCTCGGCGGCGCGGACCCGCCTGGGGATCGCCGGAAGCGCCAACGTGACGGCGGCGGCGACAAGGCTGCGTCGGGCGATGGTATTCAATATCGTTTCCTATTGAACCTTTTACAGGTCCTTCTTATTGGCTCGAACGGCCGTTCAACGATGGCTGATCCGCCAGAAGCAGCCAGACGCGCCTTTCAGCAGCGGGCGGAAGGCATGATGACGATCTGCGACAGCGTCACGTGCGGCGGCTGCGACAAGGCGAACAGCACGCAGCGCGCGATATCCTCGGCTTCCAGCGGCGCGCTCTCGCTCAGCTCCTTCCAGTAACGCTCGATCCGCTCCCGGTCGCCGCCGAAGCGAACCTCCATGAACTCGGTCCGCACCGGACCCGGCAGCATCTCGATCACCCGCACCCCCGATCCCTCCAGCTCGGAACGCAGGTTCTCGCTGAACATGTGGATCGCCGCCTTCGTGGCGCCGTAAGCCGTGACATTGGCGTACGACCGGATACCCGAGATCGAGCCGACGTTGACGATGTCACCCCGCTTGCGCTGGATCATGCCGGGCAGCACCGCCCGGGTAATCCCGAACACGGCGCGGAGGTTGGTGTCGATCATCCCGTCCCAGTCGGATGCCGGCCGGTCGAGGAACGGCAGACGGCCTCCCACGTCGCTGCCGGCATTGTTGACCAGGATGTCGATATCGCGGAACCGCTCCGGCAATTCGCCGGGCAGCCGCTCGATCGCGGCACTGTCCCGCAGGTCGATCGGCCAGGCGAGCGCGGCAGGCCCGATCTCGGCGGCCATGGCGGCGATCCTGTCCGTCCGCCGCGCAGCCAGCACGACCTGGCATCCCTTCTCGGCAAGCTGGATCGCAATCACCTGCCCGATGCCGCTGCTGGCACCCGTGACAAGGACGGTCGTGCCAGAACCGATTCGCGGAGGAGTGGGCTGTTCAGACATCACTGTCACCCTCGCTGGGCTGAAACTCTCCTCTCCGGCCGGCGTGCGGCGCCGGAAACCCATAGCGCTCAGACATGGAAGGACGGACCGGATGCGGCCATACCGCCATCGACCGGCAGCGTGTGGCCGGTGACGAACGCCGCATCATCGGACGCCAGGAACGATGCGACCCCGGCCGCCTCGGCCAGCGTGCCGTATCGGCGCAATGGCATCGCGTCCGTGTAGGCCCGCCGGGTCGCGTCCGTGTGCATCCGGTCGGTCAGCGGAGTGTTGATCGGCCCCGGAGCGATGGCGTTGACCGTAATGCCGAACGCGCCGAACTCCACCGCCATGACCTGCGTCAGGGTGTTGACGCCGCCCTTGGATGCGCCATACGCGCTGCGGCCGGGGATGCCCCGCATCCCGGCGACCGAGGATATGTTGATAATCCGCCCGAACCCGCGCGGTGCCATGCGCGCCGCCGCCGCCTTGCCGCACAGGAACACGCCGGTGAGGTTCACGGCGATGATGGCGTTCCACTCGTCGAACGTCGTCTCCAGCATCGATTTCTGGATCCCGATGCCGGCCGAGGCGACCATCACGTCCAGCGATCCGAACTGCGTCTCGGCATGGGCCATGGCCTGCTCGACGCTGGCGGGGTCAGCCACGTCCATTACGGCGGCGGCGGCCTCGCCACCCTTCGCCGCGATGTCGGCGGCGATGCGCCGCGCATTGTCCGCGTCCCGGTCCGCGACGACGACCGCCATGCCGTCGGCTGCGAAACGCGCGCAGATTGCGGCCCCGATCCCGCTGCCGCCCCCGGTCACCACAGCGACCCGGCGGGCGGCCATCAGGCCATCCCCATCATCGCTGCGCGCGTGGTGCACGCTACCGCGGAGAAGACATTCGAAACGCAAGGACGCAGTACCGACACGCTCACACCCCTATGGTTGTTGTTGGCAGGACGGTTCACTAACTTAATCAAACTGTCAATGCCGCAACAAGGCGAGTGGGGCCGCAACAAAGCGAGTCG
>CAXSEE010000156.1:0-3912 GCA_964235615.1 uncultured Acetobacteraceae bacterium | reverse complement strand
GGGCCGCAACGAGGCGAGCGGGTTCCTCGCCTCCCACTAAGCCTGCTGCAGCAGACCCTCGAACGTGATCAGCACCGGGTTGTCGGCCGCCACCAGCCTGCCTTCGCCGATGTTGCCGTCGAGGTCCACCACCACGATGTCGATCTCCGTCGGCGCACCAGTCCCGTCACAGCAGATGGCGCCGTGCCGGACGAGCAGTTCGGTCGCATACCCCGTAATGGGGGAGGCGGCGTCGAAATGGACGCCGATCGTGCTGCCGACGCCCCCCGCCATCTCGGCGCGGTCGAACCCGGCCCGTGCGCCGGCCTGCTCCAGCGCCGCCGTGATGTCCTGGTTCGGCGCCAGCCGCAACGCGACGGCGCGACGCGCGCCCGGCGGCTGTGCCCGTCCCGTCGCGATGGGCGCCAACAGGCTGTAGCCGGTCTCGCGATCCGGATGGGCCTCGAACCGCGCCCCGACGATGCCGGCGCCCCGAACCTGGATCGGGGCGGCGATCACGGTCTCGTCCGGCAGCACATGGCCGCAGCCCCGACGGCCGTCGGCTTCTGTCCATATGGCGTGGCAATGGAAGAAAGGCTGGCCGTCGCGGAAGCCGACGGTAACGGCGCCGGCCTGGAGACGGGTCTCTCCGGCCGGGCGGAACGTGGCACTGTAAGAGGCCGCGTGGTCGGCATCGGGCGATTTCGCAGGCATGACGTAGGCGAACGGACCCAGGCGGCCGCCGGTCAAGGCAAGGCACGCCGAGTCATATCCCGCGGCCAGAAGGGCGTGCAGCGCATCGAGCAGCAACGAACCGGCTGGCAGGATCGACTCGATGGGCATGCTCGCCACCGGCACGGCGACGCAGCGTTCGGCCGAAGCCGGGCCGGGCTGGCGGATGGTTCGCGGCCCGGAGTCCGTGAGCCTCGTTCCAGGTAGTTCGGCGCTGTTCAATTCATGGTCTCCATTGCCGCGGGCAACATTGCGGTCCGGTTCCGACGACGGCCAGCTTCGACCGGACAATACTCGTCGAGGCGGCATGAGCGCCTGGCCTGCATACTGCTTGACAGGCGCAAGTCGCTCAACGAAGTCTGGACGCGTTAGATGGACGGGGGAACGCTTCTTGGCCGGCGGCACGGACGATCCTGGAATCGGCGAGATCCATACCACGGACACCATCACGAAGATGCTGGCGGCGCACCGGGGGCAGGTGGTCATCGCCGGATCGCATGGCGGGGTCTATGCCGGCTGGTGCGCGGCCAAAGGCGGGGCGCGCGCCGTGATCCTGAACGATGCCGGCGTAGGCAAGGACCAGGCCGGCATGGGCGCCCTGCCATTCCTGGACGGAATCGAGCTTGCTGCCGCCACCGCCGACTCGCAGTCCTGCCGCATCGCCGACGCGGCAGACATGCTCGCGACCGGGGTCATCAGCGCGGTCAACCAGACGGCGGCGGCGCTGGGATGCGCGCCGGGCCAGACCGTTCAGGACTGCGCCCTGCGGATGCGGTTGGCGGCGCTGCCGGCCGGGCCGGTGCCGCAGCTGCGAGAGTCCCGGTTCGTCATCAACCAGGATGACGGGGGACGTGTCGTCATCGGCATCGACTCCGCGTCGCTGTTTCAGCCGGAAGATGCCGGGCGGATCGTCGTCACCGCATCCCACGGCGCCCTGGTAGGGGGCAAGCCTGACAAGGTGGTTCCTCCCGGCGTGTTCGCCGCCTTCTTCCACGACGCCGGCGGTGCCAAGGATGGTTCGGGCTACACCCGTCTGGCGTCGCTGGACGACCTGGATGTGGTGGCCGCCACGGTTGCAGCGAACAGCGCCCGGGTCGGCGACGCGCGCTCCTGCTACCAGGATGGAGTGCTGTCCCATGTCAACGAGACGGCGCGTGGAAAGGGCGGACGCGTGGGCATGACGCTTCGGGCATTCATCGACACGCTCAGGCAGGCGTGAGGAGCGCCCCAATCCAGGCAGCCGATTTCAAGCAGGACTGGCGGAGGCTCAACACCGGCCGCCTTCTTTACGAGGGCTACGAGTTCTATAACGCGGCGCTGCTGAAATCCCTGATACCCGCCGGCTTCCCGGAAATCCGCAACACGCACTTCAACCTGCTGCGCCACCTGGATCCGGACGGCACCCGCATGTCCGACCTGGCCAGCCGCGCCAATCTCACCAAACCCGCCATCACGGGTCTGGTCCGGGCGTGCCAGAACCTCGATCTGGTGACCGTCGAACAAAGCAGCGACGACGCCCGCGCGCGCATGGTCCGGTTCTCCCCGCGGGGGTCGCAACTCATGCGCCGAATTCGGCAGACCCTGCTCACCATCGAACTCGACCTGGCCGCCTACCTGGGTGACGAGGCTTATGGTCAGCTTCGGGCCGCGTTGCTGGCGCTGGCGAACCTGCGGGATACGTTGTAGCCGGCCCTGCCGCATGCCTCAGCTGCCGGCCTTGACCACCGGCGTCCCGATACCCCGGGCGATCAGTTCCTGCCGGATCGTGTTCTTGGTCACCTTGCCGTAACCGGACTTTGGCAGGTCCGGCAAGAAGACCACCTGGCGGGGCTGCTTGTAGCGCGCCACCCGGCCCTCCATCCATGTCAGCAGACCCGTCTCGTCCAGGGTTGCCTCGGGCCGCAACACCGCGACGGCGACGCCGATCTCGCCCCAGACGGCATCCGGTATGCCCAGGACCGCGACCTCAAGGATCTCGGGATGATTGAGCAACACCTCCTCGATCTCACGCGGATAGACGTTCGATCCGCCGGAGATGTACATGTCCGAAGCCCGGCCGGTGATGAACAGGAACCCCTCGGCATCCAGGTGGCCCAGGTCGCCGGTGCGGAACCAGCCGTTGCGGAACGCCTTCGCGTTCGCCTCCGGATTATCGTGATAGCCGGCGAACACGGCCGAGCCGCAGACGCAGATCTCGCCCGTCGCACCCGAGGGAAGTGCCGCGCCGGTTTCAGGGTCCTGAACCTGGATGTCGACACCGATCCGGGCGACGCCGCAGGTGCCGGCGCGGGTATCGGCGCCGTCGTCGATGGCGTGCAGGGACGGCGGCAGGACCGTGATGCAGCCCGTCACCTCGCTGAGGCCGAAATACTGCACCAGCACGGGTCCCAGCTTCGCCAAGGCGCGCTTCTGATCGGCCCGGTACATCGGGGCACCCGCATAGACCACGTAGCGCAGCGAGCTGTGGTCATGCGCATCCACCGACGGATGCTCCACGAGCAGCTTCACGATCGTCGGCACGACGAACATGCTGGTAACCCGGTGTTCCGCCACCAGCCGCCATACCTCGGCCGGGTCGAGCCGGTCGGTCGGCGGCAGCACCGTCGTGGCTCCCCGCACCACCTGCGTCAGCCCGTGGTTCCCCGCGCCGTGCGACAGCGGTGCGACCACCAGGCAGCAGTCATTCTCCGTCGTGCCCGGCACGAGGTCCGCCAGGTGGTTCGTGACGATGAACGTCATCTGCCCGTGCGTCAGCACCGCGAGCTTCGGCCGTCCCGTAGTCCCCGATGTCGATATGAACCAGCACGGGTGGTCATACTCCACCACCGCCGCCTGGTGATCGGCCCCGGCGCGGGCCGCCATCAGCGTGTCCAGGTCGGGAGCATCGAGGGGACCGGGTCCCATCTTGGCCAACAGCGCGAGGCCGGGCACAGCCTTGGCCACGGCTGCGGCATGGTCCGGAAATTCGCCTCCGCACAGCAGCGCGCGGGCGCCGGATGCGGTCGCGAGATAGGTGACGTCGTCCGGCAGCAGGCGGAAGTTGGTCGGCACCCAGACCGCGCCGATGCGGAAACAGGCCCACATCGATTCCAGCATCAGGTTGCTGTTCTTCGATTGCACGATGACCCGGTCGCCAAACCCGACCCCGTGATCGGTCAGGACCGTGGCCATCGCGGAGACCCGTGCATCGAACTCGGCCCA
>CAXSEE010000155.1:6646-10703 GCA_964235615.1 uncultured Acetobacteraceae bacterium | reverse complement strand
CGATGCGATCGCCACGCCGACGAAGCTGTTCAGGATCAACGGCAGCGACATGTCCGACCGCCCGATGATCGATACGGCGACGTAGATTGCCGTACCCTCCTGCCGGACGAGATGCTCCATGATAATCGCGGTCGCGTCGCCACGAGGGAGTTTGCATACCCTCGTGATCGAGAAGGCCCAAACTGCGTTCACGGCATTCATGGCAAGGATCGCGCCGATCAAAGGCTCGAAGCTCGCCTTCAGGACATCGAACTGCTGCGCCATGACGCTCAGGAGGATGATGACGAGGACGAACGTGGCGCATTGCTTCATGCGCACCAGCCAGGGGAAGCGGCCGGCCGGCACGAGCGCGCGCAGTCCCATGCCCGCCAGGACAGGCAGCAACGTCACTGTCAGGATATGCAGCAGCGACGATGCGAACGGAATCTCGATGATCGCCTGCTGACCGAAGACGGCATGAAGCATCGCCTGCGCGATGAATGGCAGCGTGAAAATATAGACGAGGCTGACCAGGATGCTCATCGACACCGACAGGGCGACGTTGCCCTTGGCCATATCGGTCAGCACGTTCGAGATGATGCCGCCCGGCGTCGTCGCGAGCAGGATAAGCCCGGCAAGCAACGCAGGCGAAGGCGCCAGCACCATCGAGATGGCGACGCCGAACAGCGGCACCATGACGAGCATGCTGCCGACGCCGAGTGCCACGCTCTTCCGGTTCGCGGTGAGCTGCCGGAAATCATCCGGACGGAGTTCGACACCAATGCCGAACATCAGCAACCAGAGCGCCGCCGGCAGCACCCAGTTCTGAACCTGATCAAGAATGCTCGACATCGTAAGTCCGACTGGATCGCGTGAGGTCCAAACGACAAGAACAATCCGCGATCACGTGATTATGCACATTAAATGGAGTCTATCGGTTTGGTGCAAGAAATTTTGAGCAACGTGCGGACCGCCTTCCGCGAAGGCATCTCGATCCCGGACCGCAGCGCCTTGAGAAATGCTCTTTGGGAAATGCTCTCGACATCACGTGATTTTGGGCGCTTTAAGGGTTCCGCATCCGCTTCGAGGAGTTTCTCATGCCCCGCGGCATCCTTCTGCGTGAAAGCCGCTCCGGTCTCGATGTCCGGATCGAGCTGCTCGACGGCCTCGCGCCGAAGAACGCGGAGCTGCTGTGGCAGGTCGCCGGCGTCGATCGTACCCATGAGGCGATCCACGCCATGTGGACCGGGCCGGAGATCTCCTGCCCGGTGTTCGGCAACGCGCTGCCCGATCCCGGCGCGCCGCTCGACATCCCGCTGGAGAACGGCACGAGCTACCCCGCCGCCGGCGAGATCGCCACCGTGTTCGCGCGCCGTGGCACCTGGA
This sequence comes from uncultured Acetobacteraceae bacterium, assembly GCA_964235615.1. GTDB lineage: Bacteria > Pseudomonadota > Alphaproteobacteria > Acetobacterales > Acetobacteraceae > Lichenicoccus. The sequence goes on along the minus strand of CAXSEE010000155.1, from coordinate 9,338 downwards.
AGGGAATGCCGCCGTCCGACTTCTTCGACATCGGCCTGTTCTACGGCGACGGCGCACGACTGCTGATGCCGATGGGCTGGATCATGGGCTCGGTCTGCGCGCGCATCGTGCCCGATGATCTCGCCGCCTTCCAGCAGGGCTGCCGGGCGATCCGTCGCCAGGGCGCCTGCGAACTCGTCTTCCGCCGCGATGCCTGAGACGGCTGCAGCCAGGACCGGGCGTGGCGGCGTCGGCCCGTCGCTATGGGAGGCCGGCGGCGGTCAGGCTCCCGGAGCAGGCCGGCTGGTCGGGCGGGCAGCTGCCGAGGTGGTGGTGATCGGAGCCGGGGTCGCCGGCCTGTCCACCGCGCTGCATCTGGCGCGCGAGGGGCGTGAGGTCATGGTGCTGGAGGCCGCCAGGCGCCCGGAGGCGGCCACGGGAGCCAGCGCCGGCATCGTCACGGCTCAGATCGTGCGCAAGTCGCCCTCGGCCGTGCTGCGGCATCTGGGCGAGGAGGCCGGCACCGCCCTGTTGGGCATGGTGGCGGAGTCCGCGCGCTACACCTTCGATCTGGTGCGCGACGAGACGCTTGACTGCGCGCCGATGCAGACCGGTTTCCTGGCGCCGTTTCCGGCCAGGTCGGCCCGTGTCGTGGCGGAGATCGTTGCCGGCTGGGCTCCGTTTCGGCAGGACGTGTCGGTGCTGGATGCGACCGCCACGCGGACCCTGACCGGCTGCCAGGGCTATGACGGCGCGCTGCTGGACCGCAGCGGCGGCGGCCTCGATCCGGTCGGCTACGTGGATGCGCTCGCCCGGCGGGTGATGGCGCATGGCGGGATGGTGCATCGCGAGACGCCGGTCACGGCGATGCGCCGCAGACCCGACGGCGGCTGGTGCCTGACGGTGCCTGGCGGCGAGGTGGTCGCGGCCAGGATCGTGCTGTGCGCCAATGGCGGCAACGTGGCGCTGGACCCACGGCTGGCCGGCAGCGTGCTGCCGCTCGGGGTCTGCGAGGTCGCGACCCCGCCGCTGCCAGCCGACATGCGCGAGGCGATCCTGCCGCAGAACCACGTGCTGACCGACCTGTCGACCGACGTGTTCTCGATCCGGTACGATGCCGAGGGCCGGCTGATCACCGCCTGTCCCGCGCCGCAGCGGGTGGATCGCGCGCAGATCGAAAAGGCGATCAACCGCCGGCTGGCGACCATGCTGCCCGCCTGGCGGCCGATGCCGCTCGAGCATGTCTGGGTCGGCACCGCCTGGCTGAACACCGACCTGCTGCCGCGTGTCGCGGTGCTGGCGGACGACGCCATCGCGATCCAGGCGTGCAACGGCCGCGGGCTCGCGGTCAACACCATTGCCGGACGCGAGGCGGCACGCTGGGCCTCGGCCGGCGCCGGCGGCTATCGCATGCCGATGCCGATGAAGCCGCCCCGGCGCGTGGTCGGCTTCGCGCTCGCGCGGCATGTGCCCCAGTTGCTGATGGGAGTGGCCCGGATCGGCCATTCCCTGATGCCCCGTGCCTGACGTATGCCGCAGGCAACCCACCCCGGGAGGATCGTCCGATGACTTTGCCAGCTGGGACCTTTCTTGCAGGCCGGATAACGCAATCCGCCAAGAAGAACTACGGCATGTTCGCCAAGGCGGCGGCGCTCGATGCGGGCGGCGCCGATCTGATCCATCTCGAGCTCGGGCGCCCGGTTCATGACACGCCGGCGCACATCAAGCGCGCCACGATCGATGCGCTGCTGGCCGGCAAGGTGCACTACAGCGATCTGCAGGGCGACCCCGCGCTGCGGACGGCGCTTTCGGCCAAGCTGCGCGACTTCAACGCGATCGATGCGGCGCCGGATCAGGTGCTGGTGACCAACGGCCTCACCCAGGCCTCCTTCGCCGCATTTCTCGCCACGATCGAGAGCGGCGACGAGGTGATCCTGCTGGAGCCGTACTATCCCCAGCATGTCGGCAAGATCGAGCTTGCCGGTGGCAAGGTGGTGCTGGCACCCCTCGATCGAGCCCGCGGCTTCGCGCTCGACGCCGCGCTGATCGAGCCGTTCGTGTCGGCGCGCACCAAGGCGATCGTCATCGTCAATCCGTGCAACCCGACCGGCCGGGTCTATCGTCGCGACGAGCTGGAGGGTCTCTCGTCCCTGGCCATCCGGCACGATCTGCTGGTGATCTCCGACGAGGTCTACGAATACATCACCTTCGACGATGCGCGGCACGTCAGCATCGCCAGCCTGCCCGGCATGGCGGAGCGGACCATCTCGATGTACGCCTTTACCAAGGCCTATGCCATGGATGGCTGGCGGCTGGGCTACGCGGTGGCCAGTCCCGCGCTGATCGAGGGCATGCTCAAGGTGACGGCGAACGAGGTCACGCACGTCAACACCTTCATCCAGGATGGTGCCCTCGCCGCGGTGACCGGGGATCCGGGTCCGCTGCGATACATGGTCGAGGACGACCGGCAGAAGCGGGACATGATCGTCTCGGCGCTGAACCAGATGCCGGGCGTGACCTGTGCAGCACCGCAGGGCACGATCTATGCCTTCCCGGACATCTCGGCGACTGGCCGCCGGTCCCAGGATCTGGCCGATGCGATCCTGGACCAGTGCGGAGTGGTGGTGGAGGCGGGCGGGTTCTACGGGAACGCCGGCGACCGGCATCTGCGCGTCTGCTTCGGCTCGCAGCCGCACGACCGGCTCGAGGAGGC
>CAXSEE010000155.1:0-6546 GCA_964235615.1 uncultured Acetobacteraceae bacterium | reverse complement strand
CTGCACCGGCAGTTTTATCGAGCGGGCGACGATGGATCTGAAGAAGACCGATACGAGGCAGCGCACGATCTACGATCCGTCGGAGGTGGATTTCCAGCTATTCCGCTCGCCCTTCTATTTGATTGCCCACGCCGACTTCCGCTACCACGAGGACGTGAGCGCCGTGCTTCTCAAGCATGGCGTCACCAAGAGCATGTACCGGATCATGACGGTGCTGCGCGCGGCCGAGCCCGCCAGCATCAGCTATCTGGCGGAACATGCCCTGATCAAGCGCAACACGGTGAGCCGGATCATCGAGCGCATGGTCGAGCTCGGGTATGCGGCGGCGGAGCCTGACCCGGACGACAACCGGGTCACGGTGGTGACCTTGACCCGCGACGGGCGCGGCCTGCTCAATAAGCTGACGCCGGTGGTCGCGCGCCAGGTCAAGCGCGCGATGAAGGGCATCAGCGACGAGGCGCTGCACCAGCTCGTCGCAACCCTTCGGCAGATCGGCGAAAATCTGAACAAGCTGTCGATCGAGTAGGGGCCTCCTGCTCCATCGCATCCAAAGGCTCGTGCTCGCATTGGCTGCCAAAGTGATCCACGACCGGGGAAATCTCCTACTCATCCACAAGCGCAACCAAATTCGGATATTTCCTTACGATACTTCAACGACTTCACCGTGATAGTCGAAGAACTTGCACTTCGTGCAGGCGACGTCCCGGGTCTGGATAGCCGACATGATGCGTCTCCATCTCCCGGTCTATGCAGATGCCATGGGACGCATTGTTGCGGCCGTCGTTCCTCAAAACAGGCCGACCGACGAAAATATCGGGATATACTCGAATAATACGAATGAATTGCATCTTCTGCGGTCCTCGATGCAGCGTGGCGATCGGGCCAGGCCGTTCGTCAGAACCGGACGCTCATGCCGCCGAACACCGCCCGCGGGGACCCGGCGAAGAGGGAACCGGTGGCGTTCCTGAGCGCGCCGGCGCCGGCCTCGCTGCCGGACGCGGTCAGGCTGTCGGCGATGTTCGAGGCCGAGCCGATATACACCCGGTTGAACAGGTTCTGGATCTCGACGTACAGATGCAGATGCCGGTCGGCGGCGAGCCGGAACGGCGGGTCGTAGTTCAGCGCCAGGTTGACCAGCTCGTAGCCCGCCGCCCGGACCTCGTTCGCGTTGTCGAGCTCGTAGGCATCGCGCCAGACCAGCTCCACGAAGCCCCCGAGGCCGCGGAACGGTCTGTCCTGCTGCTGGTAGTTCAACCGTGCATCTAGGAAGTTCGGAATGACGCCCGGGATCGCGCGACCGTCTCGAACAAAGGCCTCGCTGGTCTTCGCGTTCGCCAGCACCTCGGTGAAGTCGGTGTAGATCTGGTTGTCGTAGAGGTAGCTGACCTGCAGGTTGGCGCCGGGCAGCCGGTCCGGCGCCGGGGTCCAGGTCGCCGTCAGCTCGATGCCGCGATGCTGCGACGCGGGCGCGTTGAAGGTGAAGTTCTGCAGGCTGGCGCCGGCGCTCTGCGTAATCTGCTCGTTGCGGTAGAACTCGTAGTACCCGGTCGGCTGCACCGACAGGACCCGCCCGACCGTCCACGCGGCACCCAGATCGAAGCCGAGACTGGTCTGCGACTTCAGGTTGGTGTTGTTGCCGAACACCCCCTGCGGCGTGACGAACAGGCTGGCCGGCTGCGGCGTGCCATAGGCGGTGGCGATGCGGCCGTGCAGGCTCAGATCCCGGTCCGGCGCATAGATCACCGACGCTTCCGGCGCCAGGTCGAAGAAGAACCGGTTGGCGGTGATCACCTGCTTCAGCAGCGCGTTGCCGAAGCTGTCCTGCACCGCGCCGATATCGGAATAGCTCCCGCCCAGCCCGACCACACCGGTCCAGCTTGAGCTCGGATGCACGGTTTCCTGGAGATGCGCGCCGAGGTTCCACTGGTGGCCGTACTGCGTCTGCGTCAGCGCGCCCAGGGTGCCGCCGCCGGCCGGGGTGACGTTGTAGAACCGCGTGCCGAAATCGAGATAGCCGAACTCGATCCCGGCCAGCGTGTCGACCGGCAGCCCGAGCACGGCATCATGCCGGTCGAGCGAGCTGCGGACATCGTACGAGGTGTACGGTCCGCGGGTGCTGGTGGCGGTGTTGGGCTGGTCGATCGACAGCGAGTCGTAGGTGAACTGGGTTCGGACCATGGCGTGGTCGTCCAGCTCGTGCTCCCAGCGCAACCCGACGATGCTGCGGCGGTCGAAGCGGCCGAGCCCCGCCTGCTGCGGACTGGCCGCGACCGTCGCTCCCGAGATCCCGTTGCGGAACAGCGTGACGGTTCCGCAACCGGGGGCCGCCGCATCGGCGCAGCCGACTTGGAACGGGTTCGCCGCGTACTGGTTCAGCGACAGCCGGACCGATTGCAGGGTGTCGGTCACGTTGTTGATCACCTTGAACAACAGGCGGTCGCGGGCTCCGAGATCGATTGCGAGCCGGGCGTTCTCGGTCGAGGTGTCGTAGCGCGTGTTCGGCAGCCAGGTGTTGCCGCGCACGTCGCTGCCGAACAGCATCAGATCGAGGCCGCCGCCGGACACGCCGATATCCACGTGGGTGTTCACGGTCGAGAAGCTGCCGAAATCGCTGCCGAGATCGACGCCGTCGATGGCGGCGCCGGTCCGGGTCCGCAGGTCCAGCGCCCCTTCGATCGCATAGCCGCCGAACACCGACGAGTCCGGGCCTTCGAACACGTCGGCGCCGGCATAGGCGTGCGGGTCGATCAGGTCGGCGCGCGCGCGTCCGTCGGGTTGGGTCAACGGGAAGCCGTCCTCCAGCAACTCGATGTTGCGGATGCCGAACGCCATGTGGTCGTTGGAGCCCCGGATCGAGAGCGAGACGTCGCGCGGCCCGTTGCCGTTGATCGCGGTGACGCCCGGGACTTGCGCCAGCAGATCAGCGACGGTGAGTGCCGGGGTATCGCGGACGGTGTCGCTCGAGGCCGTATAGACGGTCTGGCCGGCTGGATGCTGCTCCGGATCGATGCGGCTGCGGCCGACCACCGAGATCGTCTCGGCGGGGCCGCCAGGATCTGCGACGGTGCCGCTCGCCTGCGCCGACGCCTGACGTCCCGGCGTCAGACACAGCAGCGCCAGCGCCAGCAACGGCCACGGCAACCGGAGGACCGACGCCGGCGTCGCGCGGTACCTGACGGGGCGAAGACGGCAAACGAAAGCAATGCGATCCATGACCCCGATAGAAGGGCTCGGCCATGTTATGTCAAGAGAGTGAGACGCATTCGCAACTCAGTGGCAGATGTTCGTGTGCCGACGCATCCGGCACGCACGGCCGCGATGGCAAAAAGCGGTCACGGATGGCACTGGCATCAATCATCCCGCCACCCTGCCAAGGTGATCCATCATCAGGGAATTTCCCCTACTCATCCACGAGCGCAACTCGATCCGGATATTCCCTCACGAGCCGTGAAGCCCTGGACAAACAGCTCCAGGCTTGGTCCGAACAGATTTACGATACCGTCTTCGTCGGTTCCAGCCACATCGGCCGACAAGCAGGCTGCCAACCAGCCGTAGAGGACCCCGCCACTACGACGTGATCAATGGCGTCTGACGCAGCCATGTGTCGGCTGTCAGCTGCTCGGTCACGAAGCGGGCAACGTCCGCACGCGCGATCTTGCCGCCATGAATGCCGGACAGTTGGGTGACGGCCCTGACATGCCCTCCCGGCGGCATGTCGGTGAGCATTGTCGGCCGGACGATCACCCAGTCGAGCGGACTGGCCCGGACCGCGTCTTCCTGACGGTCCTTGTCCTCGTAGACCTTCCGCAGCAGCAGCGGCAGGATCAGCCGGTCATACAGGAAGCCGCCATGGCCGCGGCTGTCCCCGGCACCCATCCCGGTGATGCACACCAGCCGGCGGACGTCTGCCTGGACCATTGCGGCGACCAGCGCGCGCGTGGCGACCGACAGCAGGGAAACATCGCGGAACAGGCTTAGGCTGGTGCCGAGGGAACAGACGACGCCGGCGCAGCCTTCGAGCGCGCGAAGCAGGACGGCTTCGTCGCGGGCGTCGCCCTCGACCAGCTCGGCCCCGGCAAGGTCCCGAGCCTTGGCCTTCGAGCGAACCAAGGCCACGACGGAATGGCCCTTCGCCGCGGCCTCGCGGACGATATGCCGGCCGGTGCCGCCCGTGGCGCCCAGGACCAACACCTTCACGGACGCCTCGCGACAGTGCAGCCGTGGCGGAATGAATTCCGCAGGTTGGGACACATGCGCCTCAGACCTTCCGCCACTGCGCGGCCGTCTCGGCTGCGAAGTCACGGTAGGATCGCAACGGCCGGCCCAGCAGCGCCGTCAGCCGATCGACGTCGCCCGAATTCGCCACCATGCCGTCCTGCTGGAAGCGGCCCAGCATGAGCCGCATGTCGTAGGCCATCCAGCTCGGGGCGTAGGCCCGCATCTGCTGCTCGAACATCGCCAGGTCGTCGCCTCCATACGTGATCGGCCGCTCCAGCACTCCGGACCAGATGCCTGCAATCGCGGCGCCCGTGAGCATGTCGGGCCCGACAAGGTCGATGGCCTCGCGCGGAAGCGGGCCGGCAGCCGCCTCCCGGCGGAGGAGGTGCAGTGCCGCGACTTCGCCGATGTCGCGCGTGTCCACCATCGACAGCCCCACGCCGCCGACCGGCATCGGGTAGATGCCGTGGCCGAGCACGACATCCTTCAGCCGCGCGTCGTTCTGCATGAAGTAGGCCGGGCGCAGCACCGTCGCGGGCAGGCCGAACTGCTCGATCATGCGCTCGACGGTAAACTTGCCGGTGAAGTGCGGGACATTCGTGTACAGGTCGCTGTGCAGGACGGAGAAGTAGACGATCCGCTCGATCCCCGCCTCCCGGGCGAGGTTGAGCGTGACCAGTGCCTGCGTGACCTCGTCCGGAACGACGGCGTTGAGCAGGAACAGCGTGCTCGCCTGTGCCAGGGCGGCGCGCATCGAGTCCACGTCCGTCATGTCGCCTTGCACGGGGGTCACGCCGTCGGGGAGCCGCACCTTGTCCGGTGTCCGGACGAGAGCATGGACATCGGCCTTCCCGGCAGGATGAGACGGACCGTCTCACTGGTGGATCACTCATGGACCTCCTCGCCCTCGCCGACTTCAACCTGGTCGCGACCCATGGCGGCTTCGGACGGGCGAGCCGGGCCAGCGGGCGTCCCAAGGCGACGCTGTCACGCCGGGTCACCGAGCTGGGGGAAAGCCTCGGCGTGCGCTTGTTCGAACGCGGCTCGCGCACGTTGCGGCTGACGGAGGAGGGCGGCGCGCTCCACACCCGCACGGAAAGGCTGCTGAACGAGATCACCGAAGCGGGCGAAGCCGTCAGCGAGGGACGGGCGCGGCCACGCGGGCAGTTGCGCGTCAGCACGCCACTGCTGTTCGCCCATGTCGCCATGGGCAGGATCGCCGCCGGGTTCGCCAGGACCTACCCCGAGGTCCGCCTCGAGGTCATGGCGGAGGACAGGTTCGTCGATCTGGTGGAGGAGGGCTTCGACCTGGTCATCCGCGTCAATCCACGTCCGGACGAGACGCTGGTAGGGCGCTGCTTCCTGCGCGACGAGCTCCTGGTCATCGCGCCGCCATCCCATGCGCTGCCGGATGGCGGCACGGATGCGGGCGCGACCGTCCCGGCGGTCGTGCTGACGAGTGCTCCGCAAGCAGCAGTCTGGCGCGTCTCGATCGGGGACCGGGCCATGACGCTCCTTCCCGATCCCGTGCTGCGCCTTTCGTCGCTCGTCATGGTGCGGGACGCCGTTCGGGCCGGTGCGGGCACGGCGCTGCTGCCTCGGTCGATGGTCGCCAAGGACCTTGCGTCGGGCCGGTTGGTAAGCTGGGGCACGGCGATCGACCGACCCATCGGCGTTTGGGTGCTGCACTCGTCGCGGCGCCTCGCCAGCAGCAAGATCACCGCATTCACGGCGTTTCTTGCTGCCGCGTTCCCGGACGCCTCGCTCTGACCGATACTGTCGCCAGCCACGACGAACGCCGCCCAAGCCCTGTCCAGGCTTCGGCGGCTCGACATCTACCGTCGCTTGCCGGGCACGCGTTGGGTATGTAGGGATTCAACCATCATGGTGTTCCCTGCATGACCATGCCTGCCATTCTTCCGGACTGGGTGCCCATGTGGGCGCAGATCGCGCTGCTGGTGCTGGCAATGCTGTTTGCCGTCGCCCTGTTGATGATGCCCTTCGCGGTGTTCGGCCTGAAAGGAAGGTTCGACCTGCTGGAAGCCCAGCTCGACGATATCCACGCCGAGTTGCGCATGCTGGCCATGCGGCTGCCGGACGAGGAACCGGCCCGCCCGGCGCGACGGCAGGCAGCGGCGCCGGAACGTTCGGTATCGCCGGAGCCGCGGCGGCGTTCGGCGGCGGATCCAGAGGATCGGGAAGGGCATGACCGCAGCGAGCCGCGCCTGCGCTGGCCACCCGGCGCCAGGTAGCCGCGAGACCCTACCAGGCGAGCTGCGGGTTGATGCGTTTCATTCCAACCGGCGGTGAGATTGACCGTTGCAAGGT
>CAXSEE010000154.1:0-10708 GCA_964235615.1 uncultured Acetobacteraceae bacterium | reverse complement strand
AAAAAATAGCGCTCTAGCAGATAGTCCTCCGCCTTTGCTCGGAAGTAGTAAATGGGAGTCGGCACGGGACGGCCCTTGGCAATCCGCGGTTTCCGGGACACCGTGGCATCTTTGTACAGGCCGACTACCACTCGGCGGCTACCGTCACCGGGATGGGTGCTGTCCAGACAACTATAATTCCCTTGATCATCTCATTATCTTTGGATACAGCGGAATCAATTCTTGAGAGATCGATGTTGGGAGACCAGCGACCTCCTGCGTTGAGCGCGATGTAGCTTCGGCAGAAGCCTCCTTCGGAGAAGTTATGTACTTCACCTGAATTCTCAATCAGATGATCGGCCTCATCAAGATTGGAGGCGCCGTTGCGTAGGGTGTGCCGGTCGCCCTCGTACTTTTTCATCCAGAGAACGTTGGCAAGAATCATGCTCATCGTTGTTACCCGACAGGAAGGATCAGTGACGATGGCCGCTTTGCAAGCGACTGGCGATTTAAGCTGTGCAGATCATCTGTAAGAATGCGCCTCGCCAGTGACCTAATGAAAGGTCCTTTATCATCGGTAACAGGCAGCGCTTGTGGATATGCGCCTATCAGCTTAACATGGTAGGATGCTAGAAGCTGACCAGGACTTCATCATGCTGAGTGACACCACCCGCTGGACCGTGTCAGTTTCCAAGGCTACTGACATCGCCGTGCGCAGCTTTCTCGCCCAACGCGGCATGAAGAAGGGCGATCTGTCGAAATTTATCGAGGACGCCGTGAAGTGGCGCGTGCTCGAACAGAGCATGGCAGAAGCGCGGGGAAAGTTTTCCGACCTGGCGCCGGACGCGCTGGACGGGCTGATCGACGAGGCTGTCACGGCGACCCGCCAGAGCCAGACCGTCTGAGGCGTGCGGCTGGTCATCGACACCAACGTCTTGATCAGCGCCTTGCTCGCAGGCACCTCGTTACCGGCGCATTTGGTCTCGCTCTGGCGGGAGGGCCGGTTCGACCTGCTGACCTCGGCCCAGCAGCTCGACGAGCTGATGCGGGTGACGCGCTATCCGAGGATCCGCGAACGCCTCGCCCCTGCCCTCGCCGGTCGGCTGATCAACGAAATCCGTGATCTCGCCGTACTGCTGACCGGGCTGCCGGCCGTAACCGCCTCGCCGGACCCATATGACAACTACCTGTTGGCAATGGCGGTGTCGGGACCGGCGGATTTCCTGGTGACCGGCGACAAGTGCCACCTGCTGGCACTCAGGCTTTTCGAGGGCACCAAGATCATCACAGTCCGCGAGTTTTTGGTCCTGCACCGGAGGATACCATGAAGGGCTGGCTTCCTGCTGTCGTTTGGTCGAGGCGGCGCATATCCATGATCCCGTGCAAGCTTACCTGTCGAACTGGCGCCGGGCCTGCTCCACGTATTTGAGATTTTCCGCGGCCCACAACCACACCCCGCAAAAGGCAGCGCCAAGGCTGTAGCCGAGATGCGTCAGCTTGTACTCGACCCTTGGCGGCACGACGGGATGCACCTTCCTGGTCAGCAGGCCATCACGCTCCATGTGGCGCAACGTCTGGGTCAGCATCTTCTGGCTGATGCCTTCCACGAACTCACTCAGGCGCGTGAAACGCAGCTCGCCCTTTTCTGCCAGCACATCGAGAATCAACATCGTCCACTTATCGGCAACCCGGCCGATCAGGTCATTCACCAAGGCCTCGATCCTGGGGTTGAGATCTTCCGGAGGCATACGCGCGGTATAATACTTCGCAAGGGCGATCTGCTCCACCGTGAAGGATGAGAATTGCGGCATTATCTACGCTCTCCTTTCGGTAAATATCAGACTTTTCGGTGCCTTCTTCCTTCTGGAGAGTGTGAAATGTTTAAGGATGATCAGCAAGCCTCATACAGCAGCAGCAGGGATCCGTCATGGAACTGAAACACAAAACCATTCTGATAACCGGGGGAAGCAGCGGCATCGGCCAGGAGCTGGCAAGGCAACTGCACAATCGCGGCAACACCGTGATCGTGACCGGCCGTGACCAGGAAAAACTCGACGCCACGCGGCGGATGATACCGGAGGTCCATATCTTCAGGAGCGACGTCAGCGATCCTGGATCGGTAACGGCGCTGTACGAAACAGTCACGGCGCAGTTTCCGTCACTCGATGTGCTGGTCAACAACGCCGGGATCATGCGCAAACTGAACTTCAACCAGGATCACGATCTGCTCGACCTGACGCGAGAGATCGAGATCAACCTGGCCGGGCCGTTGCGTATGGTCCAGCAGTTCATGCCGCATCTCAAGACACGCCGCAACGCGCTGATCGTCAACGTCTCTTCCGGCCTGGCCTTCGTCCCGCTGCCGATATCGCCGGTCTACTGCGCCACCAAGGCCGCACTTCATTCCTTCACCCAATCACTGCGCATCCAGCTCAAGGACACAGGTATAACGGTGGTCGAGTTGGCGCCTCCGGGCGTCGAGACGCCGCTGTTTCGGGGCGAGTTCGCCGACGAGATGAAAGGTCAGAAGGCGATGGACGTGAAGCAGCTCGCCACGCGCGCCATCGCCGGGATCGAAGCGGGCAAGCTCGAGATCCGCCCTGGCCTGGCCAACCTGTTGAAGGCCATGAGCCGGATCGCGCCGCAACTCATGCTCAACCAGATGGCGAAAATGACCAGGCAGGGGCGGTGAAGCCGCTGTCACATGTTTTTCTTCATAAATGTCTCCAAATGTTGCATCCAGCTTGATGCAGTGTGGGTAAATGCAGAGCGGATAAGCCGCCGCGTCGACACTTAGCGATATCGAGGTCGAGGCGCCATCCACCTGACGAAGGCTGAACCCCTGATGTCCGACATCACAGTCAAGCTCGACGGCCCCGAGATGGAGCCGAACGACCAGCTTGTAATGCGTATGCAACGTCGCCGCCTGTTCAAGCAGGCAGCCCTTGGCGCGATCGCGACCGCGACCCTCGCCGGCAGCGGCGGTCTGTTCTCGAACCCGGCCAGAGCGGCGTCCGACTCCTACACGACCCCGCCCCTGACGGACGTGAACATCCTGAATTTCGCGCTCAACCTCGAGTATCTCGAAGCCGAGTTCTATCAGCTCGCCGCCTATGGTGTCGGCCTCGGCGAAGCGGATAGCAGCGGAGTCGGTACCGTCGGCCCTGTCTGGGGCGGCTCCAAAGTCCCATTCACCAGCCCGACCATCCAGCAATACGCTCACGAAATCGCAACCGACGAACTGCACCACGTACGCTTCCTGCGTGCTGCCCTCGGCAAGAACGCCGTCGCGCGTCCGACCATCGATCTGCTGGACAGCTTCACCACGGCAGCCCGCGCGGCCGGCATCATCGGCCCGACCGAGTTGTTCAACCCGTTCCTCAACGAAAACAGCTTCTTGCTTGCCTCCTTCATCTTCGAGGATGTCGGCGTGACCGCCTATCACGGCGCTATCCCTTATATCGAGAACAAGGATTACCTGGCGGCAGCATCCGGGATCCTCGCGGTCGAGGCCTATCACTCCGGCGCCATCCGCACCTTGCTGATCGGACTTGGATTGAGTGGCCCGGCCAACAAGATTTCGGCCCTTCGTGCAGCCGCTTCCGCGGCGATCGGCGGCCCGACCGCCGGCGATGACCAGGGCATCACGCTCAACGGCGTTACTCGCCTAGTGCCGTCGGACGCCAACAGCATTGTTTTCGCGCGGACGCCGCAGGAAGTGTTGAACATCGTCTATCTTGGTGGGCCTAGCGGCTATTACGGCTTCTTCCCGAAGATGCTGAACGGGGCGATCCGGTAGCACGGATGGGGCCGCAAGGCCCCAGACCCGTTTCTCAGGGCATCAGCTGACCGCCATTGACTTCGATGACCTGGCCTATGACGTAGCCGCTTAGCGTTTCCGAAGCCAGGAACAGATAGGCGCCTACGCAATCCTCGGGATTGCCGGCGCGTCCCTGTGGGATCGTGCCGATCGCCGTCTGGCGCTGCTCGGACGTCGTGTAGCGTTCGTGAAACGGCGTATCGATGAAGCCAGGTGCCACCGCATTGACGCGGATGCCATCCGCGATCACTTCCTTGGCAAGCCCGCGCGTAAAGTTGGAAACGAACGCTTTCGCCGAACCATAGAGGCCGGCGCCGCCTCCGCCGCCATTGCGTCCGGCAATCGAGGAAGTGTTGATGACGAAACCGCCCTTGCGACGCAGAAACGGTATCGCCGCTTTCGACGCCATCACTACCGACCGGCCGTTCAGGTTCATCACCGCATCATATTGTTCGTCGGTCATGTCGGCATACTTGACCCGGCCGAGCATCAGCCCGGCATTGTTGATCAGCCCGTCGAGACCGCCGAAATGCGCCGCGGTGTCATTGACGATGCGTGTCACGGTTTCGGTGCTGGACACATCGCCCTGAACCAGGAACACCTCGCCACCGCCGTCGCGGATGCCCGATGCGACCGCCTCGGCGGCGTCCCGGCTCGAATTATAATGAAGCCCGACCCGCGCTCGCTGCTTGCCGAAGGCGCGCGCCAGAGCGGCGCCGATACCGGTGGAAGCGCCAGTGATCAGCACTGCCTTGCCGGCGAGATCAGGGATGATCGGATCAGGCATGGCTGTTTTCCTCAGCTTGTAATTCCTCCGGCTCACCCTCAGGCCGCCAGCGTGTCAGGCGCAGCGCGTTCAGCACCACGCTGACGCTGCTGAGCGCCATCGCACCACCTGCGACCATGGGGCTCAGGAACCCGGCTGCCGCCAGCGGGATGCCGATCAGGTTATAGACGAAGGCCCAGAACAGCCCTTGCCGTATGCGTGCGGCGGTCAGGCCGGCGATCTCGATGGCGTCGGCGACCAGGCCGATATCGGGGCGCATCAGCGTGATGCCGGCGGCCTCGACCGCGGCGTCAGTACCCCCGCCCATGGCAATGCCGAGGTCCGACGCCGTCAGCGCCGGCGCATCGTTGATCCCATCCCCGACCATGACGACGCGCGGGCAAGCTCCTCCGCGCAGCTCGAGTTTCAGCGTCGCGAGCGCGGACGCCTTTTCCTCGGGGGATATGCCGGCCAGCATCCGGTCGATCCCGACCGCCTCGGCGATCCGGCGACCTGCCCCTTCGCCGTCGCCGGTCAGCATCACCGACATGATGCCGCGACGTGACAGCCGGGCCACGGCCGCAGCGGCCCGCGGTCGAACCGCGTCCGAAAAACCCAGCAGTCCGATGATGCGGTTGCCGCCAGCGCTGCCGGCACGACGCTCTGCGAGGAACGAGACGGTGCCGCCTTCGGCATCGATCTGCTCGGCTTCGTCGGCCAGCGTGCCGGACAGGGACAGGCCTTCCGCCTCGATCATCCGGCGGTTGCCGAGCAGCAGCGAACGGCCACCGACATGGGCGGTGACGCCACGTCCCGGCACCGTGGCGAAGCGCTCCGCCGTCCGGCCGATCGCCTGGCCGGACGAGGCGCGCACCGCGGCCGCCAGCGGATGCTCGCTGCCGGCCTGCATGGCCGCGGCCAGAGACAGCAGTTCGGCCGCTTCGGCATAATGACCGGCACCGTCTGCGGGGACCACCCGTTCGAGCACCGGACGGCCCTCGGTCAGCGTCCCGGTCTTGTCGAAGGCGACGATGCCGATGCCGCGCGCGCGCTCGATCGCGGCGGCGTCGCGGATCAGGATACCCCCACGTGCCGCGGCACCGATCCCGGCCATGAGGGCTGCCGGGGTCGCCAGGCCGAGCGCACAGGGGCAGGCGATCACCAGCACCGATACCGCATCGAGCAGAGCCAGCGCCACATGCCCGGTCGCCGTCCACCAGCCGATCAGCGTCGCGAGGGCCAGCACCAGCACCACCGGGACGAAGATGGCGCTGACCTGATCGACCAGCCGCTGCACCGGCGCGCGCGAGGCCTGGGCGGTCTCGATCAGGCGGACGATCCCGGCCAGGCGCGTCTCCGCACCGACGGCCAGCGCCTCGACCAACAGCTGGCCGTCGAGGGTCAGGCCGCCGGCGATCACGCGTTCGCCGCGGGTCTTGGCGATGGCGCGGCTCTCGCCGGTGATCAGGCTCTCGTCGACGCCGCTTTCACCTTCACGCACCACGCCATCGACGGCGATGCGGCTGCCCGGACGGACCAACAGCAGGTCGCCGACGCGCACCGCCGCCAGGGGGATCTCCTGCTCGATCCCGGCGGGGTCCAGCCGGATCACCGTCTCGGGGCGCAGGGCTGCCAGTGCCCGGACAGAACCGGCCGCCTGTCGCCTGGCGCCGCGCTCGAGCCACTTGCCGAACAGGATGAAGGTGATGATGAGCGCCGAGCTCTCGAAATAGAGGTGCTGCGACCCTTCCAGCAGAAGCACGGTGCTCAGGCCCCAGGCGGCGGATGAGCCGAGGGCGACCAGCAGGTCCATGTTGCCGGAGCCGTTGCGGACCGCCGCATAGCTAGCCTGGTAGAAGCGCCAGCCGAGCCAGAACTGGACCGGCGTCGCCAGCAGGAACTGCACCAGCCCTGGCAGCATCACCTGGGCGGCCAGACGATCCTGGTGCAGCAGGTCGAACAGCAGATGCAGCAGCATCGACAGCAGCAGGGGTGCTGCCAGCAGGACGGCCAGGACCAGATGCCGGCGTTCGAGGCGATCGGCCGCCTCGGCCTCGGCCATGACTTCGCGGCGGCTGGCGGGATCCTCCTGCAACATCCTGGCGCCGTATCCGGCTTCAGCCACGGCGGCCTCCAGGCGGGTCGCCAGCGACGCCTCGTCCTCGTCGCGGTCGGTGCCGAGCGAGACGCGCGCCTGCTCGTTGGCGAGGTTGACCGAGACCGACAGCACGCCGTTGCCGCGCAGCAGCGCCCGCTCGACGCGCCCGGCGCAGGAGGCACAGGTCATGCCGGTAATGGCCAGATCCACCTGCAGCACCCGTGATGCGCCGACGCCGTCCCGCGCGCTGGAGGGCGGGGCCGGGATCACCATGGCATCCATATATGGTCCTTCTCCAATTTCGCTTACCGGCTGATATAGGGTGCTTGGCCGGCAACACCGAGCGGGCCGTGCGCCCGGCGTGCCGATTTCGTGATCGGGAACCAAATCTCCTAATCGTTTCATTGGGCGCTGCAACTGGCGGTGCTAGGACTGGTAACAGCTGGAGATAGAGGTCAGCCCTGCAGCGGACGGGATATAGCTCATGAAGCGTCACCACCCCCAGACCTCGGCGGCCCAACGTGCCCTGGCCGTATTCGGCAACAGCAAGGCCGCGTCCGACCTGTTGTCGGCGGATCTGTGGTTCCTGGAAAACTGGGAGAGCAACCCGGCGCCCGGTACTGCCGCCGCCCTGCGCGTAGGGCAGATACGAAGGGCCAATCCCCAACTCGCCGACGAGATCCGCAGCGAAATCCGGCGCCGTTAGGTCGATCGGGCTTTCAGGCCTGATCCCTGATCCAGCTTCGCAGCCGCAATGAATGCGCCGACGAGTGCCGGGTCCTTGACGCCCGGCCGGCACTCCACCCCCGAAGAGACATCCACGGCAGTAGCACGGCTCCAAAGGATGGCGGTGGCGACATTATCCGGATCGAGGCCTCCGGCGAGCATCCACGGACAAGGGGCATTCCATCCCTGCAGCATCGTCCAGTCCAGGGCCACTCCGTTGCCTCCGGGCCGGCCGGCGTCCGAGGGTGGCCGGCTTTCGATCAACAGCCGGTCGGCCGTCGCCGTCTCGGGCAGGTCGGCATGGGCCGACACGGCGCAGGCCAGCCAGATCGGCAGTCCGAAGCGGGTGCCGATCGCCCGAGCGCGCTCAGGGCTGTCGTAGATCTGCAGGGCATCGAGCCGGATCCGGTCGAGGCAGGCCGCGATCTCGTCATCGGCCGGTCGCACGAACAGCCCGACCCGCCCGGCACCGCCGGGATGCCGAGAGGAAAGTGCAGCCGCCTGTGCGGGACTGACCACGCGCGGCGAGCGGGCAAAGAACACGAAGCCGACCCAGTCGGCGCCGTGGGCGATGGCGGCATCGAAGCCGGCCGGTTCCGCCAGGCCGCATATCTTCACGCCGATGGTCGAAGCACCGCGGCACTCGGTCATTGCAGCATCGCGCGGATCGCGGCGGCCGTGGCGGCAGGGTCCGGCGCCTGAGTGATCGGCCGCCCGACGACGATCCAGTCCGCTCCCGCGGCATGGGCTTCGTAGGGGGTCATGACACGTTTCTGATCGCCTGCCGCGACGCCCTCCGGACGCACGCCCGGCACCACCAGCAGGGGTGCGTCGCCGAGGGCGTCGCGCAACGGGGCGATCTCGTGCGGCGAGCAGACCAGCCCATCCGCACCGGACCGCATCGCCAGCCGGCCGAGGCGCAGCGCCTGCTGGCGTGGGCCGCCGGCGACTCCGGTGGCATGGAGCATCTCGGCGTCGAGGCTGGTCAGCACCGTCACGGCCAGCAGCAACGGCCGCGCTGTCCCGAAGGCCTCGTCGCGTGCGGCGGCTGCTGCCTCGATCATGGCCTGGCCGCCCTGCGCATGGAGGGTCAGCATGGCGGGGCTAAGTGGCGCCAGGGCCCGGCCGAGAGCGCGCACCGAGGATGCCACGGTGTTGGGGATGTCGTGCAGCTTGAGGTCGAGGAACAGTTCGCGGCCGGCGCTGACCCGGCGGACGGCCGGCAGGCCATGGGCGTAGGTGAATTCCAGCCCCAGCTTGATGGCGTCGACATGCGGACCGAGCGCCATCGTCCAGCGGGCCGCCTGGCTTTCGTCGGAGGTATCGAGGGCGGCAATCAGCCGGGTGCGCCGCATCGCCGCCATGCCGCTAGACGACGGAGGGAGGCTGCGGCGGCTGCAGGACATACGGTTTCGCCGGTGCCAGACCCTGCTGGGTCAGATGGTTATGGGTCACCGCCTGGGCGAGCTGCAGCTTGAGGTCGGAGACCTGGGTTTCCAGGCTGCGCACGGACTGTTCCGCGCGTCGTGCGCGACGCCGCTGGCGCAGCTCGGCGAACCACACCGTCAGGCCGCCGATCAGGAAGAAGATGACGGCCACGATCATCACCAGCACCGCCAGCGAGCTCTCGCGGCTATAGCCCGGCACCGACAGGGTGACCGTCTGCTGGTTGTAGATCGCGAAGACGATCAGGGCGGCCAGGAACGGCAGCGTTACGAACAGGCGCAGCATGACCGGCACTCATCTCCGTTATCCGCGATGCCGCGGATATTTCCAGGGGCAGATTGCCGCATCCGGACCTTGCCGGCCAGTCCCTCTCCGCGGGCATGCCCTTGCCGGCAAGGCTGCGGTCCCCTTGCCGGCTGGCTGCGGTCATGGTCTCGTCAGAGGGCCAGCCGGAGGATCGCATGAGCGGCGAGGTCATCAAGCTCGACCAGTTGCGCAACACCCATAGCCGTGACGACCAGATTTGGGCGGTGATCGCGACCGCCGGGCGGCACCATCGCGTGGCTGAGATCTACCCCAGCCGGGACGCAGCCCTGGCCGACCGCAGTTGGCGCGAGCAACAGGTTCGGGCCTATGCCCAGTTCCTGCGCAGCGCCAGGCAGCCGGTACCCTGCTACAGCGTGGCACCGATCCGTCGCGCCGACCTGCCGCGCAGCTGGGTCCCGCTGCCCGCCCTGGGCTTCCTGCGCGGCCGCTTTACCTGAAGCCTCCCGGCGGGCCATAGTCGTTACGCCATCATTAATAAGCCGCTCGCCGGAACGACCTGCTTCCTGTAGCCTGCGGCGGCAAAGGCAAGGCGACCATGGCAGCACAGCATACAGCGCGGATCATGCCGGAACAGCAGCAGGCACCGGAACCGTCGGTCCCGGCAGCGCCGCTTCTGCTCAATACCCAGTATGTAAAGGAATTCTCGTTCCGGGTCCCGGGGGCGCCGGCGATCTACGCCAGCATGCCGGAGCGCCCGCACGTGACCCTGGCGCTCGACGTGCTGGTGCGGCCGATCCCGGAAGGCCAGCCGCAACCGATCTTCGAGGTGACGCTGACCATGAGATGCGAGGCCATGGTCGGGCCACCGCAACCAGATCAGCCGCCCCCTGCGATCGCCTACCAGATCGAGCTGGGCTACGCCGGGATCTTCACCCTTGCCAACGTGCCGCAGAATGCGATCGAGCCGGTGCTGCTGGCGGAATGTCCGCGCCTGCTGTTCCCGTTCGCACGCAGCATGCTGGCCGACATCACGCGCGAGGCAGGCTTTCCTCCGGTGTTGCTGCAGCCGATCGATTTCATCGCGTTCTGGCAGACCAAGCGCCAGCAGAACGCGCAGCTTCCCCAGCCGCGGCAGCCCGAAAATCAGCCGCCGACAGCCTGACGTATCTTCTTGAATCTCTCACAAAAACTTGACGATTTGCATTGTAATGTTGTTAAAATGCCTTCCAATCATATCATTTCATAGGCGCCATGATCGTGAACGACAGCTATGTCGATGCGCCGCCAGACCAGCCGGTTGATCTGGACTCCATCGATCACAAATCGATATCCCGCCGACCCGTCTGGTCCATTCTTGATCCGCATTGGTATCTTGGACAATATCCCGATGCCGCCCGCCAGATGCAGGCACTCGGCATTACAGACGTGGAACAATTCTACACGGAACACGGCGCCAGGCTCGGCCACTCGCCGAACATGTTCTTCGACGAGGCCTATTATCTGCGTACCAACGCCGACGTGGCCTATCAGGTCGACCTCGGAACGATACGGTCCGGTTTCGCGCATTATTGCCATGATGGCTATCGGGAGCGTTCGCCGCACTGGC
>CAXSEE010000153.1:0-10739 GCA_964235615.1 uncultured Acetobacteraceae bacterium | reverse complement strand
CCGCGACACCATCACGCGAGCGCCGACGCTTTTGACAACCCTCGGGTCCGGTCGGAGTTTTCCGCTGAACCGCTACAAGGACCGTCCACATGGCAGCTCGCTCGATCAAGCCCGACCTCATCGCCGCGACAGGCGGGCTGCTGGCACTGCTGCTGGCCGCCTATGCCGCCCGCCGACGGATGGCGGGACCGGTGGCTCCAGCCGATGGCGCACGCTGCCGCGTCGTCGTGGTGGGTTCCGGATTCGGCGGGTTGAACGTGGCGATGCAGCTTGCGGGTTCCAGCGACGTGGACCTCACGGTCATCGATGCCAGGAACCACCACGTGTTCCAGCCGCTGCTCTACCAGGTGGCGACGGCGGCGTTGGCACCGGAGGATATCGCCTCGCCCCTGCGCGACATCATCCTGGCCAGCCCGCACGTGCAGGTGATGATGGAGACCGTCACCGGCGTCGATCCTACGGGCCGCCACGTGCTGTGCGGCGACCTTCGGGTCCCCTATGACGAGCTGGTCATCGCGACCGGCTCGCGGTCGAGCTATTTCGGGCATGACGAATGGGCAGCGGCGGCGCCCAGCCTCAAAAACCTTGATGATGCGCTCGAATTGCGCCGGCGCATCCTGTCCACGTTCGAGCAGGCCGACGCAGCATCCGACCCGGCGGAGCAGGCCAGGCTGCTGACCTTCGTGCTGATCGGCGCCGGTCCGACGGGGGTCGAGATGGCCGGATCGATCGCAGAGCTAAGCCGCGACAGGCTGCGTCGCGACTGGAAGCTGCATCATCTCCGGCCACGCGTCCTGCTGGTCGAGGCGGGCAAGTGGGTGCTCGCGGAGTTCGCCCCCGATTTGTCGCAAAACGCCGTGGGCGCCTTGGGCGAGCTCGGCGTGGAGATCCGCACCGGCGCCCGGGTGACGGGCATCGAGGACGGCCAGGTGCATCTGGGCGACGAGACGATCCACGCCGCGACCATCATCTGGACCGCAGGGACCGCCGCCACCCCGGTCGCGGATTGGCTGGGCGTGAAGCCGGCCCACGGCGGCAGGGTGCAGGTGGGACCCGACCTTCGTGTTGCCGGGCATGCCGATATCCGGGTGATCGGCGATGCCGCCATGGCGCTGGACCAGCAGGGCAAGCCGCTGCCCGCCCTCGCCCCGGTCGCGAAGCAGCAGGGCGAGTATGTCGCGCGCAGCATCCTGCATCGGCTGCGAGGGCAGCAGGAGCTGGAGCCGTTCAGATATCGCGACTATGGCAGCATGGCCACGATCGGCCGGGGCCGCGCGATCGCCCAGCTTGGCCGGGTGCATCTCACCGGCTTTCCCGGCTGGGCGTTGTGGGCCTGCGCGCACATCTTCTTCCTGATCGGCTTTCGCAACCGTGTCCTGGTCAGTGCGCAGTGGTTGCTCGCCTTCGTGACCAACCAGCGTCCCGGAGAACTCATCCTGGGCAGGCTCGGATCATCTGCCGACTAGAGCATTATGCGTTTAGATGGAATCATCTAAACGCGTGAAAATGCTCGCCAAAACAACAATCTAGAGCATGTTGCGCGAGCGGACGCGCGCGCAACATGCTCTAGACGATGTCGTTCGATACGGCCTTCCTGAGCAGGTCGGCCTGCTGTCTATAATCCAGGGCGCGTTCTTCGAATTGCCGGCTACTTCTCGGATGGCCGCGCCGCTTGGCGTCCGTCGCCATTTTCATCATGAGGGTGTGCCGCTCCTCCAGAACGCGAAGGGCAACTCCCATGGCCTGGATCACGGCGGCTTCCTGTTCCTTGTCGAGGGCTTCGGCGGTGTAGGCATGGCCGATCTGACAACGAAAGCGCAGCGATGACGGGTCATGGATTTGCGACAGGACGCCGCTGCAGGACGGACATGACAGGGCGACCGGCGTCGCGATCCTTGTCAGCAGATCCGTGTTGCTGGGCCGTCCCCGAGCGATCTCGACCTCCAGGGCGATGTCCCTGGGAAGATGGAGTTCCGTCGATGCCGGCTCGTTGACAAGCCTTGCCAGCGTTTGCGCCATGTTCGCGACGGACCCCCGGTAATCGACGTCGCATGCGGACAGCGCATTGAGCGGCATGGCTTCCGCCACGGCATCGGCGGGATTCTGCACCATGGTGATGCCGCCGCAGCGCTTCACAGCCGCAAGACCGGCAGCGCCGTCGTCCAGCAACCCGCTCAGCACGACAGCGATCACACGGGCTCCGTAACTCAGTGCTGCGGAGCGGAACAGCGGATCGACGGCCGGCCGGCTCATGTTCTCGCGCGGACCTCGTCCCAGCCGGACCACCCCGTCATCGACCAGAAGATGATGTCCTGCCGGTGCGATATAGGCGCGGCCGTTCGTGATGACGTCTCCGTCCACCGCCGTTTTCACCGGGATCGGCCCCGCCGCGTTCAGGAGACTGGCCAACAGGTCGTTGCCGGTGGAGGCGACATGCATGACGACGAACAAAGCAGCCGGAAGGTCGGCGGGGAGATCGGCAAACAGCCGCTTCAGCGCATCCAGCGCGCCGGTCGAACCGCCGATGGCGATGATGTCATGGTTGCTCAACGCTGCCTCCTTGTATACCGGATGTAACGCGCATCCTGGGAACAAGTACTCCCCAACTGCCTGCGCTATGTTCTGGCGCTGCACGATGTTCCGCCGCAGCCGCATGCCCGCCGAAGGAGATACGACATGCATCCGTTTCCGTTGATGAACCCTGAAGGGGGCGGCGCTCCGGACGCCAATGACAAGACCGGTCCGAAGCCGAGCGTGTCCTACTGGCATCTATGGACTGACGAGAATGGCGTCAGCCATCAGCGGCAATGCAGTCTCAGCCAGTTCGAGTTGAAAGGCGTCGATGGTGCCGACCCGCAGTGGAACAACAAGCAAGGCAACAATCCCTCGACGGTCGTTTTCACGGTGCAGCCGGTCGGCTGGGTCGGCGACTGGCATGAGAACCCGGCGCCGCAGTGGATCGTCGTGCTGTCCGGCCGCTGGTGGATCGAGAGCATGGACGGCACCCGCATCGAGCAGGGACCTGGTGAATTCTCGTTCGGCGAGGACCAGAACTGCACGAGGGATCCGGGCGGCCGGAAAGGGCACAGGTCGGGGACGATCGGCGACCAGCCGGCAGTCCTGATGACCGTGCAGTTGCACATCGAACCGCAACGTGCGCCCTGTCATATCACCTAGAATCGACCATACCCGCGGGGAGTCTCATCGATCGATCGCTGACGGGTTGCACAGGAGCATTCGTGAGCAACTTCTTTCGGAAGTATCCCTTCACCGGCTTGTTCGCCCTCACGCTCATCATGCCCGGCCTGGGTTGCGCCTACTCCACCTCGCCGACGCGCATCGTCGGTCCGCAACCGGATGGCTCGATCGTCGCATCCGACAACCAGCTCCTGACACCGGCTGGAACGCTGGTCGGTCTCGGCTCGCCCGTCGTCGCGAAGGCGGTGGCCGCCAATCCGAACCAACTCACCCACAGTGGCGCCGTCCTGCTGATGGACGCCGCACAGCCCGTCATCGTGTTCGACACCAAGACCGGTCAGGTGCTGCAGCGCTACATCCCGTCGATGATGATGGGCACGAAACTTTCCAGCAACAGCACCGGTTCGTTCAACGGCGTCGCCTACTCTTCCGACGGGTCCAAGCTGCTGTTCAGCCAGGACAACAACTTCGTCTCGGTGGCCAACGTCGATCCGGCCACGGGCAAGCTTACGCAAGCCCTCAGCGTGCCGCTGCCGCCGCCGCCGGCCAACCCGAACCTCTATAATCGAATTTCGGCCAATGCCGGCGGCCTGGTGGTCACCGGTGGCTCGGCCGGTCTCGTGGCACTGAACGCGAACAACACGGTCGGCGTGATCAACCTGGCCAGAGGCACAGTGGTCTCCCAGATCCCTGTCGGCAATGCGCCGAACAGCATCGTGGTCAAGGGCGACTTCGCCTATGTCAGCAACGAAGGCGGTCGTCCCGCCACCGCATCCGACTTCACGAACCTGTCCGACGGCACCCCGATCGTTGCCAATCCGGTCGACGCCTATGCCACCACCGGCACCGTATCGGTGATCGACCTGCGTGCCGGGGCGGTGACCAGGACCATCGATGTCGGCCTGCATCCCGCCGGCATGGCGGCATCCGGCTCGATGCTCTATGTCGCCAATTCCTATTCCGACACCATCTCGGTGATCGACACCGACCTCAAGCAGCTTGTCCGCACGATCCACGTCGGCGTGCCGGTCAAGGGCGGTGCATTCGGAGCCGGTGCGGACGGCATCGTCATCGCCGGCACCACCGCCTATGTCACGCTCGGCCAGTCCAACGCCATCGCCGCGATCGACCTGACCAACGACTCCGCCAACCCGGTGCTGGGCTATATCCCGACCGCCTATTTCCCGACCTCCATCGCCTACGACAAGGGAGGCAAGCAGCTCGTCGTGTGCGATGACAAAGGGATCGGCGCGCAAGGCTCGATCGGCACGGCGCATGGCGTGAGCGCTTTCCGCACCCATCAGGAAACCGCTACCGTCGACCTGATCCCGCTACCGTCGCGTAGCCAGCTCGCGGCGATGACCAGGCAGGTCATCAGCAACAACCACTGGAACTCCGACAACATCCAGGTGGGTCCGGAATATGCCAACGCGGCCGCGGCGCCGGTCGCCATACCGGCGCATATCGGAGAGCCTTCGCTCATCAAGCATGTCTTCCTGATCATCAAGGAAAACCGCACCTACGACCAGATGCTCGGCGACCTGCCGCAGGGCAACGGCGATCCCCGGCTCGCGGTCTTTGCCGCCGATGTGCCGAACCAGCACGCGCTGGTGACGCGCTTCCCGCTGCTCGACAACATGTATGCGCCGAGCCGCCAGTCTTCGGACGGGCATCCCTGGATCGTCGAGTCTGGTTCATTCTACTCCAACGACATCCTGTCGCCGGACTGGATACGCAGCTACCCGGGCGGCAACAGCAACGATGCGCTGACCTACACCCAGCAGGGCTTCCTCTGGTCGGGCGCCGAGAAGAAGGGTCTCGACGTCAAGATGTACGGCGAGTGGAGCAACGGCTACAAGATCGCCACCAAGGCCGACGGCACCAAATATAGCTGGGCGGACTTCTATGACACCTCCCTCTACAAGGAAAGCGGCGGCAAGCTGGGCAGCAACATCGTCCCGGACGACTCCGATACCGAAACAGCCTACATTCCCTCGGTGA
The DNA here is from genome assembly GCA_964235615.1 of uncultured Acetobacteraceae bacterium. GTDB lineage: Bacteria > Pseudomonadota > Alphaproteobacteria > Acetobacterales > Acetobacteraceae > Lichenicoccus. The sequence continues at coordinate 5,540 of CAXSEE010000153.1, read as the reverse complement.
TCAAGATCCTCGACAAGCATTATCCGTCCTTCAATCTCGAGATCCCCGACCAGTATCGGATGGATTATTATCTCCCGCTGCTACAGGCCCAGGATGCCGCCAACGCAGTGCCGGCCCTGACGATCCTCTGGCTGCCGAACGATCATACCAACGGCACCACCACCGGGACGCCGCTGCCGAACAACTACGAGGCGGACAACGACCTCGCCCTCGGCCGCATGGTGGAAACCATCACCCACAGCAAGGCTTGGCCCACCAGCGCGATCTTCGTCGAGGAGGACGACAGCCAGGACGGTGTCGATCATGTCGATGGTCACCGCCAGCCGGCGTACATCATCAGCCCCTATGCCGCGGCACCTCAAGCGCCCGGTGTCGGTCGCGTCATCCACACCACCTACACGCAGGAGAACATCAACCGCACGATCGAGAATATCCTCGGCCTCGCACCGCTGACGCAGTTCGACCTCACCGCCTCGCCGATGTTCGACTGCTTCCAGAACACGCCGGACACGACACCCTTCACGCATGTCGCGGCGACGACGCCGCTGAATATCGGACCCGGCGGCATACCCCTCGCCGGCACGGGGGGACCGAGTTACACCATGAACATGAACATGAAGATGCAGATGACGCCGATGCAGAAGTCCTGGAACGTCGCTTCCAACTTCATGACGGAGGGCAAGGAAGGCCACGCGGACTCCGTGGACGAGAACTTCCTCAACCACGCGATCTGGTATTCCGCCACCGACTGGAAGCGCCCGTATCCGGGAGACACCAAGATCCTCGGGCCGGCCGGTTTCATCAAGGCCGCGGCACACAAGACACCTGACAGCGACGACTGATCCCCTGAGGACAGTCGGCTGTGCTTTGATTACGGGACATCATCGGACTGGCGAGGATAGCTCATGCCGCTGCACCGCACGCAGACTTCACCCGAAGCGCTCGACGCCGATGTCTATGCGACGCGGGCGGCCGATCACCCGGTACCCAAGCTGCGTATGCCGAACGAGGGCATGCGCGCCGACACCGCCCTCAACCTGGTGCGCGACGAGCTCGCTTTCGACGGGAACGCTCGTCAGAATCTTGCGACGTTCTGTCAGACCTGGCTCGAGGACGAGGTCCACCAGTTGATGGACCAGTCGATCGACAAGAACATGGTCGATCGGGACGAATATCCCGCGACCGCCGAGATCGAGCGCCGCTGCGTGCATATCATCGCCGACCTCTGGCACGTTCCGGAAGCCCAGGAGGCGACCGGCTGCTCGACCGTCGGATCGAGCGAGGCGGCGATGCTCGGTGGCCTGGCGATGAAGCGCCGTTGGGAGGCGTCGAGGCGCGCGCAGGGCAAACCGGCCGGCCAGCCGAACCTGATCACCGGTCCGGTTCAGGTATGCTGGCACAAGTTCGCGCGCTATTTCGATGTGGAACTGCGCGAGATCCCGATGGCGCAGGGCCGCTACGGCATGACGCCGGACGAGGTCGCCTCGCGCGTCGACGAGAACACGATCGGCGTGGTCGCGACCCTCGGCGTGACCTTCACCGGCCGCTACGAACCGGTCGCCGAGATCGCGGCCTGCCTCGATGCGATCGAGAGCGAGCGCGGCCTCGATGTGCCGCTCCATGTCGATGCCGCTTCCGGTGGCTTTCTCGCCCCCTTCGTCGAACCCGAGTTGCTGTGGGACTTCCGGCTGCCGCGAGTGAAATCGATCAACGCGTCCGGGCACAAGTTCGGGCTGGCACCGCTCGGCGTGGGCTGGGTCATGTGGCGCGACAAGGCGATGCTGCCCGACGAACTGGTGTTCTGGGTCAATTATCTCGGCGGCAACATGCCGGACTTCGCGCTCAACTTCTCGCGTCCCGGCGGCCAGGTGATCGCGCAATATTATCTCCTCATGCGCCTGGGCCGGGAGGGATATCGGGCGGTCCAGCAAGGCTGCTACGATGTGGCGCGGCATCTTGCGGCGGCAATCGCAAAAGCCGGGCCGTTCGAGATCCTCTTCGATGGGCAAAGCCGGGACGGCATTCCGGCCGTGTGCTGGATGCTGAAGCCCGATGCGAGGGCCGTCTCGCTGTTCGACCTGTCGGAACGGCTGCGCATACGTGGCTGGCAGGTTGCAGCCTACACGCTGGTGCCTGACCTGCAGCATGTCACGGTGATGCGAGCACTCGTCCGGCATGGTTTCTCGCGCGACATGGCAGACATGCTGCTCAGTGACCTGCATGACGCGATGACCTATTTCACCAAGCATCCACAGGCCGCCGTCGCGAACGAGACGGAGGCAGGCAGCGATCCGCATGGAGGCGTGCATCCGAGCCGGACCTAGGCTCCGGCGCGGAGCCGCGATCGATTCGCTGGTGCTTCCAGTGCATAAGTTCTACGACCATATCGGCGGGATCATCGGAGTGGACTGCATGGCCGAGTTCAGGACGGAAACGGACAGCCTGGGCGAGGTGCACGTTCCGGCCGAACGCCTGTGGGGCGCCCAGACGCAACGCTCGCTGGAACATTTCAGCATCGGCAAGGACCTGATCCCGCGTGAGATGATCGGCGCCTACGCCGTGCTGAAAAAGGCGTCGGCCGACGTGAATTTCACGGGTGGCCGTCTGCCGCCACCGGTCCACGCGCTGATCGTCCGTGTCTGCGATGAGATCCTCGACGGCCAGCATGAGGACATGTTCCCCTTGCACGTCTGGATGACGGGCAGCGGCACTCAGTTCAACATGAACGTGAACGAGGTGATCTCGAACCGCTGCTGCCAGCTTGCCGGCACCGCCCTGGGCAGCAAGACCCCGGTCCACCCGAACGACCACGTCAACATGTCGCAATCGTCGAACGACAGTTTCCCGTCGGCGATGTATATCGCGGCGGCGGTCGGAGTCAGCGAACGCTTCATCCCCGCCCTCGAAGCCCTGCAGCAGTCGATCGCCGCCAAGGCGGAGGCGTGGGACGACATCGTCAAGATCGGCCGCACCCACATGCAGGATGCGACCCCGATCACGCTGGGCCAGGAATGGTCCGGCTACGCCGCGATGCTCGACGATAATGTCGTGCGCCTTCGTGCAGCCCTCGGCGACGTCTACCGGCTGTCGCTCGGCGGTACCGCGGTCGGCACCGGCATCAACGCGGCCCCGGGTTTCGCGGAGGCAGCCGCCGAGGCGATCGCCAAGGCCACCGGCCTGCCCTTCGTCACGGCGGCGAACAAGTTTGCCGTCCAGGGGGCGCATGACGCGCTGGTCCAGCTGTCCGGCTCGCTTCGCACAACCGCGGTCTCGCTCTACAAGATTGCCAACGACATCCGCCTGATGTCCTGCGGTCCGCGCGCCGGATTCGCAGAGCTGATGATCCCCGAGAACGAGCCGGGTTCCTCGATCATGCCCGGCAAGGTCAACCCGACACAGGCAGAGGCCCTGACGATGATCGCCGCACAGGTGATGGCCAATGATGTCGCGGTCGGCTTTGGCGGCGCCGGCGGCTACCTGGAGATGAACGTCTACAAGACGTTGATGATCTTCAACATCATGCATTCCATCACGATCATGACGGACGGATGCACGAATTTCCGGAAGTATCTGGTCGAAGGCACCGAACCGAACCGCAAGCGCATTGCCGAATACCTGTCGAGTTCGCTCATGCTGGTCACGGCGCTGGCCCCGGTCATCGGCTATGACAAGGCGTCGAAGATCGCGCATCATGCCCTGGAGCATGACCAGACTCTCAAGGCGGCAGCCCTGGAGCTGGGTTTTGTCGACGAAGCCGAATTCGACCGTATCGTCGACCCTACCAAGATGGTCCATCCCAGTGTTGCCACCTGATCACAGATCGGTCGTCTCACCCCGGCTGACGACGCCGATGCCCGGAGCGGTGGCACTCGTCAGGAGCGCCGTCTGCCTGTTGTTCGAGAACGGACAGACGACCGAGCGGATCGGCGGCGTCGCAATCCAGCTCGCAACGGCGATGAATGTCCCCATTGTTCTGTTTCTGCGCTGGGGCGAAGCCGGTATCCGCATCGACGATGCCTCGGGCAGCTCCTTCGTCCCGGAATCGGCAATCCCCACCGGCGTCGACATGCGGAAAGTCGTGGAAACCATGTCGGTGGTCGCCGACTTCTGCGGCCATCGGCTGGATGTCGATACGGCCCGGTCGGCATTGCGGGCGATAACCCAGTTGCCGCCGATCCCGCTCATCCGCTTCGCCCTGCTTGCGGCCGGGGGAGCTGCGGCCCTTGCGGTGATCTTCGGTGCCGAGCATCCGCTGAACCTGATGATCATCGCCGCCAGTGCCGGCGTTGGCGCCTGTCTCCGCCGGGCCATCTCCAGTCTCAGTCACAACCCGTTCGCGCAGCCGTTCGCGGCCGCGTTGCTGGCTGGGCTTGTCGGAGCACTGGCGGTGAGACTGCAACTGAGTTCGGAGCTGCGGCTGGTCGCTCTCTGCCCGTGCATGATCCTGGTCCCGGGCCCGCATCTTCTCAATGGCATGATAGACATGACGCGCGCCCGTATCCCTCTGGGTGCTGCCCGGATCGGCTATGCGGGCATCATCCTCCTGATGATCTCGACCGGGCTTCTGCTGGGGCTTGCCTCTGGCGGCGTCACCCTTCCTGTCTCGGGCAACACCGTGGCGGTGCCGCTGGCCTATGACGTCATCGCAGCCGGCATCGCCGTTGCCGCTTACGGAACATTCTTCTCGATGCCGTGGCGCATGTTGCCGATACCGGTTGCGATCGGCATGACGGCGCACGCCCTCCATTGGGCAGCCTTGTCCCTCCTAGGCGTAAACCTGGAAACCGGCGCATTCATTGCCTGCCTTGCGGTCGGACTGGTCACCACTCCCATCGCCGACCGGCTACGACTGCCCTACGCCGCAATGGCATTCGCGTCCGTCGTCTCGCTGATCCCGGGGGTTTTTCTGTTCCGCATGGCCGGAGGATTGGTGAAGCTCGCGCTACTCGGGGCTCGATCACCATCCGAGCTGTTGCCGGGCATTGTCGCTGACGGCGTCACCGCGGCTCTTGTCTTGGTCGCGATGGCGTTCGGCCTGATCATTCCGAAAATCTGCATCGAGCGTATCTGGCCAAATTGCCGCGAACGCGCGAGCGGTGGCAGTCGAACAGGCCGTTGATCAGGCAGAGGCCGGGTCCGCAGCTACCGGCGCAGACGGTGAGATCGCTGGTCAGGTGCGCCTCGACGCCCGCCGCGAAGGCAGCGAACTCATCGTGGCGGACATGGTCCACTTGATCCTACCCTGTCGCCGGACGGCCTCGGTTGCTCCATTGAGGACACCGTCGACGCGCTTGACGCCCGCTACGGCAAGAGCCTTGGTAAAAACATATCGCATGAGGTATGTTGATATTTACTCGGTATCGGTCCTGACATGGCATTCGGATCCTGCGAGAATCGCGCAGGCGAGAAGAAGGCGTGAATGGAACTCCGGCATCTCCGCTACTTCGTCGCCGTGGCGGAAGAGCTTCATTTCACCCGTGCGGCCGAGCGGCTCGGGATGAAGCAGCCGCCGCTCAGCCTTCAGATCCAGCAGCTCGCTT
>CAXSEE010000152.1:7652-10763 GCA_964235615.1 uncultured Acetobacteraceae bacterium | reverse complement strand
GCACTTCGGTCGGCTTGAAGACCTGGCTGTAGTGCTTCATGTAGCAGTTGTTCACCTCCACGTCGGACTGCGTGAAGAAGCGGAAGATCTGCGTCACCAAATTCTGCTCGCCGGCCGAGAGCGTGCGGTGCCAGTCCTTCACGTCGTCGGCCAGAGGCACCTCCTCCGGCAGCCAATGGACGCGCTGCTGCGTCATCCAGGCCTCGTAGGCCCAGGGATAGCGGAACGGCTTGTAGACCGGGCTCTCGGTCAGGAGGCTGGGCCTCGGGGCATGGCGGATGGGGTCGGGGATGCTGTCCATGCCCCTCTTTTATGCCTAAATCGCGCCGATTCGCCATGATGACGGTCGAGCGCCGAGGGAAAATCTACTCCACCAGCGTCCAGTTGCCGTTGACCTTCTTGAAGGCGAGTTGAGCGGTCTTGGTCTGGGTCTTGTTGATCGAGGTCACCGCGCAGTCATAGACGCCGTTGTCCTTGGCCGAGCAGTCGGCGTTGGTCACGTCGAAATCCTTGACGTCGTAGGGACCATCGAAAATACCCAGCGTCTTGGCCGAGGCTTCGCTGTTGGCCTGCGCCATGCGGGTCTGGATGACCTGCTTGATCTCGGCCTTGGTCGGTCCGGCGACGTTGCCGCAACCGGCCAGCGCCAGCATCGATGCGCCCAGCGCTGCCGTCATGATCATTCCGCGCATCATGTCTCTCCGAGAGGTTGTTGTGCGTCGACAACGAGACGGCACCCGCGGAGGTTGCTCATTGCGCGTAATCCGCCACCGCGAGGTCCCGCAGCGACGGGTCGAGCCCAACCAGGAAATGCTGGAACGCCTGGTAGCGCGCGACATCCAGATGCGCCGGGTCGCGAGCCAGCGCGGGCAGGGTGGCGCGCCATGCAGCCTGGTTCAGCGGCGTGTCGAGCTGGGGGTAGGCGAGCGCGAAACCGCGCCAGACGCGGTCCGGATCGGCCAGCAGGCAGGCCGTGCCTTCACGCAGGGCGGCCAGGAAACGCGTGATCCGCGGGTCGTGCGCGTGCGCCGTGCCGGCGACCAGGATCAGCTCGTCATAGGGCGGCACGCCGTGCTGCTCGGGCTGGAAGGCGAGCGGCTCGAGGCCCTTCTGCCGCAGGTCGATCAGCTCGTAGTTGCGCATCCCGCCGATCACCGCATCGACGCTATGGGTCATCAGCGCCTGCTCGATCTGGAAATTGACCTGCACCCGCTTGACGGCGTCCGGTTTCAGCCCGGCCGAGGCGAGCATGCCGTCGAGCAGGGCCGCCTCCCCGGCCCCGACCGAGGTGCCGATCGTCCGTCCCTTCAGGTCGGCAAGGGTGCGTATGCCCGATCCCGGCAGCGTCATCACCACGTTCAGCGGCTGGTCCAGCAGGGTGCCCACGCGCATGACGGGCAGATGCTGCCGGGCCAGGAAGGGAAGATCGGCCTGATAGCCTACCGCGAGGTCGGCCTGGCCCGCCGCCACCAGGCGCACCGGCGAGGCGGTGTCGGCAGGCGGGATGAACTCTACCTGGAGTCCGTGACGGGAATAGGCGCCGCAGAATTGCCCGGCGAACAACGCCTCGTGGTTGGCGTTGAGGAACCAGTCCAGGATCACCGTCAGCCTGTCCGCCGCCATGACCGGCCGGGTGAGAATACAGAACAACGCAGCAGGCAGCAGCGCGCGACGGAACATCATGCCTCCCTTCGCTGGAATGACCCAGATCAGGTTCGACGGGTTTGATCTCAGCCCGCATCGGCGGACACCCCGGTCATGGCCCTGTCATGCGATCAGGGCGGTGGGCCGTCAAGCTGCTCATCGCTGCTGGAGCAATCGGACGCCGCCGAGGCTATGGTCCCGGCCCGGCCGGAGTGCCATGACGGGAGACAGACCGATGACTATCAGACCCGGCATTGCCCCGTTGATCGCGCCAGCCATCGGCATGGCCTGCGTCTCGGTGCTGTCGAATATCGGCGTGCGTCACCCGATCGGCCAATTCCTGACCTGGGGGGCCTTCACCTATCCGGCGTCGTTCCTGATCAACGAGGTGACGAACCGGCTGCAAGGCGTGAGGGCGGCCAGACGGGCCGCTCTGGCCGGTATGCTGGTCGGGCTGGTCGCTTCGGCCGGCCTGTCATCCGTGCGGATCGCCTTGGCTTCGGCATGCGCCTATTTGTGCGGCCAGTTCACCGACGCCTCGGTGTTCGACCGGCTGCGGCGGTCCCTGCTTCCGAGGCGGCCATCATGGTGGCTGCCGCCGGCGATGGCGGCACTGGCGGGTTCGCTGGTGGACACCTGCCTGTTCTTCTCGTTGGCGTTCCTGCGGGTTCTGCCTGCCCATGTCTGGATCGCGTTGGCATTGGGGGACTTCTGCGTGAAGATCGGCTTCGCCGCCTTGTCGTTGATGCCGTATAGGGTTCTCACGATACGGGCCGAATGAAAGACCACCCGGATGCCGGAACCCCCAATGCCGGGACCGAAGACGCTGGGAGTGAGGCAGGTCGCGGCCGTCGCGGTGGGCAACGCCCTCGGGTTCTACGACTTCGTCACCTACGCCTTTTTCGCCGTGCAGATCGGCCGGACCTTCTTCCCCTCGCACGCGCCGGGCGGCAGCCTGCTGGCGTCCCTGGCCACCTTCGGCGCCGGCTTCCTGACCCGGCCGCTCGGCGCCTTCGTCATCGGCCGCATGGGCGACCGGCGCGGCCGCAAGCCGGCGATGCTGCTGTCGTTCGGGCTGATCGGCGTGGCGGTTCTGGGCCTGGCCCTGACGCCTTCCTATGCCATGATCGGTCCGGTGGCGCCGGCGCTGGCGGTATTGTTCCGGATGTTGCAGGGCTTCGCGATCGGCGGCGAGGTGGGACCGAGCACCGCCTTCCTGATCGAGGCGGCGCCACCGCTGCGACGCGGCCTGTATACCTCGTTCCAGTCCATGGGTGCCGACCTCGCGGTCCTGTCGGCGGGCCTGGTCGGGGTGATGCTGTCGAGCCTCATGACCGCGCCTGCCTTCGAGGCCTGGGGATGGCGCATCGCCCTGCTCATCGGGGCGTCCATCATCCCCTTCGGCATGATGCTGCGCCGATCACTGGACGAAACACTGGCGCTCGACGAAACACTGGCGCTCGACGA
>CAXSEE010000152.1:0-7552 GCA_964235615.1 uncultured Acetobacteraceae bacterium | reverse complement strand
GACGAAACACTGGCGCTCGACGAAACACTGGCGCTCGACGAGACGCCAATTCGAAGCGAAGCGGCGAACCCGCGCGAAACGGCCGCAGTGATCCGCCCGCGGGACCCCGACAGGCCAAGCCTCTTCGGGATTGCCGCAGCCGGCATCGCCATACTCGCCAGCGCCACGACGACCAACTATATCCTCGATTATTTCACGACCTATGCCGCCACGACCCTGGGCATGCCGACGAGGCTCGCATTCGGTGCGACCGTGGTGGTCGGGCTCGGCGGCGTGGTCAGCGATCCGCTCGGCGGCTGGCTATCCGACCGCCTCGGGCGCAAGCCGGTGCTGATCGCGCCCGCCTGTGTGCTGCTGGTCTCGGTGTTCCCGTGCTTCTGGGCACTTGACCAGTTCCGCTCGCCCCTGGCCCTCTACGGGGCGGCAGCGTTGCTGTCGGCCAGCTCGAACCTGTCCGGCGTGTCCGCGATCGTCGTCATCACGGAGGCGCTGCCCAGGGCCGTGCGATCGGGTGGGTTGGGGATGATCTATGCCTGCGCCATCTCGGTATTCGGCGGCTCGACGCAATTTATCGTGGCCTGGCTGATCGCCGCCACCGGCCCGCTGGCACCGGCCTGGTACATGACCGGCGGCGTCATCGTCGGGCTGGTCGCGATCCTGCAGCTTCGCGAGACTGCACCGATCAGGATCGGCCGGCTTGCGCGAAGCCCGGCCTGATCGGCGAGGTCATCGGCTCGCGATATAATGAACGAGGTCGAAGAGCCCGGCCATCGAGATCGGCATCACCAGCAGGGAGATGGCGAGGATCAGCAGCAGCATGCTCACGATTTTTTCGCCGGGTGCTGCGCGGCCGGGTGGCTCCGGCCTCTCTTGGAAATCCATTCCATCGAATGGCACGTTGCGTCTCTCCTGGGCTAATAACGCTCAATTCACGGGCGTGAGCAAAGGTTGCATCCCAGATCTGTCAGATACCGGCCGCAGAAAGCAATAGGCTCACCAGTCCATTGATTGAGATGACGGTCTCGATCGCCGACCAGCTTCTCATCGTCTCGCCGACGCTCATGTTCGGGTGCTGCTTGACCAGCCAGAAGCCGGCGACCTTCGCGTGGCTGAAGATCATTGAGCCCGCTCCGGTCGCCAGCACCGGCAGTTCGGGCGAGGGGCCGGGGGTATGGGCGATGATCGGCGCCACGATACCGGCCGTCGCGGTCAGCACCACCGTGGACGACCCCACCCCCAGGCGCAGGAACTGCGCGGCCATCGGGTTGGCGCCCTCGTTGAGCCGGATGCACGCCCCGGACTGGACGCTATGACCGGAAGCGCTGCCGGGACAGGTCGGTCGTGCCGGGACGGGAGCAGCAGCGCGCCGACCCAGCACGGATCCAGCGTGCCGAAGCAGATCTCGTCGGGGATGGCCTGTTCTATGAGCGCACGCGCATGATGGGGCGTGCGCTGTCCGGGACCGGTCAACCGAGTTCCCGCCACCTCGTCATTCCGACGAGCGGCACTTGGTGCTCGGCACGATGAACAGTCCCGGCGTCACGCTTCGGCCGCCATCGAACGCCAGTATCCCGGAATGCCGGCGGTAATGATGGCCGCCTGGCTGCGCGCCGAGACCGGCAATCCGAACGGCTCGGCCTCGTTTCCTGGCCATCCGCCGGCGGCGCGAACGACCGGTCGCTGGAGTTCGCCGACAAACCATAGGTTCTTCATGACTAGCGTGCGGCACGGCTCGACTTCATCGAGGGTTCCTCCCGCCGATGACCATACGTGCCGCGGCCCGCAATGGCGCCGTCAGGCGCCAGGACGTGGAGCCGCGCAGCAGGCCGATTTCATCGCGCAGCGACTGGTTCTCGGCAGACGCATCATGCAGCAGCCGGCTCGGCCGCAATGCCACGTCGCAGAACATGCGAGGCTGTAGCGCGAAGTACTGCATGCCCCAGTCATGCTCCAGCATGAACTCGTTGGTCGCATGCACCACCCCGTAGGCAATGGAAGCCTCGAGCTCCGCCACCATCAGATAGTCGTTGACGATGATCCAGCCATCCTCGCGCACCTTGCGCCGGGCGACCGCAAGATCACGCCGCACGAACTCGTAACGATGATCGGCATCGAGATAGATCACGTCGATGCTGGCGTCCTCCAGCCGCGCCAGGCACTCGTCGCTTTCGCCCTCCAGCACACGCATGCGCCCTGCCGCGATTGCTTCCGCGAAATCCGCGCCATAGGCCTGGGCATGGGTCCTGCCGCCGAACACCTGATCGGTCGGCTGGCCCCAGAGCGTCTGCAGCTCATGCAACCGGAACTGATCGATCGCCACGAACAGGCTCGGCTTGCAGATCGAAAGCACCAGCCTTGAGAAGCCGCCGGTGCCAACTCCCACCTCCGCAAATATCGCGTGACGCGGCAGCAACGGCAGCATTTCGATCCGGTTGGGCAGGAGCCTGGCCCCATCCAGCAGACGCTGCGGCAGCACCGCCGCCTCTGAAGGCAATCTCATCTCGAATTCAGGCCGGGCAGGTGGTTATGGAAGCTCCTGCCACGAAGCACCTCCCTGCCGCAAGTCTCCCCATCTACGGCAATTGCCACACCTGATGCTCAACCAACTTCCTTCAACACATCGATAAAGGCCCTCAGCCCCGGCGGCACATGGCGATGGCCGGGATAATAGAGGAACAGGCCGGGGATTCGCGGACACCAGTCATCCAGCAGGGCGATCAGCTTCCCGCTCTCGATATAGGGCCGCGCGGAGCGGTCCGACACGTAGGCGACGCCGAGCCCGCGCACCGCGGCCTCCGTCATCAGTTCCACATGATCCAGAGTGAGACTGCCTGAAACCTCGACGGTCAGTTCCTGTCCATGCTTCTCGAACTCCCAGCGGAACGGCTTGCCGCTCGGCAGCCGGACACGGATGCAGTTGTGCTCCTTCAGGTCGTCCGGTGTCCGCGGCGGTGGGCACCCCGCCAGATAGGACGGAGATGCCACTGCGAGAAAGCGCGTCTGGCCGCCGAAGCGCACGGCGATCATGTCCTGCGGCACCGCTTCGCCGAGCCTGATCCCGGCATCGAAACCGCCGGCGATGATGTCGACGAGCCTGCCCTCGGTGACGAGGTCCAGGGACATCTCGGGATACCGCGACAGGAACGTCGGGACCACCGAGTTCAACAGGAGCCGGGCCGCGATCTCGCCGGCGTTGATCCGCAGCGTGCCGCTCGGACGGTCGCGCAGGGCATCGACCTCGGCCAACGCCAGGTCGAGGTCGCGCAGCACCGGCTGCAGGCGCGCGACCAGCCGGGCGCCGGCCTCGGTCGTCGAGACGCTGCGTGTGGTCCGGTGCAGCAGCCGCACGCCCATGGCCTGCTCCAGCGAACGCATCATGTGGCTGAGCGTCGATGGCGACAGTCCCAGCTCATCCGCCGCGCGGCGGAAGCTGCGATGTGCCGCAATCGCGGCGAAGGCAGTGAGGTCGCTGAGGGCCGGCCGGTCATTCATGGTCGGATTTCACGAACCCATGCCAGATCATCCGTATAGTCACAGCAAACGGGAAGTCTAGCTTTACCCAACGGGACGCACCGCAATCCAGCGGCGCCGACGCAAGGGCTTCTCCCATGACCAAAACCTGGTTCATCACCGGCACCTCCTCCGGCTTCGGTCGGATCATGACCGAAACACTGCTGGCACGCGGCGATCGCGTGGCAGCGACGCTGCGCCGCACGGGCGCGCTCGACGAACTCAAGGTGCGATATGGCGACCGGCTCTGGGTCGCATCCCTCGACGTGACCGACACGGCGGCCGTGCGCCGGGTGGTCGATCGCGCCTTCGACGAGATGGGCCGCATCGACGTCGTCGTGAACAACGCCGCCTACGGCCTGTTCGGCGCCGCCGAAGAGGTGAGCGACGAGCAGATCCGGCACCAGATCGACACCAACGTCATCGGCTCGATCCAGGTCATACGGGCCGCCCTGCCGCATCTGCGCGCGCAGAATGCCGGCCTCGGGAGTGGCAGCCGCATCCTGCAGATCTCGTCGGAAGGAGGCCAGATCGCCTACCCGAACTTCAGCCTCTATCACGCAAGCAAATGGGCCATCGAAGGCTTCGTCGAGTCGGTCGCCCAGGAGGTGGCGCCGTTCGGCATCGCGTTCACGATCGTCGAGCCGGGTCCCGCCGGGACCAGCTTCGGTGCCGGCCTGGTCAGTCCAGCGCCGATGGAGGCCTATGAGAACACGCCGGCCGGCGACGTGCGCCGCGCCGTGGCGAGCGGTGCGTTCAAGCTGACCGGGGATGCGGTCAAGATGGCCGCGGCGATGATCGAATGCGTGGACGCGAGCCCTGCCCCCAGACGGCTGACCTTGGGAAGCACCGCCTACCGCTCGATCCGCGCGGCCCTGGTCGAGCGGATCGCCGCCCTCGACGCGCAGAAGGAGATCGCGCTGTCGACCGACGTGGATGAGGCCCAGCTCATGGCGTGATCTGCCATGCCGGGTTGCTTCGATTATCGTTATTCAGTGCGATCATCTTTCAGGGCATCATCGACAGCGTCCTGAAAGGCCCGCCATGACCCTCACCGACTACCGCACGCTCGGCCGCTCCGGCCTGGTCGTCAGCCCCCTCACCCTGGGCACCATGACCTTCGGCACGAACCGGTGGGGATCGCCGGAGGAGGTGTCGCGCGCCGTCTTCGACGCCTATGTCGACGCCGGCGGCAACTCGATCGACACCGCCGATGTCTATTCGGGCGGACGCAGCGAGGAGATGCTGGGCGGCATGATCGCCGGCCGCGGCCTGCGCGACCGGATCGTGCTGGCCACCAAGGCGGGGTTCGGCCGGGAGCGCGGCAATCCGAACGCCGGCGGCAATGGAGCCAAGAACATACACGCCTCGCTCGAAGGCTCGCTGAAGCGCCTGCGCACCGGGCATGTCGACCTGTTCTGGGTCCATGTCTGGGACATCGTGACCCCGGCCGAGGAACTGCTGCAGACGCTCGGCAACCTCGTCCGCCTGGGGACGATCCGTTACTTCGGCCTTTCCAATGTCCCGGCCTGGTATGCTGCGAAAATGGCCACGCTGGCCGCGGTCCATGGCGTTCCGGGTCCGATCGCGCTGCAACTCGAATACTCCCTGACCGAGCGAAGCATCGAGCGCGAGCATCTGCCGGCGGCACGCGAGTTCGGCATGGGCGTGCTGCCCTGGAGCCCGCTCTCGGGCGGCTTCCTGACCGGCAAGTACCGCCGCGACACAATAGCGGCACGGGGGGATGCACCTCGCCCCCCGGGACTGCCCGACGCGTCAGCGGGCGATGGACAGCCAAATGATGGCCGGTTGAACGGCAGCAATCCATTCGGCGACACCAAGTTCACGGAGCGCAACTGGGCGATCCTCGACGAACTCAGGACGGTAGCGGCGGAGACCGGCAGCGCTCCGGCACAGGTCGCGCTCGCCTGGGCCGCGTCCCGGCCCGGGATCACGACGCCGATCATCGGCGCCAGCCGGCTGGAGCAGCTCCAGGACAACATCGCCTCGCTGGAACTCCGCCTCACCGAGGCGCAGCGCGGACGCCTGGAGGAGGCGAGCCGGCACGAGGCGGTCTCTCCCTATGCGATCTTCTCGCCCGAGGTGAACCGGATGGTGTTCGGCGGCGCGAGCGTCATTGGTATGGGGAGGGGGGCATAGGCAACTGAACTGGAAGTCGATGCTTCATCACCATATAGGTATAAGCAGCCGGTATCTCATTTTGATCGGGCACCCATCGGCTGGTGGAGCGGCCAATGACGTTCAAGGGCAAGGCCCCCGGAAGCGGATCGGGGGAGATGTCTCGCCGCACGCAGTTGCTGCGGCCCTCCATAGCGCTTTCGGACCGGCAGGTGACCGAGGCGCGGCGGATGCGCCGGGCGGGCGCCGAGCCGGATGCGATCGCGTCAGCCATGTCGCTGCCGCTCGACGAGGTCGAAAAGGCGCTGGTGCAGATGCGTTCCGCGCGGCCCGAAACGACGCGCGGGACGCTCAACGTGACGCTGGCGGCACACCGGCTGGTCATGCAGGAGCGGATCGGCAACGAGCCGCTCTGGCAGACGATCGACCGGATGCTGAACGAGCTGCTCAGTCTCAGGAGCGCCGCCGCGCCGCGGAAGCGATCGTCGGTCCCGGCGCAGGACGACCTGCTGTCGCTGCTGCCTGACGCGCGGGACAGGCAGTAGGTCATCGGGGGGACGTCACAGCTTGTGACAGGCGGAGAGGGAGGCCAGAAGCAGTTCCTCCGGCCACCGCGCCGGGTCGCCCGCGAAAGCGGGATCGGACGATCCCTCGATGGCCGGCTTGCCCACGGCGTCGATGCGGTGGGCACGGCTGTAGCCGCGATACGACACCGTGCCGGACCCCTTGTTTCCAGTCCAGGTTACCCAAACCCGGTAGTCATGCTGTCTCGCCGCCATGTCCGACGCCTGCCTCACCTTTCCTCGAAGGCGAGCCGCAGGCCGAGTGCCACGTAGATCGTGCCGATAACGCGGCCCTGCCAGCGACCGATGCGGCGGTGCCGGTCGAGCCAGCGGCCCACTGAACCGGCCGCCAGCGCGATCAACGAGGTATATCCCGCACTCATGGCGACGAAGATCAGACCCAGCATGGCAAATTGCGCAACGATATCGCCATGTCCGGGATGGACAAACTGGGGGCCATGTCCGGGACGGACAAACTGGAGGCCATGTCCGGGATGGACGAACTGGGGCAGGAAGGCCAGGAAGAACAGCGCCGTCTTCGGGTTGAGCAGCTCGGCCGCGATCGCCTGCCGGAACGCCCTGGAGATATCGATAGGGCGCGAGGCGACGAGGTGCAGGGCGTCGCTCTTCTCGATGAAGGCCCGTATGCCGAGAAAGATGAGGTAGGCGGCGCCGGCACACTTCACGATATCGAACGCCACGGCGGAGGTCATCAGCACCGCCGACAGGCCGAAGGTCGCCATGGCGGCATGAACGAGGTCTCCGAAGGCAATCCCGAACGCTGTCGCAAGGCCGACGCGGGCGCCACCGGCTGTCGCCCGCGTCAGCGTCAGGAGGACGGCGGGGCCCGGTATCAGGAGCATTCCGAGCACGACGGCGACATAGGTGAAGAAGGTGGCTGCATCCATCATCCCGGTCCTCCCGAACGTCCGGACACCATAACCTGGCCTGGACCGGGCCGAGAATGGTCATCGGCTGCGCCCGCTGATATGGAACCGCCGCAATGCCCATGCGCGACTGGAAACCGGCTGTCCTGCTGCTGCTTGGGGCAACGCCGCTGCTGGCGACGCGGCCGGCACCGTTGCAGGACTGGCCCAATCACGTCGCCCGCATTCACATCCTGACCGGCCTGCTTCGCGGCGACGGCTTCTGGACGACATACTACCGCTTCGTCGGCTTCCTAGTGCCGAACGCCGCACTCGATCTCGGCATCCTCGGCCTGACCCGCACCGGCCTGTCGATCGAGGCGGCGGCGCAAGGCTTCCTGGTCGCGGCCTACCTGGTGTTCGTCGCCGGCTTCTGCAGCCTCGGCACGCCCAGCCTTGAGAGGTTCAGCCTTG
>CAXSEE010000151.1:3984-10824 GCA_964235615.1 uncultured Acetobacteraceae bacterium | reverse complement strand
AACTCGCCCTCCTCGCTCAGCGCGATGTTGGCGAGATCGGCCTTGCGCCGCTGCAATTCGACGATCCGGTCCTCCACCGTGTCGGCGGCGATCAGCTTGTAGACGAATACCGGCTTGGTCTGGCCGATGCGGTGCGCCCGGTCCGACGCCTGGTCTTCCGCCGCCGGGTTCCACCAGGGATCGTAATGGATCACCGTGTCCGCCGACGTCAGGTTCAGTCCCCGTCCCCCCGCCTTCAGGCTGATCAGGAACAGCGAAACGGCACCACTCTCGAACACCCGCACCGGCTCGGCACGGTCGCGCGTATCCCCGCGCAGCTCGACGAACCGGATCCCGGCCTCGGCCAGGCGCGGCTTGATCAGGTCCAGCATGGTGGTGAACTGCGAGAACAGCAGGATGCGCCGGCCCTCGGGGATCATCTCGCCGATCATGTCCATCAGCTCGTCGAGCTTGCTGGAGCAGTCGACCAGACGCGCCGAAGGGAGCTTCACCAGCCGCGGGTCACAACAAACCTGACGCAGCTTGAGCAACGCATCCAGCACCACGATCCGGCTCTGCGCGGGACTGAGCTCGGCCACCTGCTCGCGCACCTTGTCGTACAGCGTGCCGCGTATGGTGTCGTACAGCTCGCGCTGGTCCGAGGCGAGGTTGATGCGGCGCAGGATGGTGTGCTTCGGCGGCAGGTCGGTCGCCACCTCGGCCTTGGTGCGGCGCATCAGGAACGGCTTGATCCGCCGTATCAGCTGCACCCGCCGCGCCGCGTCGTTGTTCTTCTCGATCGGCCGGCGGAAGCGCTTGGCGAAGCCCTTCCGATCCCCGAGCAACCCCGGCATCAGGAAGGCGAACTCCGACCATAGCTCCTGGAGGTTGTTCTCGATCGGCGTGCCGGACAGGCACAGGCGATGCCGCGTGCGCAACTGGCAGACCGCTTTGGTCGCCTTGGCGTCCGGGCTCTTGATGACCTGCGCCTCGTCGAGCACCACCAGATGCCACTGCAGCAGCTTCATCTCCTCGATGTCGCGCGCGAGCACGGTATAGGTGGTGATCACCACGTCGGTGCCGGCCAGCTCGCCGCGCCGCTCGTGCCGGTCGAGGCCGTGCAGCACCGCCACACTCAGGTGCGGCGCGAACTTGACCAGCTCGGAGGTCCAGTTGGTGACCAGGCTGGTCGGCACCACGATCAGCGCGGGCTCGTCGAGACGTCCGGCGTCCTTCTCGATGACGATATGGGCGATGGTCTGGGCGGTCTTGCCCAAGCCCATGTCGTCGGCGAGGAAGCCGTTGAGCCCGATCCCGCGCAGATGCTGCAGCCAGTCCACGCCATGCTGCTGGTAGGGCCGCAAGGTGGCGGTGAAGCTGGCCGGGATCGCGACGCCCGGGATCACCATCTCGCTGCGGAAATGCTTGGCGTAGGCCTCGATCGCGGTGGCGTTCTCCCAGCGCGTGGTGAGCAGGTCCTCGAGGTCCAGCACCTTGTCCGCCTCGCCGTCGGGCAGCAGCAGCCGCCCCTCGCCGGTGCGCCGCGCCGCCTCGATCAGGTCGTCCATCACCGCGAGCAGGCGCCGTATGCGCTCCGCCGGCAGCTTGAGGATGCGGCCGTCCTCCAGGCTGGTGATCAGCTCGCCGTCGACGATCTTGGCATTGTCGATGCCGCCCCGCTCCAGCAGCCGCGACAGGATCGGCAACAGCGGGATGCGCACGCCATCGACCTCGATGCCGAAATCGAGCGAGAAGTTGCCGGCGTCCGCATCCTCGACGCGCACGTCGTAATCGCCGACCGATCCCACCCGCTTCGGCGCGAACTCACGGTCGATCTCGTTGCGCCAGCCCGACTCCTCGAGCCCCGGCACGCGGTCGTTGACGAAGCCCCGCCAGCGCTCGAACGCATCGGCACCACGATAGGCGAAGACAATGCGGCCCTTGGCGGTCGGACCTTCGGCGACGCGCATCTGGTTGAGTCCGGCCTGACGCAGGACCTCAAGCGCCGCCGCCTCGACGGCACGGTCACGCCGGACGAAGCTCGGATGACCCGGGAGGTCGCCCGGCCGGTTCACCCGCAGGAACTGCCGGTCATCGTCGCAGGTGGCGAGCACGCCCTCGTAGTCGAAGTCGATGGTGAGCGCGTCGATCGCCTGCAGGCGTCCGAAATCGTCGGGGAAGTCGATCTTGCGCAGACGCAGGATCGGAACCGGCGGACGCTCCACGATGACCGGGTCGGCCGCGGCGGGGAGGGTCGGCCCGACCAGGCGTCCGTTCCTGCGGCCGCCGCCGACGGGAGCCGCCGCCGGCCGGCTGGCCGGGAAGCGGGCCGCATGCATGGACCGTGACGCTGTCGGCGGCTTGGCTACCGGCCGCGCCACGGTCGCCGGGGCCTGGGCAAGCCGCACCCGCCCGACCGCGCCGGTGGCCGCATCGACGTACCACGGACCGGCATCGCCGAGGATGATCGCCGATTTTTCCGGCAGATCCGGCGGCACATTGGCCTGGAAGCTGCGTTCGTCGCCCCGGATCAGGGTTTTCCCGGTCGCCTGCCAGCGCGCCTTGCCCAGCCGGGGCAGCAGGCCGAGCACCGCCGCCACGCCTGACGGTGCCACCGCCACCCGGCTGTCCTCGCCGCCGCCGAGCAGCTTGGCCATGATCCGGCTGCTCTCGCTGCTGGCCCGGTCGGCCAGGATGCGCGCCGGCGTGGTGGCCGCCTGCGCGCCCGAGTCGCCGACAAGCAGGGTGGAGACGAAGCAGGCATGGGGTAGTTCGGCCGGCGCCAGCTCGAACACCAGCCGCCGGTGTTCCTTTGCCGGCACGGCTTCTGCCGGCAGGGCCTTTGCCGGCGGAGCGACTGCGAGAAGACCCTGCCCCTCCAGCTTGCGCAGGGCCGGATAGCGATCCAGCGCCGCCAGAGCGCCCGCCGCGGCATGGACGCAGGCAGCCTGGCCGCAACTGCACCGGTTCAGGAACACCACCCGGCCGCCGCGCGCGGACGGAGCGATGGTCGCCGTATGACGCTGGTCGAGATGATCCACCGCGACCGCGATCGTCGTGTCCTGGAGCGTGACCGCCACCGCTTCGAGCAGAATCAACGACCGCCCCCGCCTGAGGATGCTCGCATCGAAGGCGCGGCTGAGATCTTCCGGCGAGAACGGTGTCGGCATGAATGCAGAAAACCTTAAGGTCAGAGGTCACTGCTTCCCGCGACGGCAAGCGGACGGGATTCCAGAGGGGACTCATGGTAGCAGACAAAGAACGCGAATGCCCTAATGCTTTGAGCTGCTCCTCCTGGACAGCGGGACGGCGATGCTGACAAGCTTTTGCAACGTTCTATCGTGAACGGATGATCCGGACCAACAAGAAGGAGGCTGCAATGCTCGTCGTTCATCATCTGGGCGTCTCGCAGTCCGAACGCATCGTCTGGCTCTGCGAGGAGCTCGAAATTCCCTACGAGCTGGTCCGCTATGATCGTGATCCCGCCACGCGCATGGCACCGGCAGCCTACAAGGCGCTGCATCCCCTCGGCACGGCGCCGATCATCACCGATGGGGATCTGGTCCTGGCGGAGTCCGGCGCGATCATGGATTATATCATGGCCAGATACGGCGATTTCCGTCTTGCAGAGCGGCCCGACAGCCCCGGCTTCGCCGAGTATCTGTTCTGGTTCAATTTCGCCAACGGCTCGATGATGTCCGCCGCGATGATGAGTCTCGTCATCTCCAGGCTGGGCGACGGCAAGGACAGTCCCGCAATGCAATCCCTGCGTGGCCGCTCGGACAACGGCTTCGCGCTGGTGGAAGCCCGGCTCGGCGTCACCGAGTATTTTGCCGGCAGCCGCTTCACCGCCGCCGACATCATCATGCTGTTCCCGCTGACCACGATGCGCGCCTTTGCGCCGCGCGACCTGTCACCCTACCCGAACATCCGCGCCTATCTTGCCCGCATCGGTGCACGACCCGCCTACCAGCGCGCCATGGCAAAAGGCGATCCCGGCATGACGCCGTTCCTGACCTGATGAGGGCGTAACTGCCGCGGCGGCCGGACACGTTCTCTGTTCTATAGAACTGGAAGCGAAATCCCAGGCCGCCCTGGCGAAGAACATCGCTTGGGAATTTGCCTGCCCCGGGTTGCCTCCGGTGCGTCTGGCCGATTGGGTGCGTGACGGCCGCCCGGAGGATGCGAGGTTCCAGGACGGCTGCCATATGCCTCTCGCAGCATCTGAGGGAGCGCCTGTCGGCGAAGGTGGGCATAGGCGGTCGGGCCGCGATCCCTGTCCGGATAGCCGACGCAGCGGAGGAAATTTCAGGTCACGCTGACGCATGGGAAATTTCAGGTCACGCTGACGCATGGGGCTCCGGCACCTATTTCGCCCACCACCGCCGCCAGGCCGAACCCGCGCTGGCGCACCAGCTCCAGGACCGCCTCCGCCTGCGCGGGCGCCACCGCGATCAGCAGGCCGCCGCTGGTCTGCGGGTCGCACAGCAGGTCCCGCTGCCACTCGCCTATGCCGGGAGCGAGCCGGACATCCTGCCCGTAGCTCGCCCAGTTCCGCGTCGCCGCACCTGTCTTCAGCCCGTCTCGTGCCAGGGCCGCCACCCCCGCCAGCAGTGGCACCTCGCCCATGTGCAGCGTCGCCGCGAGACCGGAGCCGCGGCAGACCTCCAGCACATGCCCGAGCAGCCCGAAGCCGGTCACGTCGGTCACCGCATGCACCCCTGCACAATCCGGCAGGCTCGCCCCGACCGCGTTGAGCTGCGTGGTCGAGGCGATCATCGCCTCGTATCCGGCCGGCTCCAGCCGACCCTGCTTCAGGGCGGCGCTGTAGATCCCGACCCCGAGCCCCTTGGTCAGGATCAGCCGGTCGCCCTCGCGCGCGGTGCTGTTGCGCATCAGCCGGTCCGGATGCACCAGGCCGAGCGCCACCAAGCCGTAGATCGGCTCGGGGCTGTCGATCGAATGACCCCCGGCGACAGGAATGCCCGCGGCCGCGCAGACCGACGCCCCGCCGGCGATGATGCCCCTGATGCTCTCGATGCTGATCTTGCCCAGCGGCATGCCGACGATCGCCAGCGCCAGGATCGGCGTGCCGCCCATGGCATAGATGTCGGAGATCGCGTTGGTGGCGGCGATGCGCCCGAAATCATAGGGATCGTCGACCACCGGCATGAAGAAATCCGTGGTGGCGACCAGCGCCTGGGTGTCGTTGAGGCGATACACCGCCGCATCGTCCCCGGTCTCGGTGCCGACCAGCAGGTTCGCGAATGGCCCCGCCGCCGGCATGTCGGCGAGGATCTGCCGCAGCACCGCAGGCGATAATTTGCAGCCGCAGCCGCCGCCATGAGCCAGTGCGGTCAGTCGAACATCGCTGTCGGTCATGACGGCGTTCTCCTTGGTTGGCGCATAAACCGCGCCATCTACTGGTAGGGTCGGAACCAGGGGGAGCATACACGCTGCATAGACACGTTGTTGCCAACGCAAGCCTGCGTGCCCTGCCCCAAGTGCAACGCCTGCTGGAGTTGCCGCAGGCCGAGATGCTGGCGCGGCAGTCGTCGCGGCCCGTGCTGCTCGCCGCCTTGCGCGCCGTCCTGGATCAGGCGCGCATGGAACTGCTCCGGCCGGACAGCGTGCAGCATCCGCCCAGCGCCACCGAGTTGCTCGACCGTGCCGCAGCGCTCATCGCCGCCAGCGCCGGCAACGGCCTGCGCCGGGCGATCAACGCGACCGGCATCGTGCTGCACACCAACCTCGGCCGCGCCCCGCTGGCCGAGGCGGCGCTCGCGGCGGTCATGGAGGTGGCCGCCGGCTACTCCAACCTCGAGTTCGACCTGGCCGCCGGGACGCGCGGCTCGCGCACCCAGGGCATTGCCCCCCTGCTGTGCGAGCTGACCGGCGCGGAAGCGGCGCTGGCCGTGAACAACGCCGCCGCCGCGGTGCTGCTCGCCCTCGCAGCACTCGCCGGCGGCGGCGAGGTGATCGTCTCCCGCGGCGAGCTGGTCGAGATCGGCGGCGGCTTCCGCATCCCTGACGTGATCCGTCAGGGCGGCGGGCGCCTGGTCGAGGTCGGCACCACCAACAAGACGCGCCCTGCGGACTATCGCGAGGCGATCACGCCGCATACGCGCATGCTGCTCAAGGTGCATCAGAGCAACTACCGGATCGTCGGCTTCACTGCCGAGGCGACGCTCCCCGAGCTTGCTTCCCTCTCCCGGGAACATGGGTTGCTGCTGATGCAGGACCTCGGCAGCGGCGCCCTGATCGACCTGAGCCGCTTCGGCCGTCCCCATGAGCCGACCGTCATGGACAGTCTCTCGGCCGGCGCCGACCTGGTGGCGTTCAGCGGCGACAAGCTTATGGGCGGTCCTCAGGCCGGAATGCTGGTCGGCCGCCGGGACGCGATCGATCCGCTGCGCAAGCATCCGCTGCTGCGTGCCGTGCGCCTGGACAAGATGTCCCTCGCCGCCCTGGAGGCGACGCTGCGGCTCTACCGCAATCCGGACGAGGCCGTGGCACGGATCCCTACCCTGCGCATGCTCGCCCAGGACCCCGCGGCGACCGAGGCTCGCGCCACCCGGCTGGTCGCACTTCTGGACGACGCCATCCCGACCAGCATCGAGCCCTCGACCGGCTATGCCGGCGGCGGCACGCTACCCGGCAGCATGATCCAGAGCCACGCGGTCGCCCTGACCTCAAGCATCCCGGACGAAACTCTTGCCGCCCGGCTGCGCGCGCATCATCCGGCGGTCATCGGGCGCCTCGCCGGCGGACGGTTGCTGCTCGACATGCTGACTGTCAGCGACCACGAGCTGCCGATGCTCGCCGAGGCGGTGCGCCAGGCCGCCGCCGCATGAGGCATTT
>CAXSEE010000151.1:0-3884 GCA_964235615.1 uncultured Acetobacteraceae bacterium | reverse complement strand
GCCGCCGCATGAGGCATCTCCAGGCCGCCGCCTCCGCATGAGGCATCTGTTGCTGGGCGTCATCGGCCATGTCGATCACGGCAAGACGGCGCTGGTCCGCGCATTGACCGGGACGGAGACCGACCGCTTGCCGGAGGAGCAGCGGCGCGGCATCTCGATCGCGCTCGGTTTCGCCCATGCACGCATCGGCGGCGACGAGGTCGACATCATCGACATGCCCGGTCACGAACGCTTCGTCCGCACTATGGTATCCGGCGCCACCGGGATCGACGCCGTGCTGCTGGTGGTGGCCGCCAACGAGGGCGTGATGCCGCAGACCGTCGAGCATGTCGACATCGCCGTGCTGCTCGGGCTGCGGCGCGCGGTGATCGTCATCACCAAGGCTGACCTGGTCCCGCCCGAGGCCGCTGCCGCCATGGCGGGCGAGGTTGCCGCATTTGCCGCCGGTTCGGGCTTGCAGGCCGGCGCCCCGATCCTGGCTTCGGCCGTCACCGGGGCCGGCTTCGACGCCATCCGGCAGGCGATCGGCAGGATCATCCTTGACACTATGCCGCCCACCGACGCCGGCTTCGCCTACCTGCCGGTCGACCGCGCCTTCACCATCGCCGGGCACGGCACCGTCGTCACCGGCACGTTGCGACGCGGCCGTCTGCAAGCCGGCGACGAGCTCGAAATCACGCCGGGCGGCCTGCGCACCCGCATCCGCTCGCTGCAGGTGCATGGCAGCACGGTGCCGGCCGCCGAGCCCAGCCAGCGCGTGGCGGTGAATTTGCGCGGTATGGAAGTGACCAACGTCCCGCGCGGCGTCGCCCTCTGCGACCCCGGCCTGCTGCCGCCCGGGGACTGGCTTTCGGTCGAGCTGACCGCTGTCGCGGGCGCCTCTCCGTTGCGCACTACCACCCGTCTCCAGCTGTTGTTCGGCACCGACGAGGTCGAGGCGCGCCTCCGCCTGCTCGACCGCGACGAGCTGTCGCCCGGCCAGACGGCACTGGCGCAACTGCACTGCGCCCGTCCGGTCTCGGTGCCGTCGCGCGAGCATTTCATCCTGCGGCTGGCATCGCCCGCGCTGACGGTCGCGGGCGGTCGCATCCTCGACCCAGCCACCCGCCGCCTGCGTCGCCATGCCCCACGCACGCTGGCCCGGCTGGCGGCCCTGGCCGATGCGGAAGGCGCGCGGATCCTGGCGGTCGAGATACAAGCCAGCGCCGGCGAAGGGGTCCCGGTCGCGCGCCTGGCCCGTCTCGTTGGACTGGCGCCTGCCCGGGTGGTGCCGCTCTTGCCAACCCTGGACATGGTCCGCACCCGTGGCGACGTGATCGTCGCGCGCGCGGCGCTGGACAAGATCGTCGCCGGCCTGCCGCGCCTGTTGCAGGGGCAGACCGCCGGAATATCCCGGGAGCGCCTTGCCGCCCTGGTCGAGAAGGACGTCAGCGCCCCGGTCCTGGACGAAGCCATCGCGCGCCTTGTCGCCGCCGGCACGCTGCGCCAGGATGGCGGGCTGATACGGGTGCCGCGACCGGCCCAGGAGCGCGAACAGGCCAGCCAGGAGACACAACTGGCCGACCGCCTGGCCGAGACGATCCGCAAGGGCGCCCTGACCCCGCCGGACATGCCCTCCGACATCCCGACACGACGCATGCTGGACCGGCTGATCCGCGCCGGCATCCTGGTCCGCACCTTCGACAAGGTGCAGAAGCGTGAAGTGCTGTTCCATCACGAGGCGGTCGAGGCCGCGCGGCGTCAGCTCATCCCCCTGATGAGCAACGGCCACGGCCTGCTGGTCGGGGAGGCCGGCGCGGCGCTTGGCATCTCGCGCAAATACAGCGTGCCGCTGCTGGAATATCTGGACCAGATCCAGTTCACGCGTCGGGTAGGCGACCGCCGGCTGCTTACCGCGTCCGCGCAGAACTGATAGGTAAGCCCCATGGAGGCGATAAGGGTCTGGTGGCCCTCCTGGTCTTCAAAACCAGAGGCCCGTCAAGAACGGGCGGTGGGTTCGATTCCCATCCGCCTCCGCCAAGCCTCGCTTGGGTGTCAGTGCGCGCTGTGCAGGAGATAGCCCAGCACGACACCGACGGACCCGAACACCGCGGCCGTAGCGGTGAAGACAGTCGCGACCACCTTCCACGGCTCCCAGCGCAACTGTTCGGACTTGAGGTCCGTGTCGGCATTCTTGTTGGCGACGTCGGCTCGCATGGTCATCACCTTCAACTCGTGTTCGAGCAGTTCCTGCTCTGGCGTCAGCGCCATGATATCCTAGCAGCTCTGGCTAGCCACCAACCCCATGCTACTTCTTGTTCCGCGCATACATGATGCGCCGCATCTTCTCGCGGATCGACCAGCGCTCCTCCGGGTTCGGCAGGTTCTCCGGCTGGCTGAAGCGGAAGCTGATGTCCGGACGGCTTGCGGACACGTCGCCGAGCCCGATCATCGAGACGCGCAATGTCGCACTTCCCGCCATTCCCAGCACCGAGGCCAGGATGCGAAGCTTGCGGGCCGTCCCGCGGTCGGTGAAATGCGCCACCGCATGAAGCCCGAGCGGCAGGATGATCCCGAGCCCGGTGGCGCCGATCTTCTCGATGCGCCCCCAGTTGCTGTGACGCGCCTCGGCGACACCCGCCTTCTCGTAGACGCCGTCCGAGATTAGCGTCGCCGCGAGCTCCGTCGCCAGTGCCACGCCGGCGATCTGCTCGAGCCGGCGGCGCATGTCCGGCGCCGGCTCGAGCAATGCCAACGCCGAAGCGCCTGCCACGATCGAGGAAGAGGCGAACCGGACCGCCAGCGTTCGCGGCGCCGCGGCCCAGAACGGCGTGCTGGTAGCCGAGAACAGCGTCGCGGTATACGAAGCGAGACCCGCCCCGGTCATCGCCCCCGGCACCTCGCCGGCGCGTGCCACGAAGCGCATCCAGGGCATCCAGCGCGACAGGAACTCGCCGGCGGCGCTCATCCCGGCAAAGCCCGTGAAGCTCATCAGGATCCAGGTGCCGATCGACATCGGCGACGTGCCCTTGGCGATACGCAGCATGTTGTAGAAGCGCTGCGGCGTATGCAGGTCCCACACCAGCAGCGGCGAGCCGAGCGCTGGCGCCAGCAGCGACATGTAGCGGCCGTTGCGTACGGTGATCCGCGCATCCTTGCCGCGCATCGCGTCCGCCAGGGCCGCCACGATCATCGACGACCCCGACAGGCCGGCGAGGAACACGTAGCCGCCCACCATCCACGCGTTGAACGGCGCCGGCTTCAGCTGCGCCCGGCCGTAATAGGTCGGGCCGTTCCAGCCGGGCGTCTCCGGCATCGCCCGCTCCGAAGTGTCGGGCGGAACCTGAACCTCGTCCTCGGGGCCCTTCCGGGCGGCCTCGGCAGCGTCGACGGAAATCGACATCAGTGCATCCTCGTCTCGCGCCCGAGCAGGGCGACGGCCGCGAGCGCCAGGCCGGCAATCGCGGCGAACCCCGACACTAGTCCCGGCACGACCCGGTTGGACGGCCGCGTCGGCGCCACCGGCAGGTTGTAGACCTCCGGCCGGTCGGTCAGCAGGAAGAAGGCATTGAGATAGCCGAGCCCATCGGTCGCCCCGGGCTCGTCCGGCGCGCCATACAGGTAGGCGCTCTCGACGCCCAGCCCGTGCAGCTGCTCGACCCGCGCGCGCGCGCGCACCGTGAGGTCGCCGACCTCGCCGAACTGGATCGAATCCGTCGGACAGGATTTCGCGCAGGCCGGCTCCAGCCCGCCCTTCAGACGGTCGTAGCAGAGCGTGCATTTATGTGCCTTGCCGTCGAGCAGGTTCAGGTCGATGACCCCGAACGGACAGGCCGGCACGCAATAGCCGCAGCCGTTGCAGATGTCCTGCTGCACCACGACGGTGTCGAACTCGGTCTTGAACA
>CAXSEE010000150.1:0-10909 GCA_964235615.1 uncultured Acetobacteraceae bacterium | reverse complement strand
GCATTCTCCAGTGATCGAGTGGATCTCAGGCGTCTCCGGGACGGAGGTCGCCGAGGACCATCCTTTCTACAAGACGGTGACCGCCGCGATCGCCGATGTTGCCGGTGTCGAGGCTTGCGTCAATCCGATGCATACTTCGAGCGACATACGCAACCCGAACATCCAGAGCGGAATCCCGACGCTGGGCATAGGCTCGCTATGCGGCAGTCTTACCCAGGTCGGCGGGATCGATGAGTGGGTGGATATCGAGGATTACGTCAAGATGGTCGCGGTGACCGCTTCCGTCATTGCGAACTGGACGACCGCCGCGGCATGAGCGCGCATGTGATCGAGATGGACGAGGCAGGACCTGGGACGCGCGGCCGCAGCTTGCGCAGCACGCTGATGGTGACGGCATTGCTCGCCATGGCGATGGTCTGGAGCGTTTCCGCCGCGGCGGCGCCGGCAAGGCCGACCACGTGTCTGGCAGAGGGTAACGAGTTGCCTCTGACGACGCCTGGATCGCTGACGATGTCGATCAACGCGACCACGCCGCCGACGCAATATGTCGACCCGTCCGGTAATCTCGCAGGCATGAACGTCGAACTCGGCAACGAGATTGCCCGGCGGCTGTGCCTCAAGCCGGCATACGCCAACGTCCAGTTCGAGGTGCAGGTCCCGGGCCTCCGCAGCGGGCGCTGGGACATGATCAACACGGGCTTCTACTTCACGCCGGAACGCGCCAAATCGGTTCAGCTGATCCCCTACAGCGTGGGCGCCCTCGCATTGGTTACGGCATTCGGCAACCCGATCGGGCTGAAGACACTCAAGGATCTGGCCGGGAAAAGAGTTGGCGTCGAAGCTGCCGGCATCGAGGAGGCGAAGCTGCGCGACATCGACGCCGACATCGTCCGCGCTGGACGACCACCCGTGGATATCCGTGTCTTCAACACCTATGCGGATACCTTCCAGGCCTTGCAGGCCGGACAGATCGATGCCGTATTCGCAAGCGACGCGGTCGGCACCTACTACCAGGGTAAAGGCCGGTTCACCGAGGCCCTGTCCGGCCTGCTTCCTGGAATGCCGGCGGCATTCGCGACCAGCGATCCGAGGATCGCCAAGGCCGTCGTCTCTGCGCTCTCGGCCATGGTCGCCGACGGAAGCTACAGTGCCATCCTGGGCCATTACGGGGTCAAGCCTATCACCGCCTGGCCGGAGTTCACTGGCAGGATCCAGTACTACTTCACGCCGTGACGGCCGGCTTCTCGTGCAGAATCGAAGAAAGTGTCAAGAGATGGGCTGGAGCTGGAGCAGCTTCTTTCAGGATTTCGTCAGCCCGTACATTCTGGCTGGTGCTTGGACAACCGTCTGGTTGACCTGTGCCTCCATGGTGATCGGCATCGTGCTCGGCGCCGTCGCAGCACTCATGAAGATCGCGCGCAATCCGTTGCTTCGTTACCCTGCCACGGCTTACGTGTGGCTCTGGAGGGGCACGCCGCTGCTGGTGCAGCTGGTGATCATCTATACCGGGCTGCCGCAGCTCGGAATCCGTTTCGGAGTCATTACATCCGCGTTGATCGCGTTCGGACTGAACGAGGGCGCCTATTTCGCGGAGTTCGCCCGTGCCGGCATCCAGTCGGTCGATCACGGACAACTCGACGCGGCACGGGCGTTGGGGATGGATTACCGGCGCATGATGCGGATCGTCGTCCTGCCGCAGGCAGCCCGCCTGGTGCTGCCGCCGCTCGGCAACCAGGTCAACGGAATGCTGAAGACATCGTCACTCGCTTCCGTGATCTCGATGGAGGAGTTGCTGCGGCACGCTCAGCAGTTGGCGCAAAGCGACTTCCGCGTGTTGGAGGCCTATTTCGCCGCTGCCGCCTATTACATCCTGCTGACGAGCCTGTGGGGGTGGGTCCAGACCCGTATCGAGGCCTATTACGACAGGCCGTTCATCAGGTCGCCTCGCCGCACGACTGCCAGATTGTCGGAAGCTCGCTGATGCATCCGGCCGCGCCGCGCGGGCACGACATCCAGCCGATCGTCGAGATACTGGATGTCCACAAATCATTCGGCCGCGCAATGGTATTGCAAGGGATGACGCTTGTCGTGCAGCCGGGCGAGGTCATCGTGATCACCGGCCGTTCGGGTAGCGGCAAGAGCACGCTGCTACGCTGCGTGGACCATCTCGAGACCGTCGACTCTGGCCGCATCATCGTAAACGGCCAGCTGATGGGCTTTCGCGAGCATGGCGGCCGCCTGGTCAAGCTGCCGCCGCGCGAGGTGGTGCGCCAGCGGCGGGAAATCGGCATGGTGTTCCAGCAATTCAACCTATTCCCCCACATGACGGTGCTGGACAATATCACCGCCGCGCCGATAGGAGTTCGCCGCATGGCAGCCGGGCAGGCGAGGGCGGAAGCCCTGCAGCTTCTTGCCCGGGTAGGTCTGGAGGAGAAGCAGAATGCCTACCCGGGCCAGCTCTCGGGTGGTCAGCAGCAGCGTGTGGCGATCGCGCGCGCCCTTGCCATGCAGCCGAAGGTGATGCTGTTCGATGAGCCGACGTCTGCCCTGGACCCTTCGATGACCCGCGAGGTCATCGACGTCATGACCGACCTGTCCAGCCAAGGCATGACGATGCTCGTCGTCAGCCACGAGATGGGTTTTGCGCGCGCCGCCGCCGACCGGGTCGTCCTGATGCACGAGGGTCGCGTCGTCGAGGACGCGCCGCCTGCCACATTCTTCCAGAGCCCGAAGAGCGAGCACACGCGGCAGTTCCTGGACAAGATCCTTGGCTAGACCGGTCCCTCGCAAACAGTCACGGCCCTGGACGACGCTGGGATTGTTGTTCCTGACGGCGATCGTCGCCTATACCGATCGCCAGGTCTTGAGCCTGCTCGTCGGCCCGGTCAAGGCCGCGCTGCATATCAGCGACGTCCAGGTGGGATTGCTGATCGGCACTGCATTCGGCCTGATCTACGCGACGGTCGGATTGCCGCTCGGATGGCTGGCCGACCGCGTGTCGCGCAAGCGGCTGCTGCTGGCCGGCGTCGGCATCTGGAGCTTCGGCACCGCCAGCTGCGGTTTTGCAACCGACTTCCGCGAGCTGTTCCTCGGCCGCATGCTGGTCGGCATCGGCGAGGCGGCGCTATCGCCGGTGGCGGTTTCTCTTATCGGGGATGTCTTTGCTCCCGCACGGCGAGGGCGGGCTCTGGGGATCTATTTTGCCGGCATCGAGTCCGGAGCGGGAGCCTCGATCCTGATCGGCGCCTGGTTGCTGGAGCTGGTCCGCGGCGGACTGCCAGGTGGCTTCCTGTCCGGCTGGGCGCCCTGGCGGGGCGTCTTCGTGCTGCTCGGCTGCGCAGGCGCCTTGCTGTTCATGATACTGCTGGTGGGCCTGCACGAGCCGGCGCGGGTCACGGCAACCGCTGCGGACCCGGCCAAGGAGGACGCCGGCGGCGGCCGGTTGCGGCTGGTTCCGATCTATCTCGTCGTAGCACTCGTCTCCCTGCTCGAGAACGCCGTCGGTGCGTGGGGGCCGTCCGTGCTCATCGACGACTTCGGCAGCGATCTCGTGCATGTCGGCGAGCTTCTTGGTCCGTGCATGATCGTGGGTGGCTGCATCGGCGTGCTCGCCGGCGGCACGCTGGCCGACCATGGCCTCAAGTGGCGTGTTCCGGGCCGGTCTCGCCGGCACGAGGCAGGTCGGGAATCGCCGCTTTTCGACGGCCGTGCGCGGCGCGACAAGCTGCTGTTGCTGATGCTGGCGGGTCCGGTCTACGTCCTGGTCTCGTTCACCCTGCTCTCGACCCACGTGACGGTCGCTCTACTGGGCGTTGCCGGCCTGTTCACCCTCACCGGCTTCATCACCGCGGTCGGGCTGTCGACCATCCTCGACTTGACCCCGAACCGCCGACGCGGAGTCACGACATCGCTCAGCTTCTTCCTCAACGTCCTTCTCGGTTCCGGGGCCGGCCCTGTTCTCGCGGCAGTCCTCGCGAGGACATTCTTCGGCAGCGAACGGGCGCTCGCTCCGGCGCTGGTAACGCTCGGAATCGCGGTCACGGCTCTCATGCTGGTCCTGCTCTCGCTTATCTTCGGCTCCAGACACCGTAACGCGATCTCTCATGCCTGAGCCTCATCGACGCTTGAAAGGCAACACCATGAATACGAACGAGGCAAGCTTCGAGCTCTACGACCTTCGCATGGAAGTCGTGGCGCCGCCTGGTGCCCGGCTGATCTGCAACAGCAAGGTCGGTGACTATTTCGAGATGCGTGGCGAGCTGCTGCATTTCCGGCCCGACATGCCATTCAGCCTGTACACCCTCGCCGCCTTGCTGCCGCTGTTGCCGGCAAAGCAGCGCATGACCCATGACGCCGACTGGATGACCAGTGATCACGAGGTGGCATGTCCGGACCCGAACTGCCCCTCACGCGTTCGTATCAGTCGTATCGGCGTCCGTTCGTTTCGCCATGCCGATACCACCGCCTCGTCAGCCGGCGGGGAGCTTTGACAACATGACGGCGCCAGCAGGAACATCGGGGATCGAACGCGTCGTCCTGGCGCCCGGCTACAGCATATCGCGCCTGATGAAGGGGGGCTGGCATCTTGCCGGCGGCCACGGTAGCGTTGACCGGGAGCAGGCGATCGCCGACATGGCGGCATTCGTTCGCGCCGGCATCACCACCTTCGACTGCGCCGACCACTATACCGGCGTCGAGGAGCTGATCGGCGAATTCCGTGCTCGGCATCCTGATCTCGGACGCCGGATCGAGGTGCAGACCAAATTCGTGCCTGACCTGGAAGTGCTCGCTCGCATCGACAGGGACTATATCGTCTCCATCATCGACCGGTCCCTGCGCCGGCTGCGGATTGACCGGCTCGATCTGGTGCAGTTCTTCTGGTGGGACTGGTCGATCGATGGCGCCCTGCGAACGGCGTCCGTGCTCGGGGAGCTGGTGCAAGCCGGCAAGATCGCGAGGCTTGGCGTGACCAACTTCAGCGTCAAACAGCTCGCGCATCTCGCGGAGGCCGGCGTGCCCTTCGTCAGCAACCAGGTTCAGTACTCGCTGCTGGACCGCCGGCCCGAGCGGCAGATGGCCGAGTATTGCATGCGGCACGGGATGCAGTTGCTGACCTATGGCCACCTGCTGGGCGGCTTCTTCTCCGAGCAATGGCTGGACCGGGAGGCGCCAGCTGAACCGCTGCAGAACCGCTCTCTCGTCAAGTACAGGCTGATCATCGACGAGTATGGGGGATGGGATGCGTTCCAGGCGCTTCTCCGCGTTCTGGCCAGGATCGGTGCACGACACGGTGTGGGCATAGGCGAGGTTGCCGTACGCTGGGTGCTCGACCGGCCGCAGGTCGCCGGCTGTATCGTTGGCGCCACCTCGACACGCCATTTGTCGCGGAACCTCCGGATCTTCTCCTTCAAGCTCGACCATCGGGATCTTGCTGAGATCTTCGAGGAGATCGGCGACGAGCCGCGTGTTCCCGGTGATTGTTATGAGCTGGAGAATGATCGCTCGGGACCACACGGAAGGATCATGCGCTACAATCAAAACCAGGTCTGACCCGTCATCGAGGAAAACCATGCCACATGCCGCCCTTTGGCCTGCACGAGCACATAGCGCCGCTGCATTCCCATGAGATCACGCATTATGCCGGAGGGTGAAGTCACACCGGAACGGACCCGCATCGAGGACGACACGTATCGTCACGTTCTCCACCTGATCCTCGACCGGAAGCTTGCCGGGGGATCGGTGCTGCAGGAGCGGCGCATGTCCGAACAGATGGGCGTGTCCCGTACGCCCTTGCGCGAAGCGCTTCGCCGGCTCGAGGGCGAGGGGTTGGTCACGCGTGCCATAGGCGGAATGCTGATGGTCCGTCTCGTCTCACTGGAGGAATACCTGCAGAGTCTCGAAGTCCGGCTGCTCATCGAGCCGCGTGCTGCATGCGGTGCCGCCGGGACTATGCCGAAGGGTCACGTGCGGAGGCTGCACAAGGCGCTGCAAGCAATCGACCCGCGGCACAACCCGACGCCCGCGCAACACTGGGCCTTCGACGATGATCTGCACGAAAGCATCGGCGACCATGGCGGCAACCCGCTGATCGCGAACATCATACGTGAGATGCGGCGGCTGACCAAGATGTTCGAGCGGCAGAGACTGCCGGAGCGCAATGCGCCCGGCTGGAACGAGCACAAGGTCTTGCTGGAAGCCATCGCGCGCCGCGACGGGGATGCAGCCGCCAAAGCAATGACGGATCACCTCCGGTGCGCAAGACAAAGCATCCTGGAAAGGTTCTGACGTCGGCTCGAAGGCCATCGGTCCAGTTCCGGTTGCGGCCACCCGCCATCTCACCAAGTATATCGGCGCTCTCCGCCCTGTCGGCATTCGGCTGCAAACGATCATCCGTGCCGAAAACACTAGTCGCTGATGGTCCATTATCGCTGCGACAGCATCGTCATGACCGGCGGCTCGACCTCGGGCTGCGTTGGGAGCCCGCACTTCGCCAACCTCTATGACATGCACAAAAAATACGCCGATGTCCTGCCCGTTGCCCGCGTAATGGCCTATTATGCTGGTCTTACGGGCGACTGACTGCCCGGTGTCCGGGAGAGGTCAGGGTGAAGAGGACGGCAGCCGAGAAGACGGCAACGGACGGAAGTGCGTCGCAGCAACCGCTCTACCAGATGGTGTTACAGGTCCTGCGCGACGAAATCCTATCGGGTCGCTACGATGCCGCTGGCGCGCTGCCCAGCGAGCTTGCCCTCGAGGAGCGCTTCGAGGTGTCACGGATCACCATCCGTCGTGCCTGCGACGAGCTCGAACGTGCGGCTCTGATCAAACGGAGCAAGGGCCGCAGCGCCCGCCTGCTGCCTCGCCTGCCACCGGTGGTCACGAACGTGGAGCAGGAGATCGAGACCCTTAAGGCGCAGGCGATCGACATGCGCCCAAAGGTTTTGCACTTCGCCTGGATTATTCCCGATGCATCGCTCAGGGAAACACTCGAAGTTCCGCAGAACGAGAAGGTGCTCTGGGTGACGCGCTTGCTGTCGCGGAGAAGGGCGCCGGTCAGCCATACGTCGGTCTATATTCCGCAGAAATACGGGGTCGGCATCAGCGAGGATTTGCTGGGACGCATGCAGCTGATCGATCTGTGGAAGTCGCGAGGTCTCCTGGTCCATAGTGCCGAACAGATCATGACCGCCGCGCCGGCCTCGATGTTGATCGCCAAGCTGCTGCATCTCGATCCGGGCGCTCCGCTGTTTTGCATTCGCCGCCTGATGCGTGCCCAGGGCGGTAAACCGATGGGTCTGCTGTATGCCTCGCTAAGGTGGGATCGGTTCAGCTACAACATGTCTCTCACGCAGAACAATGTCGAGCTGCAAGCTTCAGCGGCCACTAAACGAAAGTCGCCACACCTGCAGAAGCTTATCTTGGAAATCTAGGGCTTTACAAAGGCCGGCTGATCGGTAGGCTAGCGTTGACCGATTTGAACCAGGGATTGGCCAAGCTTCGCGATTCCCGTGAGTTGAAGACATGCTCTTGATGAGTCCGACAAGCTTGTCCCTCTTGTGAAGCAAGTAATGATGACCGGACCAGTCCTGCCATCGCGGCTCGACCTGCCTCCCGGAACCTGACGCGGATGCAAGCTCGACTTATGGGGGCAAGATCGGGCCGCCTGGGAAGCAGGGTCTCGGGAGCATCGGAACGGCCGAATGAATGCTAGCTCCCGAACGCCATGAGCGGCATCTGGGCAGGAGGATGACTATCTTCGCGAGGGCCGCCATGTTCCGTGTCATTTCCGTCCATGGACGGCGGTAGATGACGCCGCCACTATCTTCAGTATTGGCCCATATCGACGCCCAGCTTGATATCAGCGTTGCCCGACTATGCGAGTTGCTGCGGATACCAAGCGTCTCGACCGATCCGGCTCATGCGCAGGATTGCGGCCGTGCGGCGGATTGGCTGGCGCGAGAGCTGACCGATATCGGTTTCGAGGTCGCTGTCCATCCGACACCGGGACATCCGATAGTCGTCGCCCATGACAAGACGTCCTCGATAGGGCCCCATGTTCTTTTCTATGGACATTACGATGTGCAGCCCGTCGATCCCCTTGCCTTGTGGGAGACGCCGCCTTTCGAGCCCGCCTTGATCACTACAGCACAGGGGGAGCGCCAGATCGTGGCGCGTGGCGCTTCGGACGACAAAGGCCAGCTCATGACCTTTATCGAGGCATGCCGCGCCTGGAAGGCAGTTGTCGGCTCCTTGCCAATCAGGGTCTCGCTACTCCTTGAGGGTGAGGAAGAGACCGGCAACCCGAATTTGCTCGCTTTTCTGCAGGCGCACCGGACTGAGCTATCGCATGACTTGGCGCTGGTCTGCGACACGGACCTGTGGGATGACAACACTCCGGCGGTGACCACGATGCTA
This sequence comes from uncultured Acetobacteraceae bacterium, assembly GCA_964235615.1. GTDB lineage: Bacteria > Pseudomonadota > Alphaproteobacteria > Acetobacterales > Acetobacteraceae > Lichenicoccus. The sequence goes on along the minus strand of CAXSEE010000150.1, from coordinate 2,494 downwards.
CGCGGGTTGGTCAGTGAGGAGTTCGAAGTCGTCTGTGCTGACCGTGATCTGCATTCCGGCATGTACGGCAATGCGGTCCGCAACCCGCTGCACATCGTGGCCCGGATCATTGCGGATCTACGCAACGAGGCTGGGCAGATCACTCTGGCCGGCTTCTATGACGCGGTCCCGGAGCTTGATCCGGCCGTACGTGTTGAATGGGGTCGCCTGCCCTTCGACGAAGTTCATTTCCTGGGCCAGTTCGGCCTCAGCGTGCCGGCCGGTGAACAGGGACGCAGCATTCTCGAACAGGTTTGGGCACGGCCAAGCTTCGAAGTCCATGGCATCAAGGGCGGCTATACAGGCGAGGGGTTCAAGACCGTGCTGCCTTCGCGCGCTTCCGCCAAGATCTCCTTCCGCCTTGTCGGTCAGCAGGACCCCGAGCAGATCCGGACGGGCTTTCGCGCGTTCGTTCAGGACCGTGTGCCATCGGACTGCGCCGTCACCTTCACGAACCATGGCAGCAGCAAAGCGGTCAGCGCTCCGGTCGACGGGATCTGGCTGCAACGGGCGCGCGTCGCCTTGACCGAGGAGTGGCATCGTGACACCGCCGTTTCAGGAACCGGCGGCTCGATCCCGGCGATATCCTATTTCAAGTCGGTTCTCGGTATGGATTCGCTGCTGATCGGCTTTGCCCGGTTCGACAACCGCATCCATTCGCCCAATGAGAAATACGATCTATCGAGCCTGTATCATGGCATCCGGTCCTGGGCCCGCATTCTGGATGCGTTTTCCGGATAGCCAATCCACAGATCCGTCTTCGGGTGGATTGGACCGCCACGGTCTCTACCGGCAATCCGAGACCTCTTTTCATCGGCGAGCATGTATCCGCCCTCTATTGGGCTGAAGGCAAAGTCGCGCGACAGGCAAACCGCGGATTTATGATCCCGCTGTCGTGCGGTCTCTTCCCACGTGGACACGCAGATTTCATTATGGGACGGTTGACGGTGTGAAACAGCAGGATGACGAGAGAGTTCCAGATGGTCACGCGCCGTAGCATCCTCGGCCTCGTTTCGGCAATGCTGCCATTCATCCGCCCGGCGCAGGCCGCGACGAGGACGGGTGCATCGGACATGGTGCCTCTGGACGATCCAGCGATACAGGTTATCGAGAACTCCTGGATCACAATGCCGGACGGCTGCCGGCTTGCCGCGCGTTTGTTCCTGCCCGCCGACGCGAAGCTTCATCCATGCGGCGCCGTGATCGAGTATCTCCCATACCGCAAGCGCGACGCCTACCGCTATCGCGACGACATCGTCGGGCCGGCATTGGCAAAGTCAGGCGTGGCTCTGTTGCGCATCGACATCCGCGGCACTGGCGACTCCGAGGGTGTCATGGTCGATGAGTATTCCCCTGTGGAACAGGCCGACTGCCTGTCGATCATCGACTGGCTGACGCGGCAGCCATGGTGCAACGGCCGCGTCGGAATGCGCGGCATCTCCTACGGTTCCTTTGCGGCGCTGCAAGCTGTCGGCAAGGGGCCGTCGGCGCTGAAGGCGATCGTCTCCGCCTGCGGGACCGAACAACGCTACCTCGACGACATCCACTATCGTGGCGGCTGCCTGATCCAGAACCAGTGGCAGTGGGCGATGGAATGGCAGGTGGTGATGCGCGCGCCGCCCGATCCGGAGATTGTCGGCCGGGACAGATGGCGGGCGTTGTGGCAACAGCGACTGGAAGCCGCCGCCGCGCTCACCATCGACTGGAACCGGCATCAGACGGACGACGCAAAATGGCAGGACGGCTCGATCCACGATTACAGCAAGATCACGGCGGCCATATTCAATGTTGCCGGATTACTGGATGCTTACCTGCCGTCTGCCACGCGCATGATGGAGCGTGCGCCACACGTGCCTCAGAAGGCATTGATCGGCGCCTGGGCGCATAAATGGCCCGGATACCCGCAACCTCCCGGTCACGCCGGGCCGCCGACCGCAGCGGCCAACGGCGTGCCGGGGCCGGGAGTCGACTGGCTGCCCATCGAGACCCAATGGTGGCGTCATTGGCTGAACGGGGAACGGAACAGCATCATGGACGAGCCCAGGATATGGGCATTTCGCTAGAGCCGGCCCGCAGGGTTCAGCTATCCACGCGACACGATCGGTGCTTGGGTTTCCGAGGCGGACTGGCCGAGTTCGCGCATCGTCGGACGCCAGTTCCACCTCAACATCGACGGCCTGTCGCCGACTGCGGGTGAAGAGCGCCGGCTGACACACGCTCCTGATCTCACCATCGGCTTTTCGAGCCGCACCACGGCCAGTTCCGGCGATCCGATCGACTGGTGGCGCGAACAGTCCGGTGACGACCTCCTCAGCCTGACCTTCGACACGCCGCCACTCCCAGATCCTCTCGATGTCATGGGAGAGCCCTCGTTCAGCATCCGCGTGCGCGCCGACAAGCCTGTCGCGACACTTTGTGTCCGGCTCACCGAAGTGACCGCGGACGGACATTCCCA
>CAXSEE010000149.1:0-10965 GCA_964235615.1 uncultured Acetobacteraceae bacterium | reverse complement strand
TCGATGGCAGCGGCATGAACCCGCTGCTGCAGGACCCCGGCCTCGCCTTCCATCCACCCATCCTCTACACCGGCTATGTCGGCTTCGCGGTGCCGTTCGCCTTTGCCGTCGCCGCCCTGCTCGAAGGCCGCGTCGATGCGGCCTGGGGACGCTGGGTGCGGCCCTGGGCGGTCGCCGCCTGGTGCTTCCTGACCTGCGGCATCGCGCTCGGCTCCTGGTGGTCGTACTATGTGCTCGGCTGGGGCGGCTACTGGTTCTGGGACCCGGTCGAGAACGCCTCGCTGCTGCCCTGGCTGACCGGCACCGCCCTGGTGCATTCCGCCATCGTGGTCGAGAAGCGCGAGGCGCTGAAGATCTGGACCGTGCTGCTGGCGATCGGCACCTTCTCGCTGTCGCTGTCCGGCACCTTCCTGGTCCGCTCCGGCATCCTCAACTCGGTGCATGCCTTCGCCAACGACCCGGCACGCGGCGTGTTCATCCTCGGCCTGCTCGGGCTGGTGATCGGCGGCTCGCTGCTGCTGTTCGCGATACGCGCCCCCAAGCTCACCTCCGGCGGGATCTTCGCCCCCCTCTCGCGGGAGGGCGCGCTCGTGCTGAACAACATCCTGCTCTGCTCGATCTGCGCGGTGGTGCTGACCGGCACGATGTATCCGCCCTTCGCCAGCCTGCTGTTCGGCGCCACCATCTCGGTCGGCAAGCCGTTCTTCGATGCCACCGCGGCACCGATGGCGATCCCGCTGTTCGCGGCCATGGCGATCGGGCCGATGATGCCCTGGAAGCGCGCCCAGATGGGTCCGGTGCTGATGCGGCTATGGTGGGCGGCACTGGCCGGCCTGCTCGCCGGGCTGATCGCCGCCTTCAGCCTCAAGGGCGTGCTGCCGGTGCTGGCGTTCGGCTTCGCGGTCTGGGTGATCGCCGGCGCCGTCGCCGACCTCGCGCAAAAAATCCAGTTGGGCCGCCTCCCTCCCGTCCAGAGCTGGCGCCGCGCCCGCCTGCTGCCGCGTGCCGCCCTCGGTGCGGCCCTGGCCCATGCCGGGGCCGGCGTCACCGTGATCGGGCTGGCCGGCATGTCGCAGGCCGAGCATAAGATCGTCGAGATCCACGCCGGCGACACGGTCGACATGGCCGGATATCACTGGAGGCTCGACAGCCTGCGCAGCGAGCCCGGTCCGAATTTTCTGTCCCGCATCGCCACCATCACGGTGACCCGTAACGGTCGGATCGTGACCGTGCTGCACCCGTCCAAGCGCAGCTTCGCCACCCAGAACCAGACCACCAGCGAGGTCGCGATCCACACCAACCTGATACGCGACCTCTATGCCGTGCTCGGCGACGAGCATGGAAATACGGCCGTTCTGCGCCTGCACGACAATCCGCTCGCGCCCTGGATGTGGCTCGGCGCACTGGTGATGGCGCTCGGCGGCGGCCTGTCGCTCAGCGACCGGCGCGTGCGCGTCGGCGCACCGCGGCGTGCCCGGATCCCCGCCCGCGCGGCCACGACGATTGGCTGAGGGCGGTCTCAGCCGCCGGCACGCGCTGATGCTGGCGCCGCTTGGCGTGACGGTGGCGGCAGGTGCCGGTTTCTGGGCGATGCTGGCCGGCATGGGGAGCGGACGCTTCGACCCGCATGACATCCACACTCCCTCGGCCGGCCGCGGCGTGCCTGATTTCGACCTGCCCGCGCAAGCCCCGGGAGCCGGATTTTCCTCGTCGCTCCTGGCCGCCCAGACGCGCCCGGTCCTGGTCAATTTCTTCGCCTCCTGGTGCATCCCCTGCGTGCTGGAAGCCCAGACCCTGTCGTCCCTGGCGGCGATGCTGCCGATCTGGGGCATCGCCTACAAGGACGCTCCGGAGAATGCGCGTGGCTTCGTCACCCACACCGCGACGCCCTACGTCCGCGTCGCGTCGGATCGTGCGGGGTTGGTCGCGATCGACTGGGGCGTGTCGGGAGTCCCGGAGAGCTTCCTGGTCGCGCCGGGCGGAGTCATTCGCTGGCATCTCGCGGGTCCCTTGACCGACGATACCATCCGCACCGGCTTGCGTCCCGCACTGGACCGTCTGACGCGATGATCCGGTGTCTCTTGTTGCTTGTGGCCCTTCTGCTGGTGCCGGCCTCCGGCCTCGCGGTCAGCGATCCGGCCGAGATGATGACCAACCCGGCTCAGGAAGCCCGCGCGGAGGCGATCGGGGCGCAGCTGCGCTGCCTGGTCTGCCAGAACGAGAGCATCGAGGACAGCGGCGCCGACCTGGCCCGCGACCTGCGACACGTGGTGCGCGTGCACGTCGCGAGCGGCGAGAGCAACCGTCAGATCGTCGCCTGGATGGTCGAGCGCTACGGCAACTTCATCCGTCTGCGGCCGCCGCTGAACGCCATGACCCTGCTGCTGTGGGCAATGCCGCTGCTGGCCCTGGCGCTGGGATGCGCCGCGGCCTGGTTCTCCTGGCGTTCGCGCAAGCTGGCCCCCTTGCCTCTGTCCGAGAGCGAGCGTCGCCGCCTCGATGAACTGTTAGAGTCCAACTGAGACCATGATCTGGCTGTCGGTTGTCCTGCTCAGTGCCGTGGCATTGCTGCCCTGCGCGCTGGTGCTGCGCCGCGGCCTGAAGCCGCGGGACCGCCACGAGGCGGCAATGGCGTTGCACCGGGCTCAGCTCGATGAGCTCGAACGCGACCAGGCGCATGGGCTGATCGTCGCCAGCGAACATGCCAGCGCCCGGCTGGAGATACAGCGCCGGCTGCTGGCCGAGGCCGATCGCAAGGCGGACAGCAACCGCGTGGGCTCGCGCCTGCCGGTGCTGGCCATGCTCGCGGCCGTGCCGGTCATGGCGATCGGGCTGTATCTGGTCGGTGGCCACCCGAACCTGCCGGCCCAGCCGCTCTCGCTCCGGATGCAGCAGGCCGACGCCCGCAACGACGAAGACGAACGGCTGATGGACGAGTTGAAGTCGCGGCTGGCGACCCTGCCGCCGGGTTCGGCACAGAAGCATCAGGGCAACCTCCTGCTCGGCCAGGCGGAGGCATCGAGAGGCGATTGGGGTCAGGCCGCGCTGGCCTGGAGCCAGGCGCTGGCCGACGGCTTCGAGCCGACCCTGGCCGCGCAGACCGCGGAGGCGCAGGTCCGTGCGGAGGGCGGTGTCAGTCCCGAGACCGCGGCCCTGTTCCGCCGGGCATTGGACGCGGCGCCGAAGGATGCGCCCTGGCGCCTGCTGGCCGAGCAGCGGATCGCCCAGTCGGAACATCATTAAGAAAAGGAGTTTGCGGCGATCCCAAGGTCAGGAGCCGCCGGCGATCTTGACCACTTCCAGGCCGATGAGCAGCGCGGTCGCGTCGAGCGCTCCCACGCCGGTGGCATTGTCGTAGCCGGACAGGGCGTTGTAGCCCCAGTTGTCGCCGTACGTGATGTCACGCGTCGTTATGTTCTGAAATTCGTAGAGCGCCGGGCTGATCTGGCCGACGCGGCCGCCCAGTTCCTGGACGAACAGCGCCGTGACGCCGTTCAGTTGCGGCGCTACGAAGCTCGTGCCGCCGTAGAAGTTCTGGATCGCGCCTTCCTCGACATACTGGTAGCCGCTCTCCGGGTCCGCATCCGTCGAGATGTCGGGCATGTTGCGGCCTTTGAAACCCGACGGCAGCGTCACGAGCGTCACCGGCCCAGTCCCGGTGTTCTGTGTATAGACCTGGCCGGGCTTGGTCGCGGTGATCCCCGGCGTGCCGGTTTCGTACCACGGCAGTTTCCAGTACGAGCTGACGCCGCCGCCGTCGCCGACCGAGAACACATCGGGGATGGTGAGATTGGGATCCTGCTGCGCGAGGTAGTCCCATGCCCAGGCACGCTCATTCGTCACGGTGATGGTGGAGCCGTCGCTCAACGAAGAGGAGAAGGGTGTGGTCGTGCCACCGGCCGCGGTCACGAGCGGGTCATTGGCCGGGCTGTCGACCGCATACGGCGCGCTGCACACCGGGCTCGTAGCGGACGGCGTCCCATAGACCGGGCATTCTTCGACCGTGTCGAAGGCGCCGCTATCGCCGGCTGCGGCGTAGAGGGTCTGGCCCTGCAGCGCCATTTCCAGGAAGACGTCGTGGAAGTCCTGAAGCTGCGCCGTCATGTCGGGCTGGCCGATCGCGGGCTGGGCGAAATACTGGAGCTCCGCCTCGCCCCAGCTCGTCGAGACCGTATCGGCGATATTCTCGGAGGCTGCCGCCTCGAAGCCGTCGATGAACTGCGCGTTGGTGTTGTTCTGCGAGACATAGACGCGAACGTTGGCGCCGGGTGCGAGGCCGCCCGATTCCTGCGTGTCGATGTCCGTCTCGCCCTCGCCGAGCGCATCGCTTGGCGCAACCGTGGTCCCGCCATCGACATTCACCACGCTGAGCCGGGAGGCCGACGCATTCACGCCGATACCCTTCCAGAACGACAGCGTATCGCTGGTCTTGAAGTTCGCGAGCGTGACGATCGCGACGGTCGTGCCGCGGCCGGTCAGCCCGAAATCATAGAGCGGCTTCACATCGTAGCGGGCGGCGAAGTCGGCCGGGAGGTAGTTGCCCGGCGTGCCGCCGGTGAGGTTGCCGATGGCAGCCCCGGCAACGGCCCCAGGCGCTGCCGCGACGCCGGTCGGAAGCATCCCGGCACGGAGCCGCATCGGATGGGCGACGTGCACGGTATCGAGACCACCCACATCGCGGACGAGGCCGGCCAGCGACGCCGGCATCACCGGCATGCGGTCCGGGATCACGCCGCTACGGCCATTCACGGTCATGCTGTGCAATTGCGCGCCGAGCACGCTCGCGGCGGGGCTCGACGGCCCGATCGCCTGGACGGCGAGGTGATTCGGGAAGACGTAGCTCACCGTGTAGCCAAGCGCCGCGAGCTGGGTCTTGACCTGGCTGATCTGCGCGTCGGTAGGCGCATAGTCCCGCACGAACTGCGCGAGGGTCAGGAACTTGTGGTAGGCGGCATTGCCGGGCGTCTGCATCGCCTTCGCGGCGGCCTCCGCGGCGGCCGGGTGCCGAAGCTGCAGGTAGAAGGTCAAGGCAGAGCCGTTGCCGATCGCCGTATCAGCCGCCTGGGCCGGCCGCACGGCTACGCCGCCTGTGGCAGACAGCGCCAGCGCGATGGCAGTCGAGCCAGCCAGCCGTCTCGAAAAAGATCTCATCCGTCATTCTCCGGCTCACGTGCGAGCCGATGCCGGACGCTTCGGCTGGGCAGCACTACGAAATAACAGGCATAAGGGACGATGCATTTTTTGGAAACAGGTTATTAATGTCACGCGCTTGCCTGCCTTGACGCATAGGCCAATAGTACCTCTCAAGCGGAGGAACATCATGTCCGACAACCAGCCGGGACAACCGGTCGAACCAGCGAGGCTGGTCAACCTGCCCCGTCTCGTGACCGCCTATTTCTCGGGCAGGCCGGATCCGTCGGTGGCGACCGAGCGGGTAGCGTTCGGCACCTCGGGGCACCGTGGGACATCGACGCAGAACAGCTTCAACGAGATGCACATCCTGGCGATCAGCCAGGCGATCTGCCTGTACCGGAGCCAGGCCGGCATCGATGGGCCGTTGTTCCTCGGCCGCGACACCCATGCCCTGTCCGAGCCTGCCTTCGTCAGCGCGGTCGAGGTGTTCGCGGCCCATGGCGTGCAGGTGATGATCGACGCGCAGGACGGCTATACGCCCACGCCGGCGATCAGCCACGCCATCATCAGCCACAACCGCGGCCGCGACCCAACCGGCGGGGGCTTGGCGGATGGCGTGGTGATCACGCCCTCGCATAATCCTCCCGAGGATGGCGGCTTCAAATACAACCCGCCGCATGGCGGACCGGCCGGCTCGGACGCGACCGACTGGATCGAGGGGACGGCGAACCGGATCCTGTCCGAGCGATCAGAGATCCGCCGGATGGGGTATGCCGCCGCCCTGCGGTCCGGCCATGTGCACCGGCATGACTTCATCGCCGGCTATGTCGACGATCTCGGCAATGTGCTGGATATGGAGGCGATCCGGAACAGCGGGTTGAAGATCGGCATCGATCCGCTCGGGGGTGCCGCGGTGCGCTACTGGGACCCGATCATCGCCCGCTACGGCCTGGACGCGACCCTGGTGAATGACCTGGTCGATCCGAGCTTCCGCTTCATGACGGCGGACTGGGACGGCAAGATACGCATGGACTGCTCGTCGCCCTACGCCATGGCCGGGCTGATCGGCATGAAGGACCGGTTCGACCTGGCCTTCGCCAACGACCCCGACGCAGACCGGCACGGCATCGTGACACCCTCCGGCGGGCTGATGAACCCGAACCATTATTTGACCGCGGCGATCGACTATCTGTTCACCCACCGGCCCGGCTGGAGCCGGCAGGCCGGGATCGGCAAGACCATCGTCTCCAGCAGCAGCATCGACCGCATCGCGAAGAAGCTCGGGCGCCGGCTGGTCGAGGTTCCGGTAGGGTTCAAATGGTTCGTGGACGGGCTGGTGGACGGCTCGCTGGGTTTCGGCGGCGAGGAGAGCGCCGGGGCCTCGTTCATCCGCCGTGACGGCGGCGCCTGGTCGACCGACAAGGACGGGCTTATCATGGGGCTGTTGGCGGCCGAGATGACGGCGGTGACGGGCACGGACCCAGCACGGCATTACGCGAAACTGACCGAGACGCTCGGCGTGCCAAGCTATGAGCGTATCGACGCGCCGGCGACACCGGCGCAGAAGAAGCTGCTGAAGAGCCTCAGTCCAGAGCAGGTCAGCGCCGACCGGCTCGCCGGAGAAACGATCGTCGAGCGCCTGACCGTGGCCCCGGGCAACGGGCAGCCGTTCGGCGGGCTGAAGATCGTGAGCGAGAACGGATGGTTCGCGGCACGGCCGTCCGGCACCGAGAATGTCTACAAGATCTATGCCGAGAGCTTCCTCGGCCGCGATCATCTGAAACAGATCCAGCAGGAGGCACAGGCGATCATCGCCGATACCTTCGAGGCGGCTGGATTGTAGAAGTCCACAATAAACAGGAGGAAAACAATGAACAAATCAATCAATCCCGCCGACATGGCCCGGCACATGAAGCCGAATTTCAAATCCCGTTACGGCAACTACATCGGCGGCGAGTGGGTCGAGCCCGCCCGTGGCCGCTATTTCGAGAACACGTCGCCGGTCAACGGGCAGTTTCTGTGCGAGATCGCCCGCTCGGATGCGTCCGATGTCGAGCGCGCGCTGGACGCCGCCCATGCTGCCCGCGACGCCTGGGGCAGCACCAGCCCGGCCGCACGCGCGCTGATCCTTAACGCCATCGCCGACCGCATGCAGGCCAACATCTCCGTGTTGGCAGAGGCCGAGAGCTGGGACAACGGCAAGCCGATCCGCGAGAGCACGGCCGCCGACGTGCCACTGGCGATCGACCATTTCCGCTATTTCGCCGGCTGCATACGCGCCCAGGAAGGCGGCATCTCCGAGATCGACAGCGACACCGTGGCCTACCATTTCCACGAGCCGCTCGGCGTCGTCGGCCAGATCATCCCGTGGAATTTTCCGCTGCTGATGGCCTGCTGGAAGCTCGCGCCGGCGATCGCCGCGGGCAACTGCGTGGTGATCAAGCCGGCCGAGCAGACCCCGGCCTCGCTGCTGGTCTGGGCCGAGCTCATCGGCGACCTGCTGCCGCCGGGCGTGCTCAACATCGTCAACGGCTTCGGGCTGGAATGCGGCAAGCCGCTGGCCTCCAGCCCGCGCATCGCCAAGATCGCCTTTACCGGCGAGACCACCACCGGCCGGCTGATCATGCAGTATGCCAGCCAGAATTTGATCCCGGTGACGCTGGAGCTCGGCGGCAAGTCGCCCAACATCTTCTTCGCCGACGTCATGGCCGAGGATGACGATTATCTCGACAAGGCGATCGAGGGCTTCACCATGTTCGCCCTCAACCAGGGCGAGGTCTGCACCTGCCCGAGCCGGGCGCTGATCCACGAGAGCATCTACGACCGCTTCATGGAGCGCGCGCTCAAGCGCGTCGCGGCCATCAAGCAGGGCGACCCGCTGGAGATGAGCACCATGATCGGCGCCCAGGCGTCGAGCGAGCAGATGGAGAAGATCCTCAGCTACTTCGACATCGGCCGGCAGGAAGGGGCCGAGATCCTGATCGGCGGCGAGCGCAACCATCTCGAGGGCGACCTCGCCGGCGGCTACTACGTCCAGCCGACGGTGTTCCGCGGCCATAACAGGATGCGCGTGTTCCAGGAGGAGATCTTCGGCCCGGTCGTGTCGGTCACCACCTTCAAGGATGACGAGGAGGCTTTGTCGATCGCCAACGACACGCTGTATGGCCTGGGCTCGGGCGTATGGAGCCGCGACGCCAACCGCTGCTACCGCTTCGGCCGCGCGATCAAGGCTGGCCGGGTCTGGACCAACTGCTACCACGCCTATCCCGCCCACGCGGCGTTCGGCGGCTACAAGCAGTCCGGCATCGGCCGCGAGAACCACAAGATGATGCTCGACCATTACCAGCAGACCAAGAACATGCTGGTCAGCTACAGCACGAAAAAACTCGGCTTCTTCTGAGCCGATAGCTTTTTTTAGGTAACAGAGAGCCATGGCCGACGATCCGCTTCGCGTCACCGCAACCGCCAAGGCTCTCGACCTGATCGGCAGCCTTCGCGCCGAGCACGGGCCGGTGCTGTTCCACCAGTCCGGAGGCTGCTGCGACGGGTCGTCGCCGATGTGCTATCCGCAGGACGACTTCATGGTCGGCGACAATGACGTCTTTCTCGGCGAGATCGGCGGCGCCCCGGTCTATATCGGGGCGCAGCAATTCGCCGTCTGGCGCCACACCCAACTGATCATCGACGTCGTGCCGGGCCGTGGCGGGATGTTCTCGCTCGACAACGGCACCGAGCAGCGCTTCCTGACCCGTGGCCGCACCTTCACCGCCGACGAGATGCTCCAACTGGCGCCGCTCGTCGTGGGATGTCAGCCCGGCCTCGTGGCGTGAGCAAGCGTCCCGCGACGCGACCCGACCTTACGAGAGACGAACGCTACACCCTTGGCAGTGCCCTGCGCCATGAACTTCCCCGCAGCGAACAGGCAAATTGGGCTGCCCCCGGCAAGCGGCCCGACCCGGTCGCCATCCTGGTCGCACAGGGCAAGTCCCGGCTGCGGGAGCTGCTGCCGGAACGCTACAAGCGGATGAGCCAATCGGCCTTCACCTTCTATCGGGGCGGGGCGGCGATCATGGCGCGGGACCTGTCCAGCCTGCCCAGCACCGGCATCCGGCTGCAGAGCTGCGGCGATGCGCATCTGATGAATTTCGGCAGCTTCGCCTCGCTGGACATCCCGGTATTCGACATCAATGATTTCGACGAGACCCTGCAGGCGCCGTTCGAGTGGGACATCAAGCGGCTGGCGACCAGCGTGATACTGGCCGGTCACGAGGCGGGGATGAAGAAGTCCGCGTGCCATGCCCTGGCACGAAGCAGCGTCCGCGCCTACCGGGAGAAATTGCGCGCGCTGTCCGAGCTGACGCCGCTGGAGGCCTGGAACTACCGCATCGACCTGCGTCAGGCGATCAGCGGGATCGAGCATAAATCGGCTCGCCAGCAGGCCGAGAAGCGGCTGGAGCAGGCGCTGGAAGACAGCGGCTCCGGCTACGGGCTGGTCAAGCAGCAGAAGGATGGCTCCTGGCGCATCCCCGAGAAGCTGCCGCTGGTGCGGCCACTGGCCCATCACGAGCTCCATGCAGAGGCCGCCTTCGAGCGCTATGCCGAGACACTGCGCGACGAACAGCGCGTGCTCTATGACCGCTACCGGCTGCGCGACGTGGCGCTGAAGGTGGTCGGCATCGGCAGCGTCGGCACGCTGTGCGCCATCGCCCTGTTCACCACGGCGGACGGTGCTGCGCTGCTGCTGCAGATCAAGGAGGCGCAGCAGAGCGCGCTGGCGCCCTACGTGCCACAAGCTCTCGCCTACAAGAACGAGGGGCAGCGGGTGGTGACCGGCCAGCGGATCATGCAGGCGGTGTCGGACCCGTTCCTAGGCTGGACCGAGGCGAAGGTGGAGGGGCGCCAGCTCTATGTCCGGCGCCTCAAGGACAGCCGCCTCGCCTCGGTCGGCGCCGAGATCGAGGAGGATGCGCTGCCCTTCACCGCGCATCTCTGCGGACAGACTTTGGCGCGCGCGCATCTGCGTTCGGGCGACGGCGCGATGCTGGCGGGCTATCTTGGCGGCGGCGACGCGTTCGACGAGGCGATCGCGGATTTCGCGGAAGCCTACGCCAAACAGACCGACGAGGATTATGCGACGTTTCTTGCGGCGATCGAAAATGGAACCGTCCACGCCAGCGGTTGATGCTCGCCTCCAGCAGCGATTATGAGAGTCTTGGGCACTGCGGAAAGGTTATGTCTTCGTAGAGTTCAGCAAGGCCTGAAGATGTGGCAAGGCCCGGAAGTTCGATCGAGGCATGCAAGGCTTCGGTGAAAGAGCGATGCCAGCTACGGTCGGGCATGCGTGACCAAAGGATGACTTCTGCGGCGTTGGGTTCGATGATCAGGATGTAGTCGATATCCCGATGTGCCTTGTATTCCGGTATCTTCTCGAAGGTGTCGATGTCGCGGGTGGTCGGTGGCAGCACTTCGGCGACCAGTCGCGGAGTGGCGGCTTCCAGCCCATCCGGATCTCGCGGGCCGCAGTCAACTCCAACATCGGGTCGGCGTATGTGGGTGGGTGTCGTTCGAATGCTCTCGTCGGCCATGAATGGCCGGCGTCCGGACCCGCGGAATTTTGCGGAGGATCGTCAGCAGGTTGATGACGATGTCGTCATGGACGTTTTAAGAGCCAGCCATCATCTGGATAGGGTAGCCAGCCACCAGCTCGCACCGTACTGGCTGCTTGGATTGCCAGGCGAAGAACTGCTCAATTGTCCACGGTTCGTTTGCGATGGAGGCTAGTCCTCGGGCTGCACGAACTCGTAAATCTCGGACATGGGTAGCTCGGTGCCG
>CAXSEE010000148.1:0-10997 GCA_964235615.1 uncultured Acetobacteraceae bacterium | reverse complement strand
GCGTGTTCGACGTGCTGATCGGCATCAACCTGCTGCGCGAGGGGCTCGACATCCCGGAATGCGCGCTGGTGGCGATCCTCGACGCCGACAAGGAGGGCTTCCTGCGCAGCCGCACCTCGCTGGTGCAGACCATCGGCAGGGCGGCGCGCAACATCGACGGCCGCGTGCTGCTCTATGCCGACGTCATGACGGACAGCCTGCGCTTCGCCATCGAGGAGACCAGCCGTAGGCGCGAGAAGCAGAGCGCCTGGAACACCGCCCAGGGCATCACGCCGCAGTCGGTGCGCACGCACATACGCGAGGCGATGAGCTCGGTGTTCGAGCAGGACTACGTCACCATCGCCCCGGTCAAGGATGCCGGGACGCTGGAGTTGGTCGGGCGCGACCTGCGCTCGTCGATCGCCGAGTTGGAGCGTCGCATGCGCGCCGCCGCGGCCGACCTGGAGTTCGAGACCGCGGCCCGGCTGCGCGACGAGATCAAGCGGCTGGAAGCGATCGACATGGGCCTGGAGCCGCCGCCGGTGGCGACACCGCGCATGGGCCGCAAGGAACGCGCGCCGGAGCCGCTGGGGCCGGGAGGCGGGGGCTATGATCCTGCGAAGCGGCGGGGGAAGCGGCGGGGATGATCGAACTCAAGAGCGGCGCCTCGGTGCTGCGGCTGTTGCCGGAGCTGGGCGGCGCGGTCGGTGGCTGGACGCGGGACGGCAGGAATATCCTCCATCCGGTCTCCGATCCCAACCTGATCGCCCAGCATGGGACACCGGTGGCCGGCTATGCGCTGATCCCGTTCTCCAACCGGGTGGCCTATGGCCGGTTCTCGTTCGATGGCGAGGATTTCCAACTGGCGGAGAATTTCGGCGGTGAGCCGCACACCATCCACGGCAACGCCTGGGAGCGGGAGTGGCGGGTGGCGGAGATGCAGGAGGCGCGGGCCGTGCTGATCCTGGACCACCAGGGTCCGCCCGAGCAGTGGCCGTTCACCTATCGGGCGATCATGACCTTCGTGCTGGGCGACCGCTCGCTGGAGGTGACGATCCGCTTCGAGAATACCGACCAGCGGGAAGCGCCGGTGGGATTCGGGTTCCACCCGTTCTTTCCGCGCACCGGCGACACCGAGCTCGGCTTCAACGCCGGTGGGGTATGGGTGGCGGGGCCGGACTCGTTGCCCAAGGAGAGGCTGGCGGTCGAGGGAGACTGGAGTTTCGAGCCGCGGCGTCTGGTGGCCGGTGCGAAGCTGGACAATTGCTATTCCGGCTGGAACCAGTCGGCCGAACTGCGCTGGCCGTCGCGTGGCGTCGGGATTCGCATCACCGCCTCGGAGCTGTTCGGCCATCTGGTGGTCTACACGCCGCCCGGCCGCGATTATCTGGCGGTGGAGCCGGCGAGCAACATGACCGATGCCGTGAACCGGATGGACATCCCCGACAACGGGCTGCGCGTGCTGCAATCGGGCGACGCGCTGGAGGGCTCTGTGCTGCTTTCGCTGGTCGATCTATAGGTTGGGACCTATGACCACCGCCGATTTGGACGAGGAAAGCAGCGTCGTCGCCCTGCCCGGCGGGGTGCAGCATTACGTGACGCCGGCAGGGATCGCGCGGATGCGGGCGGAATACAGCCAGCTCATGCGCGAGGAGCGTCCGAGGATCGTCGAGATCGTCTCGTGGGCGGCGGGCAACGGCGACCGGTCGGAGAATGGCGACTATCTCTACGGCAAGAAGCGGCTGCGCGAGATCGACAGGCGGGTGCGCTTCCTCGGCAAGCGCATCGACAAGGCCCACGTGGTCGATCCGGCCGCCCAGGCGCGCCGGGACCAGGTGTTCTTCGGGGCCACGGTCACGTTCATCAATGATGCCGACGAAGAGCGGGAGGTCACCATCGTCGGCGTCGACGAGGCGGAGCTGTCGAAGGGCGAGGTCAGCCTGGCCTCGCCGATCGCGAGGGCGCTGATGCAACGGCGGGTCGGCGACGAGGTGCGCATGGAGACCCCGCGCGGGCCGGTGCTCGTCGAGATCACCGCGATCCGCTATCCTACGGCGCGGGGGATCATGCCTTGAAGATAGCCGTCCAGATGGACCCGATCGAGACCGTCGACATCGACGCGGACTCCACCTTCGCCCTGATGCTGGAGGCGCAGGCGCGCGGCCATTCGCAGTGGGTCTACGAGGTGCGCCATCTCAGCCTGCGCGAAGGTCGTGGCGATCCGGCCGCACCCCGGCTGCATCGGCTGACGGCGCGGGCGCGGCCGGTGCGGGTCGAGCGCGTGGCCGGTGCGCATGTCCAGTTCGGCGAGGAGGTGTTGCTCGACCTGTCGAGCATGGACGTGGTGCTGATGCGCCAGGACCCGCCGTTCGACATGGCCTACATCACCGCCACCCACATGCTGGAGCATGTGCATCCGCATACGCTGGTGGTGAACGACCCGCGCGCGGTGCGCGACGCGCCGGAGAAGCTGCTGGTGACGCATTTCCCGGACCTGATGCCGCCGACACTGGTGAGCTGGGACGTGGAGGCGATCCGCGCCTTCCGCGCCGAGCATTCCGACATCATCGTCAAGCCGCTGTTCGGCAATGGCGGCGCCGGGGTGTTCCGGATCAAGCCGGACGACCAGAATCTGGCCTCGCTGCTGGAGATGTTCTTCGCCGCGTCCCGCGAGCCGCTGATGATCCAGCGCTACGAGCCGGCGGTGCGGGCCGGCGACAAGCGCATCATCCTGGTCGACGGCGAGCCGATCGGGGCGATCAACCGGGTGCCGGGAGAAGGCGAGGTGCGCTCGAACATGCATGTCGGCGGCGTGGCGCAGAAGGTCGAGCTGACGGCGCGCGACCTGGAGATCTGCCGCCGCATCGGGCCGCATTTGCGTGACAACGGGCTGATCTTCGTGGGCATCGACGTGATCGGCGACTGGCTGACCGAGATCAACGTGACATCCCCGACCGGGCTGCAGCAGATCGACCGCTTCGACGGCATCAACAGTGCCGGGATGCTGTGGGACCGGATCGAGGCCCGCCGGCGGGGCGAAGTCCCTGCTGCTATTTCCGGCCTGGGCTGAACCAGAGGCGCAGCCGGTCGGTGATCGGCTCATGCTGAATCCGGTTGTCCAGCCAGCGGTAGATCGGAACCCGGAAATAGTAGGTGAAATTGCCTACCCAGAACAGCAGGGTCAGCACCACCAGGGAGATATTCAGCATCGACATGCGACCTTACCCCTGCATCCGGACGTTACACTCGAGAATATAGCGTCTGGCGGGACATGTGGGCAAACTTCATCGGCCGCGGGGCTCAATTAACCTGCCCAGCCCATCTGCCCGGTATCGTCGCCTCTTGATGCCTGAACGCGGTCAGGGCACAGAGAGGGTCCGATGAGCCACGCCCTAGAAGACCAGAACTCACGTGGCCCCGATGGTCCCGTACCACGCTCCGCACTCGATGCCGAGGCGGTGAAGGCCGCCTATCGCCGCTGGGCCGGGGTATATGACGCGGTGTTCGGCGGCATCTCCGCCTATGGCCGCCGCCGCGCGGTGGAGGCGGTGAACGGCCTGCCCGGCGAGCGGGTATTGGAGGTCGGGGTCGGCACCGGGCTCGCGCTGCCGCATTACGCGGCGGAAAAACTGATCACCGGGATCGACCTCTCCAACGACATGCTGGCCCGGGCACGCGGCAGGGTCAGGGCGCGAGGCCTCGACAATGTCGAGGCGCTGCTGGAAATGGACGCCGAGGAGACCGAGTTCGCCGATCAAAGCTTCGACATCGCGGTCGCCATGTACGTGGCCTCGGTGGTGCCGAACCCGAGGCGGCTCTATGCCGAGCTACGGCGGGTGGTGCGTCCTGGCGGCCATATCCTGTTCGTGAACCACTTCCTTGCCACCAGCGGCGTGCGCCTGCTGATCGAGCGCGGCATGGCTAGGGCGTCGCACTCCCTGGGCTGGCATCCGGATTTCGCGATCGAGTCGCTGCTGCCGCCCGCCGACCGCGCGCGGGCACAGATCGAGACGGTGCCACCGGCCGGGCTGTTCACCCTGGTCACGCTGACCAACGGCGACGCTTTCACTTCCGTAGGAGAGGTCTCGCCGCTGCAGAGCCGGTGGCGTGCTTGATCTGTGCCAAGCGGTCGGATACTTCCTACATTATGCTCTTAACAAGATGGTATCGGCGATGCGCGGTAATCTGACCTCGTGGCGGGTTGGGCTCGCCGCGATGCTCCTGTTCTCGACCTCCGTTCCGGCGCTGGCGCAGGTGCCGCATCCGTGGCAGATGGGCCTGCAGGCGCCGCATAGCTCGGTGCAGGCCGAGGTGCAGTCGCTCAACACCTTCCTGCTCTATATCATCATCGGCATCGCCACGTTCGTGGCGGCTCTGCTGCTGTATGTGATCGTGCGGTTCAACCACCGCGCCAATCCGATCCCCAGCCGCACCAGCCACAACACCACCATCGAGATACTCTGGACCACGGTGCCGGTGCTGATCCTGATCGCCATCGCCGTGCCGTCGTTCCGCCTGGTCTATTACCAGGACCGGGCGACCCATCCCGACATGACGATCAAGGTGACCGGACATCAGTGGTACTGGGAATACACCTACCCCGAGGAGGGCGGGCTCGACTTCCAGAGCTACATGATCCCGAGCAAGCAGCTCAAGCCGGAGCAGAAGTCGCTGCGCCAGCTCGCCGTCGACAACCCGCTGGTGGTGCCGGTCGGCAAGAACGTGCGCGTGCTGATCGCCAGCGGAGATGTGCTGCACAGCTTCTTCATCCCGTCGCTGGGGGTGCAGCGCTATGCCATTCCGGGACGGCTGATCGAGACCTGGTTCAATGTCGACAAGCCGGGCGACTATTACGGCGAGTGCAACCAGATCTGCGGCATCAACCATGACGGCATGTCGATCGAGGTGCATGCGGTCAGCCAGGCGGACTATGTGGCGTGGCTCAAGGACGCGAAGAACAAGTTCAGCGCCCTGAGCCCGAGTCGCACGAATCTGGGCCGCCCGGCGCGAGTTGAACTGGCGCTCGCGAGATAGTGGGGGACTCTTTGTCCCGCAAATACGATATCATGACGCATCGCAGCATGACGGAGCATCGCATCGGTGGGCTGGTCCCGCCTGCGGTGCTCGGGAGACGGTAGGGAATGTCGGCAACTACGCATGACGGGCATCAGCCGGTCGATCCGCACGCTACGGCAGGGGCGCTGGCGTTCGAGACCGCCCATGCCCAGGAACACGAGCATCACAGCCACGCGCCGGGCTTCTTCGTGCGCTGGTTCTGCTCGACCAACCACAAAGACATCGGGACCATGTACATCCTGCTGTCGATCGTCGCCGGACTGGTCGGCGGCGCGCTGTCGATGATCATGCGCGCGCAGTTGATGTATCCCGGGTCGCATGTCGTCACCAATGGCCAGGCCTGGAACGCCATCGTCACCCAGCACGGCCTGATCATGATCTTCTTCATGGTCATGCCGGCCATGATCGGCGGCTTCGGCAACTGGTTCATCCCGTTGATGATCGGGGCGCCGGACATGGCGTTCCCGCGCCTGAACAACATGTCGCTGTGGATGGCCATCGCCGGCTTCTTCATGACCATGATGGGCCTGCTCTGGGGTGCTGGTTCCGGATCCGGCTGGACGCTGTATCCGCCGCTGTCGAACGGGCAGTACCAGCCTGGCCCCGCGATGGACTTCACCCTGTTCTCGCTGCATCTGTCCGGTATCTCGTCGCTGCTCGGGGCGATCAACTTCATCACCACCATCTTCAACATGCGCGCGCCGGGCATGACCCTGCACAAGATGCCGCTGTTCGTGTGGGCGCAGCTCGTGACCGCCTTCCTGCTGCTGCTGGCGATCCCGGTGCTGGCGGGCGCGATCACCATGCTCATCTGCGACCGCAACTTCGGCACGTCGTTCTTCGATCCGCAGGGCGGCGGCGATCCGGTGCTGTTCCAGCATCTGTTCTGGTTCTTCGGCCATCCGGAAGTCTACATCCTGATCCTGCCGGGCTTCGGCATCATCAGCCACGTGGTCTCGACCTTCTCGCGCAAGCCGATCTTCGGCTACCTCGGCATGGTCTACGCGATGATCGCCATCGGCGTGGTCGGCTTCGTGGTGTGGGCGCACCACATGTTCATCTCCGGCATCTCGGTCGATGCGCGCGCCTACTTCATGGCCGCGACCCTGGTCATCGCCGTGCCCACGGGCATCAAGGTGTTCTCCTGGATCGCGACGATGTGGGGCGGCTCGATCGAGTTCAAGACGCCGATGCTGTTCGCGGTCGGCTTCATCTTCCTGTTCACCGTCGGCGGCGTCACCGGCGTGGTGCTCGCCAACGCCTCGCTCGACCAGTACCTGCACAACACCTACTACGTGATCGCGCATTTCCACTACGTGCTGTCGCTCGGCGCGGTGTTCGCGATGTTCGCCGGATTCTACTACTGGATCGGCAAGATGAGCGGGAAGCAGTATCCCGAGCGTCTCGGGCAACTGCATTTCTGGATGACCTTCATCGGCGTCAACCTGACCTTCTTCCCCCAGCATTTCCTCGGGGCTGCCGGCATGCCGCGACGCTATCCGGATTATCCGGACGCCTTTGCCGGCTGGAACTATGTCTCCTCGATCGGCGCCTTCATCTCCGGCGCGTCGGTGCTGGTGTTCCTGCTGGTGATCGCCATCACCTTCAGCCGCAAAGTGACGCTTGGGCCGAACTACTGGGGTGCCGGGGCCACGACGCTGGAGTGGACGGTGCCCTCGCCGGCGCCGCACCACACCTTCGAAGACATGCCGCGGCTGCGTTGAGAGCATGACGTCATGAGTGCCAGCACCACGCCTGCACCGATCGTCACGGCCCATCTCGGGGCATCGGCGCGCGACTGGTTCGCGCTGCTGAAGCCGCGGGTGGTGTCTCTGGTGGTATTCACCGGCGCCGCGGGACTGGTCATCGCGCCCGGCCACATCAACCTGCTGGTCGCGTTGATCGCCATCCTGTGCATCGCGGTCGCCGCGGGTGCCGCGGGGGCGATCAACATGTGGTACGACCGCGACATCGACCGGCTGATGCACCGCACCGCCTCTCGCCCGGTGGCGGCCGGCCGCATCGAGCCGAGCGATGCGCTCGGCTATGGCGTCGTGCTGTCGATCGCCTCGGTGCTGCTGATGTGGCTGGCGACCAACCTGGTCGCGGCGGCGCTGCTTGCCGCGTCCATCGCCTTCTACGTGTTCATCTACACCATGTGGCTGAAGCGCCTGACCCCTCAGAACATCGTCATCGGCGGCGCGGCCGGTGCGTTCCCGCCGCTGATCGGCTGGGCCGCGGTGACCGGTTCGGTGAGCGCGTTGCCGCTGCTGCTGTTCGCCATCGTGTTCTTCTGGACGCCGCCGCATTTCTGGGCGCTGTCGCTGTATGCCTGCAAGGACTACGCGCGCGCCGGCGTGCCGATGCTGCCGGTGAGCAAGGGCGCTGCCCACACCCGCGTGCAGATCATGGTCTACACCCTGCTGCTGACCCTGGTCTCGCTGCTTCCGGTGGCGCTGCACCTCACTGGCCCGGTCTATGCGGCGGTGACCGTCCTGCTCGATCTCGGGTTCATCTTCTGTGCCTGGCGGGTGCTGCGCGACCGGCAGGACGAAACCGGCGTCAGCCTGACCCAGGACAAGCCAGCCAGGCAGACCTTCCGCTTCTCGCTGGCCTATCTCGCGATACTGTTCACCGCCGTGATGATCGATCGCCTGGTCTGAATGCCTTCAGGAAGCGTATGACCGATCCCGACAATGATTTCCCCCCGCAGATGGGTCCAGAGCAGGCACGGGAATTCAAGCGTCGCCGGCGCGGACGCAACATTGCCTTGCTGCTCGCCCTGGTCGCCCTGTGCCTGATTTTCTATGGCCTCTCGATGGTAAAGCTGGCAGCAACGGCAACCCAATGATCATGTATCTCGGACACTGACCATGAGCACGGAAGCGCCCTCGGCCCACGCCCCAGCCGACAACCCGACCCGGCCCTATTACATACCGGGGCCAAGCCCCTGGCCAATCGCCGGCGCGTTCGGCGGCTCGCTGGTCCTGGCCGGGATCGTGATCGCCGCGCATTTCGGGCAGTATTGGCTGCTGATCCTCGGCTTCCTCGCCGTCGGCACGGTCATGGTGCTCTGGTGGCGCACGGTGATCGCCGAGAGCGTCACCGGCAAGGTGCTGACGCCGGTGACGCGGCTCGGGCTTCGATACGGCATGACGTTGTTCATCACGTCCGAGGTGATGCTGTTCGTCGCCTTCTTCTGGACCTTCTTCAACTTCGCCATCTTCCCGGAGAATGTCGCCGGCGCCAATGCTCCGCTGTGGCCGCCGCTCGGGGTGCATACCTTCAACCCGTTCAGCCTGCCGATCATGAACACCATGATCCTGCTGCTGTCTGGCTTCACCATCACCTGGGCGCACCATTCATTGATCGAGGGCGACCGCAAGTCGCTGATCATGGGACTCGGCCTGACCATCATCCTCGGCCTGCTGTTCACCTGCTGCCAGGCGCTGGAATATTCCGAGGCGCCGTTCAGCTTCAGCGGCGGCGGCATCTATCCGGCGATCTTCTTCATCGCCACCGGCTTCCACGGCGCGCACGTGATCATCGGCACCTGTTTCCTGATCGTCTGCTTCTTCCGCTCCAGGGCCGGACAGTTCAACGTCGCCCAGCATTTCGGCTTTGAGGCGGCTGCCTGGTACTGGCATTTCGTCGACGTGGTCTGGCTGTTCCTGTTCGTCTGCATCTACTGGTGGGGCGCCGGCCCGGTAGTGCACGAGTAGCCATCGCCGCCGTCCGGGCGTGCGCCGCCTCGTCATTCCCTTGCTCACCACGTTGTTCCTGGTCGCTCTCACCAGCAGCCTTGGAGTCTGGCAGGTCCATCGCCTGGCTTGGAAACGCGGCATCCTGGGGCGCATGGACATCGCCGAGCAGTCGCCGGCGATCCCTCTGCCGGCAGCGCCGACACCGTTCCAGAAGGTCGTGGTCCGTGGCACGCTCGATCCCGCGCGGTTCGTATCATATGAGGACGACGTGCGCGACGACGCCAAGGGCAGCGCGGTCATGGGCACGCATCTGGTCGAGCCGCTTTTGCGCGCCGGGCAGCCGCCGATCCTCGTCGATCTCGGTTGGGTGAAATACCCGCCGGTGGCGCTCAGGGGTGCCGTCAGCGTCACCGGCTATATCCGTCCGGCCGAGCATAAGACATGGCTCAGCGCCAAGGACGATCCCGGCGGACGGCGCTTCTACACGCTCGATCCGGCCAGGATCGCTGCCGGCATCGGCCTGCCGACGCCGCTGCCCTATACGCTGGTCGCACTCGGACCGGCGGCCATGCCCGATCCGGCACGCAGCCTGCCACGTCCATCGAACGACCACCTGCAATACGCGATCACCTGGTTCAGCCTCTCGTTGGTGGCCATCGTGATGTTCCTGGTCTGGGCTCGCGGTCTGCTGCGTTCCTGATGGCAAATCCAGCATGGCCTGATACGCTGCGACGGCAGTGATCAGGAGGAAGACATGCGCCGTTTGATGTTTGCGACACTCGCCTTGGGTTTCGCCTTCAGTACCACCGCTTCGGCGGCTCCCTGCCGCGACGCCAACGGCAAGTTCGTGACCTGCCCCAAGGTCTCGGCCAAGAAGTGCCACGATGCCAAGGGCAAGTTCATGAAGTGCGCCGCGACGTCGGCCAAATCCGCATAGGGTCCGGCGCACGGCCACGGCGTCGCCCTGTGGCTGGCTCAGCCCGGCCACAGGGGAATCTCCGCACACGAATCGCGACCTGGCGCGGACGTGTGCCAACCGGCGCGGGTCCCGCACGTTGGCGGCGATATATTCGGGAGGATAGACAAGATGCGGGCACTATGCTGGCACGGCAAGGGCGACATCCGCTGCGATACGGTTCCTGATCCCAGCATCGAGGATAGCCGCGACATCATCCTCAAGGTGAGCAGTTGCGCCATCTGCGGCTCGGACCTGCACCTCATGGACGGGCAGATGCCGACCATGGAGAGCGGCGACATCCTCGGTCATGAGTTCATGGGCGAAGTGGTCGAGGTCGGCTCGCCCAACCATCCGCTGAAGAAGGGCGACCGCATCGTGGTCCCCTTCAACATCAACTGCGGCGAGTGCCGGCAGTGCAAGCTGGGCAACTGGTCCTGCTGCACGCGAAGCAACCGCAACGGCGCCATGGCGGCGAAGATGTTCGGCCATCCCACCGCCGGCCTGTTCGGCTACTCGCATCTGACCGGCGGCTATGCCGGTGGCCAGGCCGAGTATGTGCGCGTGCCGATGGCCGACGTGGCGCCAATGAAGGTGCCGGAAGGCCTCACCGACGAGCAGGTGCTGTTCCTGACGGACATTTTCCCGACCGGATGGCAGGGCGCCGAGCATTGCGACATCAAGGGCGGCGAGACGATCGCGGTCTGGGGCGCCGGACCGGTCGGCCTGTTCGCCATCAAGTCGGCGGTGATCATGGGCGCCGAGCGCGTGATCGCGATCGAGAGCGTTCCCGAGCGGATCGCGCTGGCCCACAAGGCCGGCGCCACCCACATCATCGACTATACCAAGGAAAACGTGCTCGAAATGCTCAACGAGATCACCAACGGCGAAGGCCCGGATGGGGTGATCGACTGTGTCGGCATGGAGGCCTCGGCCGGCGGCCATGGCGCCATCGGCCTGCTGAGCACGATCCAGGCGAAGCTGACCAGTGCGCAGCGTCCCTACGCCCTTGAGCAGATGATCACGGCCGTGCGGCCCTGCGGGATCGTGTCCGTTCCCGGCGTCTATGCCGGGCCGGTGCCGCTCAACATGGCGACGATCGTCCAGAAGGGACTGACCATGAAGACCGGCCAGACCCACGTGAAGCGTTATCTCGAGCCGCTGACCAAGCTGATCCAGGACGGCAAGATCGACCCGACCTTCATGATCACCCACCGCAGCACCAACCTCGAGGAAGGTCCCGACCTGTACAAGACCTTTCGTGACAAGGTCGATGGCTGCGT
>CAXSEE010000147.1:0-11066 GCA_964235615.1 uncultured Acetobacteraceae bacterium | reverse complement strand
CCTGCATCGGCGAATGCATGATCGAGTTGCGCGAGCGTCCGGATGGGCTGCTGTCGCGCGGCTTCGGCGGCGACACGCTCAACACCGCCCTATATCTGGCGCGCCTTGGCGTGGCCGTGGACTACATCACCGTCCTGGGCACCGATCACTTCAGCGACGCCATGCTGGCCGCGTGGCGGGCGGAAGGGATCGGTACCGGCAACGTGCTCCAGTTGCCGGACTGCCTGCCGGGCCTGTATCTGATCCAGACCGATCCCGGCGGCGAAAGGCGTTTCGCCTATTGGCGGGATAGCGCTCCGGCGCGGCGCCTGTTCGATCCGCCGCAGGCAGCCCAAGTCGAGGCGGCGCTGCTGCGGATCGACGTGGTCTATCTCTCGGGCATCACCCTGTCGCTGTTCGGGCCGGCGGCGCGCGAGAGGTTGTTCGACAGCCTGGACCGGTTCCGGTCACGCGGCGGCTGCGTGGTCTTCGACACCAATTTCAGGCAGCGCGGCTGGCCGGATCATGCGGCGGCGCGGTTGGTCTATGCCCGGATGATGTCGCGAAGCGACGTGATCTTCGCCAGCGTCGAAGACCATGCCCTGTTGTTCGCGACAGCCGGCAGGGATCGGGAGGCCGCGTCCCGTTCCGCCGAGCGCTGGCTCGAAGGCATCGCACCCGAGATCGTGCTCAAGCTGGAGGCGCCGGCGTGCAGGGTGTTCTGGGCCGGGGGCGATGCTGTCGTCGATGTTGTCGTTTCTGGCCTCGCGGCCGAGCAGGTCGTGGACACGACAGCCGCCGGAGACAGTTTCGCCGCCGGATACATGGCTGCACGGCTGCAGGGAGATGCACCGGACGTGGCCGCCGCGGAAGGTCATCGACTGGCGAGGGTCATCGTCGGATATCCCGGCGCGATCGTTCCGCACACCGCCATGCCGCCGCGCCGGGATCGATCAACCGCCAGGATCGATAAGTCGCTGAGGTGATCAAGAGCCGAGCCGCTTCTCCAGGCTGCCTGCGGAGAAAAGTTATCCGTTGATTGTCATAACAGTTCCACAATGATTTGTTAACGATTATAGCTTGTCTGCCCGGCGAGCTAGAGAGTGGGGTGATCCGGCCGCTCATGCGGGCTACAGGAAGGCGCACAATGCAGACCGAGACCCGGACTAGCCAGGTTTTCGACCTTGCGGACATGATGAGTGGCCTGTCTCCTTCGATCGCAGGCGGCTTGTCCGGATCCGTTCCAAGGCAGAACCGCCGGCTCCCGGAGCGGATCCTGGTGGCGGCCCATCAGGCCTGCGACCTGGGCGACCTCGATGTGGCGACCCAGTTGTTGTCGATCCTGGAGACCGTGGTCAGCCAGACCGCGGGACCCGTCGACTCCGGGCGCCG
The DNA here is from genome assembly GCA_964235615.1 of uncultured Acetobacteraceae bacterium. Taxonomy (GTDB): domain Bacteria; phylum Pseudomonadota; class Alphaproteobacteria; order Acetobacterales; family Acetobacteraceae; genus Lichenicoccus. Next base: position 9,695 of record CAXSEE010000147.1, on the reverse strand, counting down.
TCGCGTGATGGAGAGCCTGATCGCCGCCCACCAGAGGATCTGGCACTTGCGCTACGGCAATGAGGGCGCCAGCCCGGCGCAGGTCATCGTCCCGTTGCGAGGCTTCCATGAAGCGTTCGACATGAAAGAGTTCCAGACGACCTGAGGCCCGGCCTACGGAGACATTGATCCCGGCTTCGAGGGATCCCCTGCGGCGGCTCCGGTCTCAAGCGCCTGGCCGCCCCGCAGGATGGCCTCCGCGGCTTCCGTATAGCTGCCGCCGGTCTGGTGCAGCACCAGCCCCGGCAGCACCGCGGCGTCCGCGAGCGAGCCGCGACGGCCCTGCATCAGCACGATCTTGGCCGCCATCCCCTGCTTCGGCCAGAAGGGCAGCAGGGTGATGCCGCCGAGCCGGCCCAGCCCGCGCATCAGGCCGCTGGCCTGTGCGTGCAGGGCGGCGGGCAGGATCAACGTCAGCGTGCCTCCCGGCCGCAACCGCTCCGCCAGCGTCGTGATCCACGTGTCCAGCAGGCCTGGCTGCGCCCGGCGGGCGAGGTCGCGCCGCTCGAATGGCGAGGCGCTGGCGCGAGCCCGGTGCCACGGCGGATTGGCGAAGGCGTGGTCGAACAGGCCGATCCCGTCGGCCAGGTCGGCCAGCGGCGTCTCGTGCAGCGCCAGCCCCAGCCCGTTCCGGCTCCAGTTGTGACGGGCGAGGGCGGCGGTCCCGGGATCGGCCTCGACGCCGACGCCTTCGATCCGGGGTATCCGGGCGCATAGGCACATCAGTCCGGCGCCGGCGCCGCAGCCGGCCTCCAGCACGCGCTGGCCCGGCTGTGCCGGGATGCCGGCGGCCAGCAGTATCGGCTCCAGCCCGGTGCGGTAGCCGTGTCTGAACTGGCGATAGGTCAGCCTGCCGTCCAGCAGGGTGCCATCCGTGGTCGGGTCCATCAGCCGGCAAACCTCGGACAGGTCCAGTTCGGATCCGGCTTCCGGCCCGTTCCCATTTGCGGCATCGGCTTGACCGTCCTTCCGTCGCCGCTCATATGGTGCGTTGCACTCCATCATGGTCGGGAGGATCGTGCTTGCGCCTTGCCGCCAGTCTGCCGGAATCCGCACAGACCACAAGTCGCGGACCGGAACCGATGGCACTGGTGCCTGAGCTGGTGGCCCCCGCTCCGAAAGCGCCCGAGCCACTGAAAGCGCCGGATCTGGCAGCCGGGCCCGGGGAAGACGCGCTGCATGCTCTTTCGGATCTCCTGGCCGACGACATGATGGCCTGCAACCGGGCGATCGTCGCGCGCATGGAAAGCCCGGTGCCGCTGATCCCGCAACTCGCGGCCCATCTGGTGGCGGCCGGCGGCAAGCGGCTGCGTCCGCTGCTCACCCTGGCTTCCGCCCGGCTGTGCGGCTACGTCCCGGACGCGGGGTCGGTGCCGCGCCATGTCAGCCTGGCTGCCTGCGTCGAGTTCATCCACACCGCGACCTTGCTGCATGACGACGTGGTCGACGACAGCCAGCTCCGCCGCGGCCTCGCCAGCGCCAACGCGGTGTTCGGCAACAAGGCCTCGGTGCTGGTGGGCGACTTCCTGTTCGCGCGCTCGTTCCAGCTGATGACCGAGGACGGATCGCTGCGGGTGATGGCGATCCTGTCCGCCGCGGCCGCGACCATCGCCGAGGGCGAGGTGCTGCAGATGGCCACCCAGAACGACCTCTCGACCCCGGTGGAACGCTATCTGCAGGTGATCCACGGCAAGACCGCGGCCCTGTTCGCCGCCGCCTGCCGGGTCGGCGCGGTGGTGGCGGGGCGCCCGGAGGCGGAGGAGCTGGCGCTGGAGGCGTTCGGCACCAATGTCGGCATGGCCTTCCAGCTGGTCGACGACGCGCTGGATTATGCCGCGGACCAGGCCCAGCTCGGCAAGACGGTCGGCGATGATTTCCGCGAGGGCAAGATCACGCTGCCGGTGCTGGCCGCCTACGAGCGCGGCGACGAGGCCGAGCGCGGCTTCTGGCGACGGGTGATCGAACGCAGCGATCATGGCGACGACGATCTCGACCAGGCCATGAAGCTGATCGCGCAACGGGACTCGATCGGGGTGACGCTGAAGCGCGCGTCCCACTATGCCCAGGCGGCGAGGGACGCGCTGCAGATGTTCCCCGACAGCCGCCTGCGCAGGCTGATGGACGGGATCGCGCTCTACACGGTGAGCCGGGTCAGCTAGTCCGACCGGTCGGAGGGTTCGAACAACGAGAACCCGTCATAGCCGAACCGCCCCAGATCCAGCCTTTCCGCAGCGAACGGCTGTGCCGTGAACACTGCCGATCCCCCTCCAGGACCCTCATGGCCGCCGGACCTGGCGTGGTCCAGACCCGCCAACACAGTCTGGACACGGCGCGCCACCGCCTCCGCCGGGTCCAGCCAGGTGATGCCGGCCGGCGAGGCGTCGCGCAGCGGGTCGAGCAGGAAGCTGTAATGGGTGCAGCCGATGCAGATCGTGTCGATGTCGCCGCCGCCATCCTGTTCGAGCAGGCCGGCAAGCTCGCGCCGGATCGCCTCCCTGTCGATCGGCTGCCCGCGGAAGGCCGCCTCCGCGAGGTCGGCGAGCCCGCGCGCGCCATAGGCGATCAGGCGGCAGTCCGCAGCGAAGCGCCGGGCAAGATCGGTGAGATACGGACGGCGCACGGTTGCCGCCGTCGCCAGCAGGCCGATGGTCCGGGTCCGGCTGATCGAGGCGGCCCACTTGATCGGCGGGACGCAGCCGATGAAGGGCTGCCCGAACCGTGCGCGCAACGTCTCCAGCGCCACCGTGCTCGCGGTGTTGCAGGCGATCACGACCGCGTCGGGGGCGAACCGGACCAGTGCTCCTGCGATCACCTTCTCGATACGCGCGATCAGCGCCGCGTCGGCCACCTCTCCGTAGGGATAGAACGCATTATCCGCCAGCATGGTAATACGGGCGCCCGGAAGGCGGGCACGCAGGGCGGCGACGATGCCGTAGCCGCCGATGCCGGAGTCGAAGGCGAGCAGGTGCGCGGCCCCATCAGCGTGCCGTGTTGAACTCAGGCTCCGGTGTCCTTCGCCGCCTTGTGGGCGAGCGCCTCCTCGGCCGAGGCGACGCCGCCGTGCCGAGCCGACCAGGCGCAGGGATCTTCCAGGAAGCGACGCACCTCGGAGGCCGCGGCGTCGGAGAAATAGGGCCGTTCGGCGCAGGCTTCGAGCACGTCCCACCAGGTGGCCAGGGCGTGCAGCCGGATGTCCATGCCGGCGAGGGTGCGATGCGCCCCGGGAAACACGCCGTAGAAGAACACCACGAAGGCATGGTTGACGACGGCGCCGGCGTCGCGGAGCGAATTGGCGAACTGGATCTTCGAGGCGCCGTCGGTGGTCAGGTCCTCGACCAGCAGCGTGCGCATGTTCTCAGGAACGTCGCCCTCGATCAGCGCGTTGCGGCCGAAACCTTTCGGCTTCTTGCGGACATAGGCCATCGGCAGGAGCATGCGGTCGGCGATCCAGGCGGCGAAGGGAATGCCGGCGGTCTCTCCACCGGCGACCACATCGATGCTTTCATAGCCGACATGACGACCTATCTTCTCGACTCCGAGCTCGACGATCTTGGCCCTGGCGCGCGGGAAGAAGATGATACGACGGCAATCGATATAGACGGGGGATTTCCAGCCTGATGTCAGGGTATACGGCTCTTCGGGGCGAAAATTGACCGCCTTGATCTCAAGCAGCAGCCTTGCCGTGGTCAGGGCCGCGTCGCGGTCCCAATCGGAGGTGCCGTTCGCAGGCATTCCGGTATCTCCAATCGCTCCAGAAGTCGCCACTGTCTCATTCCTCTATCCAGGATCAGGCAGAATTAACCGGATGACTGCAGGAAATCCACCGCCGGGCCGGCGGAGCGCCTCGCGATGAACCTCGCCCTGCTGCCGCAGGCACCAGTGTGGGTCCTTGACGATCCCCACTCCGCCGCCGCCGGTCAGGCGAGTGCCATCGCCGGCCGGCTCGGCCTGCCATTCCGGCGCTTCAGCGCAGCCCCTGGCCAGCCGCACCGGCCCGGTGGACCGGGACCTGGACTGGTGCTGTCCGCCGGTCCCAGCTCGGGCTTGCGCGCGTTGCTGCTGCGCTCGCGCCATGGCTGCCGGGTGGTGCATTGCGCATCGAGGCTGCTTCCGGTCCGGCGCGTCTCCGAGTGGCTGCCGTTCGACCTGACAGTGGTGCCGGATGGCGCTCTGACCGGTCCTCCGCCAGTCACCGCCTCCGGCCAGAATGCCAACCGCATCATCCCGGTTCTCGGTGCCCCGAACGTGGTCTCGCCCGCCTTGCTCGCGCGTGCCCGTGACCTCTGGGGCGAGCGGCTGTCGCATCTGCCGCGCCCAAGGGTCGCGCTGCTGTTCGGGGGCTCCGATCCCAAGGCCGCGCTCGGGCTTGGATTGCATCTGGCCAGCCTGGCGCGGGAGCGTGGCGGCTGTGTGCTGGCCTCGGTGCTGCCATCGGGCAATCGTGCCGCGGATGCATTGGCTACCGGCCTGTCCGGCTGCCTGCACCTGATCTATCGCGCCGGCGAACCGGGAGAGGATCCGACCCTCGGCTTCCTGGGCCATGCCGATGCCGTCGTCGTGGCACGCGTCGGCGCGCTGACCTTGTCCGAAGCCTGTGCCGCGCCGGCGCCGGTGTTTGCCGCCCTGGCCAGTGGCGACCGGCGGGAGATGCGGCGGCTGCTGGAACGCATGCGCCACGCGGGTCAGCTCCGGCTGCTGCAGGACGATCTGTCGCCTTGGCCAAGACAGCCGCTCGACGAGGCAGGACGCATCGCCCAGGAGATCCGTGCGCGCTTCGGCTCCGCGTCCAGTCCCAACAAGTGACCTGGACACGAGACGCTTGCGCTGGTTGGACCGGCGGGTATAGTTTGAAACTACTAAATGCGAATGATTTGCAGGAAGAGGTCCCAGTGGAGAGCCTGATCGCCCGCAATTGCGAGCGTGCCGTCGTCACTGCCTATCGCGAGCTTCGCGGTTGCGGTACTGCGGACATGCAAGCTTTCCATGCATGCACCACCCTGTATCGCATCCATCATCCGGAGGCTTCGATCAACGAGGCGCGCCGGCTGGTATCGGAATGGATCGACCATCACGTCGTCCGCAACGCCGGCGGTCCGACCCCAGGATGCGACTGCGACTAGGGGTCGCAGCGCCTGGACCCAGCTTTTTAAGAGCGGTCAGCTAAAGGCACCAGATCCCGCAGCGCGGCGCCGGTATAGATCTGACGCGGGCGTCCGATACGCTGGCCCGGCTCCTCGATCATCTCCTTCCACTGGCTGATCCACCCGGCGGTGCGGGCGACCGCGAACAGCACGGTGAACATGCTGGTCGGGATGCCCATCGCCTTGAGGATGATGCCCGAGTAGAAATCGACGTTCGGATACAGCTTGCGCGAGACGAAGTAATCATCCTCGATGGCGATCCGCTCGAGTTCGACGGCCAGGTCCAGCAGTGGGTCGTCCTTGATGCCGAGCTCGCCCAGCACCTCGTGGCAGGTCGCCTGCATGATCTTCGCCCGCGGGTCGAAGTTCTTGTAGACGCGGTGGCCGAAGCCCATGAGCTTCACGCCGCTGCTCTTGTCCTTCACCTTCTTGATGAAGTCCGGGATGTGGTCCTTGGTGCCGATCTCGTTCAGCATCTTGAGCACCGCCTCGTTGGCGCCGCCGTGCGAGGGACCCCATAGCGAGGCGATGCCGGCGGCGATGCAGGCGAACGGGTTGGCGCCGGTCGAGCCGGCCAGGCGCACCGTGCTGGTCGAGGCGTTCTGCTCGTGGTCGGCATGCAGGATGAAGATGCGGTCCATCGCGCGGGCGAGGATCGGGCTCACCTGGTAGCTCTCCGAAGGCATCGCGAACATCATGTGCAGGAAATTCTCGGAATAGCCGAGGTCGTTGCGCGGATAGATGAACGGCATGCCCTGGGTATATTTGTAGGTCCAGGCGGCGATGGTCGGCATCTTGGCGATCAGCCGTAACGCCGACAGATCACGATGGGCCGGGTCGTTGATGTCGAGGCTGTCGTGATAGAAGGCCGACAATGCGCCGACCACGCCGCAGATCACCGCCATCGGATGGGCGTCGCGGCGGAAGCCGTTGAAGAAATGGCGGAGCTGCTCGTGCAGCATGGTGTGGTTCTTGATGTGCTTGATGAAGTCGTCGTTCTGCGCCTGGTTCGGCAGCTCGCCGTTCAGCAGCAGGTAGGCGGTCTCCATGAAGGTGGACTGCTCGGCGAGCTGGTCGATCGGATAGCCGCGATGCAGCAGCACGCCCTCGTCGCCGTCGATATAGGTGATCTTGCTGTCGCAGGCCGCCGTGGCCCCGTAGCCGGGATCATAGGTAAAGATCCCGAGATCACCGTGCAGCTTGCGTATGTCGGCGACGGCCGGACCCAGCGTGCCGGTGAGCAGGGGCAATTTTGCCGTTCGGTTGGTGCCGTCCAGGCTGATGGTGACGGAGGAATTGGCGGTCACGCTCATGACGTATCCCTGTTCTGGTCGGCCGCGGGGCGGTTGAGTGCAGATTTATGGCCTCACGGCCTTCCTGGCAACGGCCTCCGATGCGGAAGCGGCTTACGGGTGCAGCAGCTCCTGCAATTGCGCACGTCCGGGCGCCAGCTCCGACCAGTCCCCTCCGAAGGCGAGCAGTGCGAGGGTGCAGGTCGGAAAGCCATGCTCCAGCTTCGGGTCCGCCGACGCCAGTTGCAGCGCCAGCTCGTGCATCCCGGGATTATGGCCGATCAGCATGACGCTGGCGGCGGTCCCACCCAGCTCGCGCAGCAGGTCGAGCAGCGTCTCCGGCTCGGCGAGATAGAGGGCATCCAGAAAACTCGTGCGCGGCTGCTGGCCCGCGAACGGCCCCAGCAGCGCGAAGGTCTCGCGCGTGCGCAGCGTCGTGCTGACCAGGACGAGGGCCGGCGTCAACGCCCGCCGGCGCAGCAGCAGGCCCATGGCGGCGGCATCGAGACGTCCGCGCTCCGATAGCGCACGGGCATGGTCGGCATCGGTCCTGCCGGTGCTGTTCACCGCCTTGGCATGACGCAGCATGAGCAGTTGGCGGCTCACAGGGCTATACCCGCCGCTGGGCCATCCTGGGTACGCGCGATCGCCTCGTGGTGACGGATGACCTCGCGTATCACGAAGGCGAGGAATTTCTCGGCGAAGTTGGGGTCGAGCCTGGCCTCGCGCGCCAGTGCCCGCAGACGTGCCACCTGGCGTGCCTCGCGCTCGGGATCGGCGGCCGGCATCGCGCTGCGCGCCTTGAGCTCGCCGACGGCCTTGGTGCAGCGGAACCGCTCGGCGAGCATGTGGATCAGTGCGGCATCGATGTTGTCGATGCTGTCGCGCAGGGCCTGCAGTTGCGCTACCGCATCCTCTGATTGCATTCCCTGACCTGACCCGGCTCGCCGACTTCACTTGGTTGTGCGTGATCCACCGCGACGGGACAAGCCTTATCAGAGATCGATCCAGGCCAGGTGGCCGCCCTTGCCGGCGCCGGTGTCGGTGAAGATCGCGGTGCCGCCGTTGCGTCCCTGCTTGACCCAGGGGCGGCCGTCGGTGCTGCGGCGGTCATGGCCGCAATAGACGGTGAAGCCGCGCGGGATATGGTCCACCCAGCTCAGCCGCCGTTCCGGGAAGCCGTCTTCCTGCATGCGTCCGGTGGTCTCGCCGAACAGGGCGCGGGAGAGCAGCGGCGTCACCCGTCCCAGCGCCGGCGGCGGGTCCTGCTCCAGCATGCCGGTATGGAAGCCGCCGTGGACGAAGATGCGCCGGTCCAGCACGATCCAGGCCGGCGCCCGTCCGATCTCCGCCAGGGCGCGGGCGCGCAACGCCGGGTCCTGGAGCTGGGCCAGCGTGGTCTCCAGCGGCGCGTCGGGACGCATGCGGTGGCCGGCCAGGGCACGGCCCAGCTTGCGGTCGTGATTGCCCAGGAGGAACATCCCCCGCCCCTGGTCGATCAGCTGGAACATCAGCCGCAGGGTGTCGGCGCTGGCCGGCCCGTGGTCGATCAGGTCGCCGAGCTGGATGATGAAGCGGTCGGTGGCAACCGCATGGGCGAAGGCGCGCACGTCGCCATGGACGTCGCCCACCACGCGCAACGGACGCCGCGCCAGCTCGGCCGGTGTCGGAAGCGCTGCTTCCACGGTATCGGGATCCGTCATGCGGCGGTACTGGCCTCGTTCCCTGAACTGGCTCCACCCTTCACTTCCTTGCGGAAGGCGGCGAGGGCACGGTCGCGTCCGGCGTCCAGCCCGACGACCGGCTCGGGATAGTCGCGCCCGAGGGTGATGCCGGCCTTGGCGAGCTCGGACGCCGGCGCTTCCCAGGGTGCGTGCAGGTAGCGGCTCGGCAGGCGGGCGAGCTCCGGCACCCAGCGGCGGATATATTCACCGTCAGGGTCGAATTTCTTCGACTGGGTGACCGGGTTGAAGATCCGGAAGAAGGGCTGGCTGTCGGTGCCGCTGCCGGCGACCCACTGCCAGCTCGCGCTGTTGGTCGCGAGGTCGCCGTCCACCAGCGTGTCCCAGAACCACGCCTCGCCATCCTGCCACGACACCAGCAGGTGCTTGACCAGCAGGGAGGCGGTGATCATGCGGACGCGGTTATGCATCCAGCCGATCTGCCAGAGCTGGCGCATGCCGGCGTCGACGATCGGCACGCCGGTCCGGCCGCGCTGCCAGGCGCGCATCGCCTCGGGGTCGTCCCGCCAGGGCAGGCGGGCGAAGGCGGCGCGCATCGGCTGCTCGGGCAGGGACGGGTTGTTCCATAGCAGGTAGGCGGCGAACTCGTGCCAGAGCAGCTCGCCCGTGAAGCGCTCGAAGCCGTTGGGCCTGCTTGGCTGCGTGTGGGCCGCCCGTGCCGCGTGCCACACCTGGACCGCGGAGATCTCGCCCCAGTGCAGATGCGGCGACAGCATCGAGGTGCCGTCCTCGTCGGCGGGGAGGTCGCGGCGGGCGCCGTAATCGTCGAGATGATCGGCGAGGAACCTGGTCAGGCGGCCGTGCGCGCCGGCCTCGCCCGGTTGCCAGGTCGAGCGCATGCCGCCGGCCCAGTCGGGCTTGGTCGGCAGCAGTCCCCAGTCCTCGATCCGGTCCGACGCCCACTTGCCGCGGGCGGCGGGGATGCGCGCGGGGGCGGGCAGGGGCGGCTCCGGATCGGGCAGGCCGCGGCAGTTGTTGGCGAACGGCGTGTAGACGCCATAGATGCCGCCGGTCTTGGTGCGGATGCTGTCGAGGTCGAACAGGGTCGCGACTCGATGGGCGTGGAAGCCGATCTGCTCGCGGGCGAGGGCGTCGGCGACGCGGGTGTCGAGTGCCCGCAGCCAGGGCTCGTGCGACAGGCCGCAATGCACGCCGGAGACGCCGGCCTCGCGTGCCAGGTCGGGGATGATGGTCGCGGCGTCGCCCTGCCGCAGCACCAGCTTGCCGCCCGCGCGGCGCAGCGCCTTGTCGAGCGAGACCAGGCTGTGGTGCAGCCACCAGAGACCGGCGCCGCCGGGTGCCCATTGGCCCGCCGCCGCCGTGTCGTGCACATACACGGCGAGAATGGTCTCGGCCTGTTCCAGCGCCCGGACCAGCGGACGATGGTCCGCCAGCCGCAGGTCCTGCCGGAACCAGACCAGAGCCGGCGCTTGTTTCGTCGCGTTACGCGCCATGACCTCAATACATCCCATCAACTCGAC
>CAXSEE010000146.1:0-11079 GCA_964235615.1 uncultured Acetobacteraceae bacterium | reverse complement strand
TCCGATCGCCTCGTTCTGTGCCGCGTCCTCGTCGCAGATCTTGGCGGCCTCGTCATAGGCGACCCGGACACGATCCGCGGGTGCGGTGTTGCGCAGCCGGGTCAGCATGCGCTCGATCGCCCAGCGCAGGTTGACCGCGGTCGGCCGCGTGGATGCAAGCGTTTCGGCATCGCGCTCCATGGCGTCGGTGCTGCTGTCCGCGCGCAACGCCAGCGCCAGCCCGTAGGCGGCGACCGCGCCGATCAGCGGTGCGCCGCGCACCTGCATGGTGCCGATGGCGCTGGCGACCTGATCGCAGGTGACCAGCTTGAGGATGTCGAGCGACCAGGGCAGCCTGGTCTGGTCGAAGATCCGCAACGACCAGCCATCTTCCGGATCCACCCAGACGCTGCGGTAGGCGATGCCATCGATCTTCATGTCGCTTCCTTCAATCTTCGCGCGAAAACCCACCTGGCTTTGGAAGTCAGCCTGATGTGGAGGTCAGCCGATCTCGTCGCGGTGCTCGCCGATCAGTCCGAGCTTGAGCATCGCGCCGACGGTAGCGCCCTTGATCGGCCGCAGCAGCAGCATCGCGATCACCACCGTCAACGGCAGGAAGAACGCGATCATCGACCAGACCGGGAGATCGGTATGCTGTCCGGTCACCACGACCAGCGCGATGATCAGATGCGCGGTGATGAAGATGGTGAAGTAGGGTGGCGCATCGTCGGCACGTACGGCACCCAGCGGGGCTGCACAGGATGCGCAATTCCCGACCACCCGGAGATAGCCGGCATAGAGCCGTCCCGAACCGCAGACCGGGCAGCGTCCCGTGCAGCCGCGCGCCATCATCAGCGGCAGCTTCGGCAGAGTCTGCCGCGCCAGCCAGGCCCGGTCGGCGCTTTCGTCCGCGTGCGGAGGCGCGCCTTTATCCGCGTGCGGAGGCGCGCCTTCATCCGCGTGCGGAGGCGCGCCTTCATCACCGTGTAAAGACGCGCCTTTATCACCGTGTAAAGGCACGCCTTTATCCGCGTGCGAAGGCGGGTTGGTATCCGCAAAAACATTCGGCTCGTCGAGATTGGGCATCTTCGCGGCTTTCATAATGCGGCCTGTCCGGGATCAGCGAGTATGTCATTCCCCAGATCTCTGCAATCAAGCATGCGGGGCAGTCGCCGCACGGACCAATCCCGCCAGCTATGGTCGTACTTGCCTTTGCACCGCATCGGGAGCAATCCACGTCGCCGGAACAGGCAGCAGGACCGTCATGTTCATTGCCCGCACTTTGCAGGATATCTCCGCTTTCCAAAAGCTTGCGTCGGAGAGCGGGTCTGATGGCCTTGCCCTGGTGCCGACCATGGGTTCGCTGCATGCGGGCCATCTGTCGCTGTTGCGGGCGGCGCGTCGCGATGGCCACCATGTCGCCGTATCGATCTTCGTCAACCCGACCCAGTTCGACGCCGGCGATCTCGCGCGCTATCCGCGTGACGAGGATGCCGACCTCGCCATGCTGCGCGACGCCGGTTGCGATCTCGTTTGGCTGCCCTCGGCAGAGACCATGTATCCCGAGATCGGTGATGCCCGCATCGAGATCGCGGGTCCCGCCATCGGTTGGGAAAGCGATGTCCGGCCTGGCCATTTCAGCGGGGTCGCCACCGTCGTCACCAAGCTGCTGAACCAGATCCGTCCCGTCTGCGCCTACTTCGGCGAGAAGGACTGGCAACAGCTGCAGGTGATCCGACGGGTCGCGGCCGAGCTGTTCATCCCGGTCGCCATCGAGGGTGTGGCTACCGTGCGCGAAGCTGACGGCCTGGCGATGTCGTCGCGCAACCGCTTTCTCAGTGTCGTCGAGCGCGGGCGCGCAACGGCGCTGTACCGATGTCTGCTGCGCGCCGCACAGGCGATAGCGGAAGGCGATGCGGTATCCGTGGTTCTCGACACCGCCCGGGAGGATCTGAGGCTACGCGGCTTCGACGTCGAATATCTGGCTCTCGTCGATGGTTCCAGCCTGCGCATGGTCATGCAGCCGGTGTCGTGCGCGCGGCTGATCGGTGCCGTTCGCCTCGGAAGTGTCCGACTGCTCGACAACATCCCGCTTGGCGGAAATCCATGACCCGCGGCTCAGGGATCCTTAAATCCTCTGGTCTGGACTGCATTTCTCTTACCTTTGGTCTTGTCCAGTAGCCGCTGATGGTCCGGATCGACCGTGCTCGAACGGCTTGAAACCACATGCGGGGCGAGAAATGTCGCCGGAACTTTCCTGTAACGGTTGCTTTTGATTGACAGAAGCGGAGTGAGCGAGGAATAGCTTCAGTAGTCATGTGCTTGGAGTTGCGATTCGCGGAGGCATTCCGCACCGATGGGTCAAGGTATCGATCTTTGAGCATCATGCATCGGGCGCGATGCCGCCGGGTGTTCAAGAGCGGATCCGCATCACTGCCGTTCAAATTACAACCGATAGAACAGGAAAAGTTCATACCATGAGTAGCGAAGACAGTAAGACCCCAGGGCGCCGCACCAGTGCCATGGCTGTAAGGGCGGGCGGTCGCCGCACCGCCGCATCGACCGGGCGCAATGCTACGTCGCGCACCATGCGTACGGCCAAGAGCCCGGCTGCACGATCGAGTGCGGCCAAGAAGCTTGCCTCCAAGTCGACTGCCAAGACCACTAAAACTCCGGGCCGGGCGGCTGCAAAGACTTCGGCGCCCCGCGCGGCAAAAGCGCCGACCACGCGCGCCAAGGCGACCACCCGCGGCACCACCAGCCGTGCGGTCGCAACGCGCAAGGCTCCCGTGCGCAAGGCTGCTGCTGCACCGGCAACACGCGGTCGCGCGACGGCCGCGAAAACCACCGCGCGGACCCCGACGCGCGCGGCCAAGCCGGTAGCGGCGAAGCGTGGTGCCACCCGCACGGCATCCACGACGCGCACGACAGCGGCCAGCAAGTCGCGCACCACCGCGGCAACCGGTCGCAAGACCGCTGCCAAGGGGACGACTGGACGCACGGTGAAGTCGGCCAAGCCGGTCGCGGCAACCCGCAAGCCGCGCGCGACCACCACGGCAAAGGGCAGCACGCGCAAGGCCGCCGCTCCGTCTACCGCAAGCCGCAAGGTTCCAGCTGCCCGCAAGAGCCCGGCCGATCGCGCCACGGGCGCTACCCGCAAGACGCCTGCTGCTCGCAGCGCGCCCTCAGCCCGTAGTGAAGCCGCCGTGACGATGCGCAGGTCGCCAAGTGCGTCAACGCGCAAGAAGGCCGCCGAGACGCTGCGCGAGGGTTCGCCGACGACACGTCGCAAGCGCGCCCGCAGCTCAGCCGAGACCGCACCGGAGAGCGCCGATCCCGTCGTGAACCATGAAGACGAGAACCAGGACGAAAGCTCCGACAGCTTCGAGTAGCGTACAGGAAGCTTCGAATAGCTCGCAGGAAGGACCGGTCGGAGATGCTCTCGCATGCCGACCGGTTCCTCGTCTTGGCCCTTTCTCTTGACGCTCACACCTGATCCCGACCCAGGATCACAGCTATCAGTCTGATCAATCCCGTGGTTACAGCCAACCCGTCCATCATGTTGCGTTGATCCCGTGGGATGATGGTCCTAGGCACGTGCAGAAAGTGCGAACGCGCCATCAGGCCGTCCGACATAGGCACCGAGCGCACCATAGACCCTGCTGGGAGTTGCCTGTCTTGCTGCCTGGGCAAGCAGAGACATAATATACTGCTGTGCGGTCATAGCCCGTTCGAGCAGGCGCCGGTTCTCAACCGCTGCCAGCTGCAATCGCAGGGCGGTCGCGCGCATGGACTTGTCCGTATCGACCACTGCAGCGACCTCGTATGGCAAATTTGTCTGAGGAACAAACGATTGAAATGCCTCGAGGGCTGCACGCTTGGCATTCAGCAGCCCCGTGACGGTCGGCAGATCGAGCCGTGACAGGGCGGCATTCTCCTGCTCCAGCACATCGGCAAGTTCCGCCGCCGCCATCTGAACTGTCCGCATTACCGCTTCTCCTGCATCTTCAGCATCTGGGCATACACTGGTGCCGCAAGACCCAGTCCACCATGCTGCTCGACCGCCTTTGCCATTTCGGTCACCAGCATGGGCTTGAAATTCTGCTCGCCGGCCCCGCCGCCGAAGAAGCCTTCCGACGTGTCTACGGTCGAGAACATCGGCTCGAGCAACTGGCCGATCGCCATCGCCTCGAAGTCCTGCGCGGCCTTCCACACACGAGCGTCCATGACCGGTGCCGCGGCATTCGAGGACGCAGCGTTTGACGAAGCGGCAGCGGTCCCCGGCGTCGTGTCAATTGTTGTCATCGTACCACCAGATTTGCCTGCAGGGCGCCGGCGGCCTTGATGGTCTGCAGGATGCTGATCATGTCCCGTGGCCCGACACCCAGCGCGTTGAGGCCGCTCACAAGGTCACGCAGGCTGGGTCCTTCCTTCAGGAGCCCCAGACGTTTCCCCGCACCGCTATCCACCTGTATGGCCGTGCGCGGCACAATCGCAGTCTGACCGCCCGAGAGTGGCCCGGGCTGCGAGACCTGCGGCGTTTCGGCAACCTGTATGGTGAGGTTTCCCTGCGCGATCGCCACCGTGCTGATGCGGACATTGTCACCCATCACGATGGTGCCGCTTGCCTCGTCTACCACCACGACAGCGGGTGAATCCGGCTCGACCAGCAGATCCTCGATCCGGGACAGCGTCTCGACCACGTCGTGGCCGGCGAGAGAAAGTGCCACCGTTCTTGGATCGGTCGCCCGTGCGACATGATCTCCGACGTTCTGATTGATCGCGGACGAGATCCGCTCCGCCGTTGTCAGGTCCGGATTGCGCAGTGAGAGGCGCAGGTCCGTCCTGGCGCTGAGGTCGATCGGCAACTCGCGCTCGACCATCGCCCCGTTCGCGATGCGGGCGCTCGTCGGGATGTTGCGCGTGATCGATGCCGCTGCACCCTGTGCCGTGAACGCGCTGGTCACAAGCTGGCCCTGGGCGACCGCGTAGACCTCGCCATCGGCGCCCATGAGGGGTGTCACCAGCAATGTTCCCCCGGAGAGGTCGGTCGCATCTCCCGCGGCGGATATCGTGATGTCGATGCGACTGCCGCCATGCGCGAAAGCCGGCAATTCAGCGGTGACCATGACCGCGGCGATATCCTTGGTCTGCAGCTTCGCTTCCTGATCGCGGATATTCACCCCCAGCCGTTCGAGCATGCTGATCAGCGATTCCCTCGTGAAGACGGAGTTGTTCAGCTTGTCTCCGGTTCCATTCAGCCCGACCACCAGGCCGTAGCCGATCAGCGGGTTGCTCCTGATACCCTCGACATCCGCGATATCCTTGATGCGTACCTGCTCGGCACGCACTGGTACGGTGACCAGCAGCATCAGCAGCGCGATCAAGAGGCGAGAAGGGTGCATGGCATCCTGTTGCGGTTCATCAAGCTATCCAGGCTCCATCCTAGGCATCCAAATACGAATAAATTGTCAACGACATGACCGGATCCGTAATGATATGGAGCATGGCGAACTCAGCTTGCCGGCTCGAAGCCCCAGGTTTGAAGCTTGGGGGTTCGAAGCCTCTGGGCTCGAAGCTTGCGGGTTCGAATGTCGAGGATGCTCATGACAATCATTGCGGCCGGTGCCATCCGTCCGATAGCGGACACGTCAGCTGCCGGCCGTCGTCCGGACACCGCGGACTCTGGCTTCATGGTCCCGGCAGCCTTGCCGGCCTCTAGGCAGGAAGCGTCCCGACCGGCGTCTGGCTCATCTTCGACACTCGCCGCCGGCGCCATGCTCGCTCTGCAGGAACAAGCGGGACTGGATGGCGATACGGCGGGGGCTCTGGCCGACCGCGAGGCAAGGAGACATGCACAGGATATCCTTGAAGCCCTGGCTGCCCTGCAAAAGGCACTGCTGGCGGATGGAAGTCCCAGCGAAAGCCTTGCCCGTCTGGCCGCTCTTGCCGGGATGACGCCACCCCTGCATGACCCGGCTCTCGCGCGTGTTCTGTCTTCCATCCGCCTGCGCGCGCAGTTGGAAATCCTGCGACTTGCCCCTCGGCGCGCGGAGCAGAAGCGCCTTCCCGGATTGCCTGCTGGGTCGGGTTCATGACCGGACCGTGAAGAGCCTTCATAGCCTCTTGGCGTCGGGAGTGCCTCTGGCTATAAGCCGCCCAAATCTCCGGGTGGCCAATGGCGCCGGACCATCCGGGATTGTTGGGTGAATTTGCCTTCAGGGACCTCCCTGGAGCAGCATGTCCTAGGATCGGCGACGATGATCACCTTGGCCCCAGACTACCGCCCGTCTGACGACGAGGAGTTCATGAACCAGGTCCAGGTGGAGTATTTCCGCCTCAAGCTGCTGAGATGGCGCGCGGATCTCCTCAAGGAGGCGGACGGCACTCTTGCCAGCCTTTCCGAGGGTGGCATCCGCGAGGCGGATATTACTGATCGCGCAACGGTCGAGACCGATCGTGCCCTGGAACTACGTACTAGGGACCGGGCTCGTAAGCTGATTGCGAAGATCGGCCTTGCTCTGCTTCGTATCGAGAACGGCAGCTATGGCTTCTGTGAGGAAACGGGAGAGCCGATCGGTCTAAAGCGGCTCGAGGCCAGGCCGATCGCCACTCTCTCGATCGAGGCCCAGGAGCGGCACGAACGGATGGAGAAGGTGCACCGGGACGACTGAGTTTCCGCCCTCCGGCAACGCTCAGAACGGCAGGACGATGTCCATCAGCTGTTGGCCGTAGCGCGGGGTCTGCAGGTCGGTCAGTTGGCCGTTGCCGCCATATGATATCCTTGCCTCGGCCATCCGGTCATGGGTGATTGTGTTATCGCCGGCGATGTCCTGCGGCCTGACTATTCCACTGACCTGCAGGATGCGCAGCTCACTGTTCACCCGCACCTCCTGTCGCGCTGCCACCACAAAATTTCCATTCGGCATCACCTGCGTGATGATCCCGGCGAGCCGCAGGGTCACTGCTTCGGTGCGTTTGATCGAACCCGTCGCAGCATTGCTGTTGTTACTGTTGGTAGACAATGAGCTGGCACCTGTCACGGCTGCGGCGATCTTTCCCTTGATCCCGAACAGGTTCGGGATCCCCATGGCCTCAGCGCCGGCTCTGGTCGCCGTCGTATTGTTCTCGAAGTCGGCATTGTCGGTGATATCGACCAGAACGGTCAACAGATCTCCGACCTGAGCCGCACGCTGGTCTCTAAAGAAGGCGCGGCTGCCCGGCCGCCACAGGCTGGCGATTTCGGTCGGTGGAGGCTGCAAGGGCGGCATCGGCATTGTCAGCGGCCGGTAGTTCCGTGCCGCGGTAGGATCGGTGATCGGCGTCATTGTCGGCGGCCGGCCAAGATCCGACAGCCGTCCCAGAGCCCCGCATCCCGACAACAGAGCCGGCATGAGCAGGAGGATCGGCCAGCTCATCTTCGTCGTCATTGGACTGATCCGAGCTGTCTTGATGGCTGTATGATGGCAGCCAGGCTATAGGCTGGAGGCAGCCCGGATTGCTGCGAGACCAGCATGACCGGTGCACTCGTCGGATCGACCTGTACCGCGGCTGATCCTGTTACTCGCCCGATCAGTACGGCTCGCGATGCGGGATTGAGGACATGAATACGATCGCCGAGTGCACCGTCATCGATGGCCTCGCCCTTTGCCATCAGAATAAGGCCGGTATCATCGAGGCGCAGGATGACTGACATGCCGCGGGAAACCAGCACAGGACGGCTGAGCTCATCCAGCGAAACTGGAGTGCCAGCCGCCATCTGATGTCGCACCGCCAGGCCGATCGCATCGCCCGCCACCAGGAGCGTCCGCTGGTTGGACAGGCCTTTGCGCACCCGCTTGACCTGCAGGTCGGATATCCCGATCACGGCTCCAGCACTCATATTATGAGCCAGTAACGGGATCTCGATCATCTCCTGGGCCGTTCCGGCAAGAAGCAGCCGCATTGGTTCGACGCCCGGTGCATCGAACAGCAATTGTGCGGTGAAGCGGCCGCTGCTGCTGTCGTAGCTCAGCTGTTCTATGTCCGGCGGATCGGCGATCTCAGCGGGAATTTCAAGGGTTGCGTAGGTACCAAGGCTGATATCGCTATTCTCAGGAGCTCCTGCCGCTTCAAGGGCCGACCGGACCAGCGGTAACAGCTCCTCTCGGGTCACTGAACGAGCCAAGCGCTCGATGACCACCTGCGCCGGGATAATTCCCGACTGCCAGTCGACACCGAACTGGGCCGCGATGGCGGCAAGCTGAAGCTGCCCGATCGTGATACGCCGGCCCGGAGCTGGTGCCGGTCCGATGTCGCAATCCTGTCCGGCTTCAAGTCCCAAGAAAAGGTCCGACAGCTTGACCAGGCTGGATTTAATGCTGACCGACGATCGCGGCTTGGCTGCCAAAGCCTCGACAGGAAACACCGCGAGAGCGATTGCCGCTGCCACCAGGATCGAGAAGACAGATTTCCAGTTGCAGGTCATTTCAGGTTGGTCAGCGTCTGCATGAGGTCGTCGGACGCCGTGATGACCTTGCTGTTCATCTCGTAGGCGCGTTGCGCGGTGATCAGGTTCGTGACTTCGCTGACGACGTTGACGTTGGAGCTCTCGACGAAGCCCTGCATGACGCTGCCGAAACCTGCGGCACTGGGCGTGCCCGTCGTAGGATTGCCGGATGCGGTCGTCTGTAGGAGTAGATTGCTGCCCTGTGCATCCAGGCCAGCTTCGTTCGGGAACACCGCGAGCTGGATCTGGCCGACCGTCTGCGTTGCAGTCTGCCCGGCAATTGCGACCTGCACCTGGCCGGAGGCATTGATGGTGATGCTCTGGGCGTTGCTGGGGATGGTGATGCCTGGCACCACGGCGTAGCCATCCGCTGTCACGATGCTGCCATCGGCGGCCATGCCCAGAGTGCCGTCCCGCGTGTACGCCGTGTCACCCGACGGCAGCGTCACCTGGAAATAGCCATTCCCCTGGATCGCCAGATCAAGGCTGTTGCTGGTCTGCTGGAGGTTGCCCTGCTCGCTGATGCGGTAGATCGCCGCCGTCTTGACCCCCAGTCCGACCTGCGCGCCTGACGGCACGACAGTCCCGCTGTCGGAGCTGTTCGAGCCGACGCGGCGCAGATTCTGATAAATGAGGTCCTGGAATTCTGCTCTCCTGCGCTTGTAGCCAGTGGTCGTCATATTGGCGATATTGTTGGAAATGACCTCGACGTTGGTCTGCTGCGCCTGCATTCCAGTGCCGGCAATATCAAGTGAACGCATTCTATCCTCCTACCTGTCGGGCATAGTCGTGCGGTTCAGCTCTGCAACTGAGTAATTTTATCAATGGCATTCTGCTGGCGTTCCGCTTCGCTCTGAACAAACTGCGTGACAAACTGGAAATCACGTTCGGTCTGCATCATGTGAGTTAGCTCGGTGATCGGCTGGACGTTGCTTTCTTCGACCGCGCCCTGAACAATTTTTGGCTGTATTGCAGGTTGCGGGGGAATATCGGCGCGAAAGAGCTTGCCGCCTTCCGGAACCAATTGATTGACGTCACTGACATCGACGACGCCGACCTGCGCGATGCGTCCGGCCTCGCCACTGATCGTCCCATCTGCTGCTATCTGGATACGGCTATCACCTGCAGGGAGCTGGATCCGACCACCCCCGGTGTCGAGCAAGGCATTCCCCGAAGCATCGGCAATCGTCCCGTCCGCCAGCAGCCCAAAGCGTCCTGATCGTGTCAGACGGGTCCCATTGACGGTCTGGACCGAGAAATATCCGCTGCTTCCGAGTGCAATATCAAGCGGATTGCCAGTCTGGGTGAGCGAGCCGGCGGAGTGGTCGCGGTAGGTCGCGCGGTCCTGGGTGAAGGACAACACTTCTCCTCCTGGCGCCGTCCGGGTGTCCTTCTGCTTTACCAGGAAGTCACTGAACAGGACGCGTTCGGCCTTGTAGCCGACAGTGTTCGCATTGGCGATGTTCCCGGCGATGACGTCCATCGTACGTTGCTGCGCGTCGAGCTTGGACAGCGCGATATAGGTCGGATTTTCCATCTCGCACTCCTTCGATCGGGAGGATCATGCAACAGAAAACTTACCAACTAGTTAGCAACAGGTTTCCTTCTGGATTGCCACGCATCGTCTTGCCGCTCATCAGTCCTTAACCTCTTTGTGGCAAATTCCTCCTGCCCGACAGGGTCACGGGGTATCGAACGGCAGCTATTGGGAAAGCTTTGATGAGCAGCGTGGCGGTAGCGACAGTCGATGAGCCCGTGGTCCAGCAGGTGGCGAAGCCGGCTGGCAAGCGTAAGCTGATCTTGATTGTAGCGGCTGTTGTGCTCATGGGGCTCATCGGAGCTGCCCTGTGGTTGTCCGGCGTTCTGCACCACCGGGCCAGCGGCGCCGATCGGCTTGCACTCGCGTCGGTCGTCGAGAAGCCAGTCCTGATAGACATCCCTGATATCGTGACGAATCTAGATAATGGTTCCAGACGTGCGGTCTTCATCAAATTGAAAGCCAGGATCGAACTGGCGCACGCCAGCGATCAAGCAAACATCGCTGCGAACATGCCTCGTATCATGGACGCGTTTCAGACCTACTTGCGCAGCCTCAGCCCAGAGGAATTGCATGGTGGGGAGGGCGTCTATCGTCTGCGTGAAGCCTTGATGAGCCGGATTAACGTTATATCGAGTCCGGTCCAGGTGCTTGACCTGCTCTTCGTTGAAATGCTCATTCAATGAACGACTCTGATGAAGACATGGCCGCTGCCTGGGGCGCGGATGTGGACACTGATGACGTAACCGATGCCGTGGCACAGGTCCCGGAGCCGGCCGAACTTGCACGCATCCTCAATCAGGCGGAGATCGACTCGCTTCTGGGCTTCGATGAGGTCGGCGTTGACGACGGGTCTGCAAGCGGCATCGAGCGGATCATCAGCTCCGGGTTGGTCTCCTACGAGCGTCTGCCGATGCTCGAGATCGTGTTCGACCGCTTGGTTCGGATCATGTCCACCAGCCTGAGAAACTTCACCAGCGACAACGTCGAGGTGTCCATCGACAACGTCGTCTCGTTACGGTTTGGCGATTATCTGAACTCGGTTCCACTTCCGGCGATGTTTGCCGTCTTCAAG
>CAXSEE010000145.1:0-11280 GCA_964235615.1 uncultured Acetobacteraceae bacterium | reverse complement strand
TTCGGCCTCGACTTCTGACGGAGGGGAGTGAGGGTTCATCGTCAGGGAAGCATAGCAGAAATTGAGGCGGCATGCGCGAGAGTTGTTGAGTGGGTAATCATCCGCCAATCGCGTCGCTGCCATTTCATGACCAAGTTCAGGATCGCGGTCCGGGTCGAGAGCAATGCCTCGCCGTGCTACAGTCGCGTCATGACAGTCGAACCGCGCAGACCCGATCCCGATGCCCTGATGGCGGCGGCAACGCGTGAAGCCCGCTCATCCCTGAAGATTTTCCTCGGCGCCGCTCCCGGGGTCGGCAAGACCTTCGAGATGCTGGCCCAGGCGGCGCGGCGCCGGCAGGACGGCGTCGATGTCGTGGCCGGGATCATCGAGACGCATGGCAGGCGCGAGACCGAGCAGCAGATCGGCAGCCTGCCGGTGCTGCCAAGGCGGCCGATCACCTACACCGGCCCCAACGGCACCCAGACCTTGGACGAGTTCGATCTCGATGCCGCCCTGGCGCGGCGTCCGGCGCTGCTGCTGGTCGACGAGCTCGCCCACACCAACGTGCCGGGCAGCCGGCATGGCAAGCGCTGGGAGGATGTGGCCGAGCTGCTGGCCGCCGGCATTCCGGTCTGGGCCACGCTCAACGTGCAGCATCTGGAGAGCCTGAACGACGCGGTCACCCGCATCACCGGCATTCGCGTGACCGAGACCCTGCCCGACAGCGTGCTGGAGCTGGCCGACGAGATCGAGCTGATCGACCTGCCGCCGAAGGAGCTGCGCGCGCGCCTTCGCGAGGGCCGCATCTATCGCCCGGACCTCGCGACGCGGGCGCTGGAAGGCTTCTTCCGCGAGGGCAACCTTGCCGCCCTGCGCGAGATCGCGTTGCGCCGCGCCGCCCAGCATGTCGACGCCAACGTGCTCGACTACATGCAGCTCAACGCCATCGCCGGACCCTGGCCGGCCGGCGAGCGGGTGCTGGCGCTGATCGGGCCTTCCTCCGGCGAGGCGGTGGTGCGCCATGCCAAGCAGCTCGCCGATGCGCTGCACGCGCCGCTGCTGGTGCTGCATGTCGAGGTGCCGGCAGCGAGCGATGGCAGCACCACCGCGGCACTGGCGCTGGCGAGCGACCTGGGGGCGGTGATCGAGAGCCGGGCGGCCACCGACGTCGTGGCCGGCACGCTGGAGCTGGCGCGGGCGCGAAACGTCACCCAGATCGTGATCGGCCGCAGTGCGGCACGCGGCGGGCGGTGGCGGCGCGCGACTGGACGCGGCTTGGCAGTGACCTTGCTGCGGCGGGCGCCGGAGTTCGCCCTGCATGTGGTTCCCGCGGCCGACCCGAAGCCGTCCAGAAGCCCGCGACGCCGCGCGGGCCCCGGTTATCGGCGCTGGCTGGCTTGGATCGTCCCAGGCCTGCTGGTCGCCCTCGTCGTGCTGCTGGGAGAGGCGGCCTCGGGCTGGCTGGACCATGAGACGCTGGGCATGCTGTTCCTGGCGGTGACGGTGGCGTCGGCAACCCTGTATGGCCTGACCGCGGCGTTGCTGAGCGCGCTGCTCGGCTTCCTGTGCTGGAACTTCTTCTTCATCCCGCCGCTGTACCAGCTCACCGTCCGCGAGCCGCGCGACGTCATCGCGATCCTGGTGTTCGCGGGTGTCGCCGTCAGCACCGGGTTGATCGCCAGCCGGCTGCATGACGCCGCGCGCTCGGCGCAGTCGCGCATCGAGGGGTTGCGGCAGGTCGGCGCCTTCAGCCGTGCGCTCGGCAGCCCGACCACGGAAGTCGCACTCTACGAGGAGATCGTCCGGCACGCGGCGCCGATCGCGGGCGCCGCCATCCTGCTGACCGGCGGCGAGGACACGCTCGACATTCGCGCGGCCGAGCCGCACGCCGACACGCTCGACGAGGGCAGCTGGGCCGCGGCACACTGGGCCTATCGCCGTGGCGAGGTGACCGGCAGCTTCACCACGACCCTGCCCTCCTCGCCCTGGCGCTTCCTGCCGATCCGGATCGCCCGCCGGGAAGGTGCTGCGCATCTGCTGGGGCTGCTCGGCGTGCGGACGATGCCGGGAGAAGGGGCGGTCCGCGCCGAGCGGCTGCCCGAACCGGCGCTGCAGGCGCTCGAAGCCCTGGCCGACCAGGCGGCGGTGGCGCTGGAACGGGTGCATCTGGCAAACGCCGCAGCGCGCGACGTGGCCATGATCGAGACCCAGAAACTGCGCACCGCCCTGCTCAACTCGCTCGGCCACGACCTGCGCACGCCGCTGACCGGAATACGCGGTTCGGCCGAGACCCTGCGCACCGCCTGGACCGCCCTGACCGTCGAGACGCGCTCCGACCTGCTGGCCGCGATCGAGGACGACACGGCACGCATGACCCGCTTCCTGGACAACATCACGGACATGACCCGGCTCGACAGCGGCGAGATCGTGCCGATGCTGGCGGCGGTCGATGTGGGCGAGATCGTCCAGGACGCATACGCGCGATTGCATCAGGCCGCCGACCTGGACAACGACGTGCCGGCGGATCTGCCCGCGGTCATGGCCGATCCGGCGCTGCTCGAACAGATCATCTTCAACATCCTCGACAACGCCGCGAAATATGCCAGGGGCCGTCCACGGATCCATGTCCATGCCGAGCTGCTGGACGGCCGGGTCCGGATCGCCATCGCGGACGGCGGCATCGGCATCACCGCGGAGGATCTGCCGCATGTGTTCGACAGCTTCTACCGGGCGCATCATGGCGACCGCGTTGCCGCCGGCACCGGCCTCGGCCTCGCCATCGCCCGCGGACTGATCGAGGCCATGGGCGGCAGCGTCACCGCCACCAGCCCGCGGCCGGACCTGCTGCCGGGCGAGGCGCCGGGCACGGTGGTCACGCTGGAACTGCCCGCGGCTATAGCTCCAGCGAGAGTGACATCTGCCTGAGGTGGTGGTGCCGAAGATGAGGCTGCCCGGGAGACTGTTCCGCCATGGCCAGGTTCGACAGCGTAACCCCGAGCAGACGGACGCCTCGGTCCGGCGGGAACAGCGGACGAAGCAGGTCGAGGCTGATCTGCTCCAGCATCCCGCGCGCGGCCACCGGTCCGGCCATGGAGCGGCTGCGGGTGACCTGCCGGAAGTCGGCATACTTGACCTTCACCGTCACGGTGCGGCCGGTATGGCCACCTCGGCCGTAGGCTGCCCAGACCTTGGCGAACACCGGATCGAGGGCGGGCGCAACCTCCTCCCAATGCTGCAGGTCGCGTTCGAACGTGGTCTCGGCGCCGACCGACTTGCGCGGTCGGTCGGCCTGCACAGGCCGGTGGTCGATGCCGCGCGCGACGCCATGGAGATAATCGCCGGACTTGCCGAACTGTGCGGTCAGAAACTCGCGCGACTGCCGGCGCAGGTCGAGTCCGGTATGGATGCCGAGCGCGTTCATCCGCGCCGCGGTCACCGGACCGATGCCGTGGAAGCGGCCGACAGCCACGGTCTCCACGAAGCCTGGGCCCATGCGCGGGGTGATGACGAACAGCCCGTCCGGCTTGCGCTGGTCCGACGCGAGCTTGGCCAGGAACTTGTTGTACGACACCCCGGCCGATGCGGTCAGCCCGGTCTCGGCGCGGATGCTGGCGCGGATCTCGGCGGCGATGGCGGTGGCCGAGCCACGGTCGATCAGGGGCGAGGTCACGTCGAGATAGGCCTCGTCCAGCGAAAGCGGCTGGATGATCGGGGTGTAGCGGGCAAAGATCGCGTGGATCTGCTGCGACACCGCCTTGTAGGCGTCGAAGCGCGGCCGGACGAACACCAGGTCGGGGCAGCGACGGCGGGCGGTGACCGAGGCCATCGCCGAATGCACGCCGAAGCGCCGCGCCTCGTAGCTGGCCGCGGCGACGACACCGCGCTCGCGCGATCCGCCGACGGCCAGCGGCAATCCACGCAGGTCCGGGTTGTCGCGCTGTTCCACTGACGCATAGAAGGCATCCATGTCGACATGGATGATGCGTCGCTGGACCTGGTCATCGGACGGCGGCATGTCGGCCCGAATTTCAACACCTGACGATTCTGGCTGGTTCAGCTTAGCACGAGACCAAGTGGCAGGACGAGAACAAAACAAGATCACCACGTGATCCCGTGCTGCTGTTTCGTACTGCAGTTTCGTACTGCTGTTTCGTGCTGGCCAGGAAGTGTGGGATGTTACCGCGATGGACAAGAAGCTGATCCTGGTCGTCGATGACGAGCCGCAGATCCATCGCTTCCTGCGGCCGGCGCTGGAAGCCTCCGGCTACGATGTGGTGATGGCCCAGGATGCCTCGAGCTTCCTGCGCCTGGCGGCGTCGGGCGTGCCGGATGCGGTGCTGCTCGATCTCGGCCTGCCCGACATGGACGGCAAGGAAGCCCTGGCCCGGCTGCGCGCGTTCAGCAGCACCCCGGTGATCGTGCTGTCGGCACGCAACCGCGAGGCGGAGAAGATCGCGGCCTTCGACCAGGGTGCGGACGACTATGTCGAGAAGCCGTTCGGCATCGGCGAGCTGCTGGCCCGGCTGCGCACGGCACTGCGGCGCCAGGCCAGCGAGAAAGAGCAGCGCGTCCAGGCGACGACCCTCCAGGCCGGCTCGATCCAGCTCGATGGCGAGGCCCATCAGGTGCGCGTATCGGGAGTGCCCGTAGCTCTCAGTCCACGAGAATATGCCCTGCTCGAAGCCCTGATGCGCAACCCGGGCCGGGTGCTGACGCATCGCCAGCTGCTGGTCTCGGTATGGGGTCCGGCGCATGCCCATGACGTGCAATATCTACGCGTCTATATCGGTCATCTTCGACAAAAGCTGGGTGCCGCGGCAGCGGTGATGATCGCGACCGAGCCGGCGATCGGCTACCGGCTGACCCCGATCGAGGCCCCGGAGGCTGAAGCCCCCGCGCCTGAAGTCCCCCCGCCTGAAGCTCCCGTGCCTGAAGCTCCCATGCCCGAAGCCGAAAAGGCCGGAAGCTGACCATCCCCTCGGCACCGCTCGCCCTCCGCGCGCCGCTCCATACGATCGGTTACGAAGCCAGCAGCTTCGACGCCGTGCGCGATGCCCTGGTCGAGGCCGGCACCAGATTGCTGATCGACGTTCGCGCCATCGCGTCGTCCCGGCGGCCGGGCTTCTCCAAGCGCCTGCTGGCCGGCGGTCTGGCCGAGGCGGGCATCGGCTATCTGCATCTGCAGCCGCTGGGAACACCCAAGCCCGGACGCGATGCGGTGCGTCGCGGCGACATCGAGGCCATGCGCCGGATCTTCCTGGCCCATATGCAGGGCGATCGGTCCCAGGCCGCCTTGGCCGAGGCAGCGGAGGCGGCTGCCGCCAATTCGGTTTGCCTGCTCTGCTTCGAGCGTGAGCCGGCACACTGCCACCGCGCGCTGGTGGCGGACCTTATCTGCGCCGGCACCTCCCAGCCGGTGCTGCATCTGCACGCCCGTCCGCGTGAAGTTTCCCTCTAACGTGATTTTAATGCATTATCCGGGAATGAACTCAAGCGCCGTGACTGAACTCATGATGAAGGGTCGGATTCGATGCTCAAGCCCATCCCCAACCCATCCAATGGCGAACGCCTGATCCTTCCCCATGCCGGCGAGATGCTTGGCGACGGCGACGAGACCGTGTTCGGAGCCTTCGCCCGGCTTGCCGCGCGCGATCTGCAGGGTTCCTGGGGCGTGGTTGTGGTCGAGGAGAATGCCCGGCTGCAGATACGCGCGGCCTGGGGCTGGTCGACCGGCCAATGCCTGCCCGCCCGCGTCATACGCGCCCAGATGAGCAGCCAGCGGCGCGTGACGCTGGAGATCGGCGACCTCGCCGAGGATCAGGGCTTTGCCCGTTCCTCCGAGGACGAGCGCACGGCCGGCTTCCGCGCCTATGCCGGGGCCACGCTGCGTGACGAGTCCGGCGCCTCGGTCGGGATCGTATGCGTGCTCGACGACAAGCCGAGGCGCTTCGGCCGCGAGGCGCTTGGGTCGCTGACCGACATCGCACGCTGCGCCAGCGCCATGCTCATCCTGGAGCCGAGAGCGGTGACGGACAGCATCGCGTCCGCAGCCACCGGCGGCCTGCCCGGACGCGAGGCGTTGGAGCAGCATATCGACAAGCTGGTGCTGGCGGCCGAGAAGGCCGGGCCGAGCGCCTTGCCAGCGGGTTTTGCGGTGCTGCGCATCGATATCGGCCGGCTGCCGGTGCTCAACGAGATGCATGGACGCGGCGCCGTGGACCAGTCGCTCAAGCAGGTGGTGACCCGGCTGCGTGCCATCGCACCGAGCCACAGCTTCCTGGCCCGGCTCGGCGGCGGCGGTTTCGCGCTGGTGGCCGGCGGGCGGATATCGGCCGCCGAGATCGAGGCGATCGCGTTGCGGGTGATGGATCGCCTGCGCGAACCCGCGCATGTCGACGGGCTCGACCTGCCGCTGCGGCCTTCAGCCGGCATCGCCACCTTCCCGACCGACGCCACCGACACGACGGGCCTGATCCGCTGTGCCGAAGCCGCCCTCAGCCAGGCCAAGCGGGAAGGTGACGGGCGGCATATCCACTCCACGCCGACGTTGCTGCGTAATTACGAAGTCGCGGCCGGGTTGGAGCAGGATCTGCAGCTTGCGGTGATGACCGGCAGCTTCTCGCTGAACTGGCTGCCGGTGATCGAGACCGCCACTGAGCAGGTGGTGAGCTTCGAGGCTCTGGTGCGCTGGAACCGTCCGGGATATGGCGACATCTCGCCCGAGCTGTTCATCCCCTGCGCCGAGGCCGCCGGCCTGATCGAGCAGATCGATAGCTGGGTGCTGAACGCCGCCTGCCGCGAGGCGCAGTCGTGGGAGCGCGGGCTCGGGGTGTCGGTGAACATCTCGCCGGTCTGGCTATCGCATAACCGGCTGCCGGCGCTGCTGCGCCGCGTGCTTGACGAGACCGGCCTGGACCCGGCGCGGTTGCAGATCGAGCTGTCCGAGCGGGTGCCGTTCGGCTCGGACGGCATGGTGCGTCGCGAACTCGCGCGCGTGCGGGCGATGGGGGTGAGACTGGCGCTGGATGATTTCGGCACCGGCTATTCCTGCCTGGGGCTGCTCGGCACCTATCCGTTCGACCAGGTCAAGCTCGACCGCCAGTTCGTGGCGGCACTCGGGCGTGACCGTCGTGCCGAGACGATCACCCGCGGGGTGTTGCAGATGGTGCAGTCCCTCGGCATGACGAGTTGCGCCGAGGGGGTAGAGACCGAGGAGCAGCTCGCCTTCCTCGACGCGCATGGCTGCGAGGAGATCCAGGGCTTCCTGATCGGCCGCCCCACGCCCCAACTACCGAGATCCATAGGCGCTCACAGAAACGAAGTGGTGATCAACCGCTAGCATAGGCCGTGAGCGCGATGAATTACCGAAGCTACCTTGCTCGCGCGTAGTATGACGCAGCGGACAGGATCTTCGTGGGCCATATTGCCGGCATCAATGACGTGGTGGGCTTTCACGGTGAGAGAGTCTCGGAGCTAGAGACCGCGTTTCATGAAGCCGTGGATGACTATATCAAGGCGTGCGCCACGGTCGGCAAGGCACCTAAAACCTTGCAGTGGCCGGGTCATGTTCCAATGGGCCGAAGAAGCCATGATCCAGAAAGCCGAATTCGTTCTGGCGAGCGATATGGCGTGGATATCGAGAACCGGAGCGGAGCGGACCTGAATGGTCCGTAAGCCTCGGCGCGCGCAGAGATCCGCGTCAGATGGCCGCGCAGGGCGGATTATCGGACCGGTTCACCCGGAGCGGCGGGTGGTTTGGCGTGTGGTGCCCATTTGATTCAAGCTGAAGGCGATGCCGCCGGCGACCAGCCCGGCCATCAGCGGCAGCATCCAGCCGGGACGCAACAGGAACGGCATCAGCACATGCTTCCACATCCCGGTGGCTGCGTGTTGCATGATGAAACGGTGCAGCCCGTCGAGGCTTTTGGGATCCATCACCAGCATCATGGCGCCGAGATCCATGTCCAGCGGCAGCGTGGCGGCAATCGCGAACGCCCCTACCAGCCCGATCGCGCACAGCGAGGCGAAAATCTGCGTGACGATCACGCGCCAGTTCCAGCTTCGCGCTGGGCCGCGCATCTTGCGTTTGAGGCTGTAGGCCGTAACTGATCCTCCCAGCATATGCTGCCCGTGAAATTCTAGCCGTCCTACGCAGGACCGTGGTCAGCGTTGCGTGCCCGTTACTGGGTGATTGCCAGTATACCCGTCTGCAATCAAGGATTTCAGAATTTTGCCGACAAGGCCACCGAGCCGAAGTTGAACAGGCCGGACCGCTGGCCGTTGAATTCCGGCGTCTGCCAGGTCTGGGTGTAGGACAGCCGCACGCCGTGATAGATCAGGGCGAGACCGGCTTCGAACTCGCCCACGTCCCAGATCTTCGAGACATGCGGCTCGCCGCTGCGAAAACTGCTGCCCTGGAGGGTCGCGTCATATCCCACCGCCTGGCCGTCGGCGCCGGCAAAGCCGTACCAGACGAACTGGCGGGTGGCCTTGAAGGCGTCGCTGCCATCGAGGCCGGGGCTGATGCGCGGCGTGCCGAAGTCGCTGTCGAGGCCCTGGCCGATGCGCACCGTGCCGCCGCCCTGGGCATAGGTGCGGAAATCGCCGCCGGCGGCCGTGGCGGTCGGCAGCAGGTCGATCGAGATGCCATAGGCGTCGACCACCGGGAAGCGCCAGGTGCGCGAGGCCTGCAACTGCAGGATCGGCTGGTTCGGCAACTGGTGCGACCAGCCGCGGTTCGGGGTGTCGCCGATGAGGCTGTGGAAGCCGTTCTGCACCTGGTAGCCGCCGGCGTAGGAGCCGAGCACGCCGGCCTGCACGCCGAACACGCTGCGCGAGAAGTCGGTGTCGCTGATCAGGTTGGCGGTGGCGAGCAGCACGCCGGCATAGGGCCGGTCATGCGGGTTGGGCGGGTTGATCTGGGTCTCGCGCGGCGTGAAGATCGATTGTTGCAGTCCCAGGCTTATGCGCTGCATCCCCTCGCCCCAGATCGCGCTGTTGAGGTTCGCGATCGCCGGCGGCTGGTTGTCGGTGCCGGAGGTCCAGCCGATCCGCAGCCCCGAGGTGTAGTACTGATCCGACGTGCCCTTCTGGGTCGATACCGCATCGTTCTCCGCCTGCAGCGTCCAGGTGCCGTACGGATCCTGCAACGGCGCGGCGCGTGCAGCACCCGGCAACAGGGCCGCTCCCGAAACGGACAGACAGGCAAGGGTGGCGCTCGCGGATATGAGGCTGGTCAAGCTGCGCGTCATGAGGCTCACTACAACTGATTATTATCCGAATGCCGGCTGCTGCGTCGCTGCCAGCACACTGCGGCCGATCTTTAGGAGGTTCAAGCTTCTGACGAAACCCCTGGCGCCGGAAGATCCGCCCGGCGCGCCACCTCCCTACGCGCGCGATTTGCGTGGCTATGGCGCCCATCCACCGCACCCGAAATGGCCGGGGGACGCGCGCATCGCGGTGCAGTTCGTCGTCAATTACGAGGAAGGCGGCGAGAACTGCATCCTCCACGGCGATCCAGCCTCGGAGGCGTTCCTGTCGGAGATCGTTCCGGCCCTGCCGATCCCAGGTGCGCGGCACATGAACATGGAGAGCATCTACGAATACGGCAGCCGCGCCGGCGTGTGGCGGCTGCTGCGGCTGTTCGCCGAACGCCGCCTGCATTTCACCAGCTACGCGGTCGGCATGGCGATCGAACGGATGCCCGAGATCGCGGTCGCCATGCAGGAGGCCGGACACGAGGTCGCCAGCCACGGCTATCGCTGGATCGACTATCAGCATGTCGGCATCGAGCGGGAACGCGACGACATGCAACGCGCCATCGCTGCCCAGACGCGCATCCTCGGCAGCCGGCCGCTCGGCTGGTATCTCGGCCGCAGCAGCCCGAACACCCGGGACCTGGTCGTGGAAGAGGGCGGCTTCCTCTATTCGTCGGACTCCTACGCCGACGACCTGCCCTACTGGGACGCGCATCCGGGAGGATCGCAACTGGTGATCCCCTATACGCTGGAGGCCAACGACATGCGTTTCGCCAGTCCGGCCGGATTTTCCAGTGGCGAGGATTTCTTCGCCTATCTGCGGGACAGCTTCGACCTGCTCTACCGTGAAGGAGAGACGGCGCCGAAAATGCTCTCGATCGGCTTGCACTGCCGCCTCGCCGGCCGGCCCGGACGGGCTGGCGCCCTAGCCCGCTTCATGGACCATGTGCTGGCCCACGAACGGGTGTGGATCCCCCGTCGCATCGACATCGCGCGGCACTGGCATGCGAACCATCCTGCCGGACGGCCCCTGCCGGGAGGATAATGTCGCGGTTGACCCAGAAATACAACCAAACTACACGATCTGGTGAGGGTTCATGGTGTTCCGTGCAGGCCCGATCGTGCTATGGCATGGTTCGTCATCATCCAAAAGGATGATTGTCGAGAAATTGATATTGCCTTCACCCGGTGCGCCTGATCAGGACGACACCAACTAGACCTCGGGATTACGACCGTTGAGAAGTAACAGGACCGACCGCAGCCCTCGTTCCCCGCGCCGCGGCGGGTTTGACGATGACTTTGTTCCAGCCCCCACGTTCGGGGACCGCAGTGGTCCCCCCGCGCGCCGCCCGATGGGCAGTCCCGGTGGCGGCGGCGGATCGCAGGTCATCGCCTCCGGGCCGGAGATCAGCGCCAGCGTCAAATGGTTCAACAGCGAGAAGGGCTTCGGCTTCGTCGAGCTGTCCGATGGTTCCGGCGACGTGTTCCTCCATGCCAACGCGCTGACCCAGTCGGGCCACGACTCCGTCAGCCCCGGCGCCACCCTCGGTGTGCGTATTGGCCAGGGCCCCAAGGGACGCCAGGTCGCGGAAGTGCTGTCCGTCGACGAGAGCACGGCCCAGCCCGAGCGTCCGCGCTCGGCACCGTCCGGCTTCGGCGGCCCGCGTGCCGGTGGTGCCGCTCCGGGCGGCTTCCGTAGCGGCCGTGTGACCCCCGACCTGTCGCAGGCCGAAGAGATCCGCGGCATCGTCAAGTGGTACAACGCAACCAAGGGCTTCGGCTTCATCACGCCCGATACCGGCGGCAAGGACATCTTCGTCCATGCCTCGGCGCTCGAGCGTTCCGGTCTGTCTAGCCTGAACGAGGGTCAGGCGACCCGTGTCCAGGTAGTGCAGGGCCAGAAGGGTCCGGAAGCGGCGGCGATCAGCCTCGCCTGATACCGGGCCTTACAACCAGCGCGTCACGACGCGCCCTTCCCGCCCACGCGGGGAGGGCGTTTCTGTATCCAGAATACCTGGCCGTGCTGTCGGAGACGATAAGC
>CAXSEE010000144.1:1341-11302 GCA_964235615.1 uncultured Acetobacteraceae bacterium | reverse complement strand
GGAAGTCCGGCGCCTGCCAACGCAGCGGCTCGTCCTCGATGTCGATGGTCTGGTAGTGGCTCGGGAAAAGTTCGACGCGATGGCCGTCCGGATCGCGCAGATAAAGGAACCGCGCCAGCCCAGGGCTGAAATGGCGGGCTGGACCGAACTCCACCTGGTCACCGAAGCCGGCGCGGACGAACAGATCCGCCGCTGTCATGAGGTTCTGCGTCTCCGGCACGGTGTAGGCCACGTGATGCAGGCGCGGACCCGCTCCCTTGGCGAATACTATGTCGTGCGGATTGCCCTTGCGCTGCAGGAACACCATGACGGGATTCTCGGCATCGTCGACGACATATTCCGACAGCCGGAACCCGATCGAAGTATAGAAGTCGAGGCAGGACTGCACCTCCGGCGTGACCACCTGGACGTGGTCCAATCTCTGGGCGCAGGCACCCTTGTAGGCCTCGACATGGTGGAAAAGGCGCGGCCTGGTCTCCATGACGGCACAGAACTCGAGCGGCGTGCCGGCCGGGTCGATCGTATGCAGGGTGCGCCCTTGATGGGCGACGTCCACCCAGGCGGTGGGAAAGCCCGCCTTGGCAAAATAGGCCTGCGCCAGTTCGAGATCTTCCTCGGTCAGCACGCGCAAGCCGACCCGCTCGATGAGCGGGTCGCCGGCCTTCAGGACCAAGCTATGGTGACAGGCCTCCTCAAGCCCGCGCAGCCAGATGGTGCCGTCCTCCTCGTCGCTGACGACGAGGCCGACGAGATCGACGTAGAAGGTTCGGGATGCTGCCAGGTCACGCACGCGATGGACGACGTGACTGGCCCGGGTAACATTGAAGGCCGGCTTGTATACCGGGGCCGGTAGATGGATCCCCATGAGCGCGCCTCTCGATGATGCAGGTTCAGGACTAGGCGATGAAATCGTTTTCGATCCGCAGCAAGGTTCTCTGCATCTTGCCCACCACGTCTCGAAGCCGCTGGTCGACGACGATCACTGTCTTGGGCCGCTGGAAGGTCAACCCCAGCCGCGGCGGCCTGTGCGTCATCTTGCTCTCATGCACAGATATGAGATATTCCTATTCGACGGTTTGCATGGACTGGCGATGCGACAGGATGGGCTCGATCCTGTCGGCGATCAGCCCCTTGTGCAGGGGATGCGCCTGGTAGGTGTGCCAGGCATCCTCGTCTTCGAACCGGGCAACCAGGAGATAATCCGGATTGCCCTCGCGCAGGCCCAGATCAGGGCCGCCCTGGATCGAGATCAGGCCTGGAATCGATCCACTCATCGCATGGATCGCCGACGTCAGTTCGTTCACCTGCCGTGGCGTCACGCCGCTCTTCCAGGTGAACATGACGACGTGAAGGATCATGCCGCAACCTCCTTGAACAAGGACTTCCCGAGCAGCGATTGCAGCATGTCGGGCAGGGCATCGGCCTGCGACGGCGGGATGATGGCGGCCACATGGCCGTCGGGACGCACCAGGATCGCCTCGCCCCCGGCCAGGTTCGCGAACCGGCGCAATGAGCCCTCCGGATCGTCGAAATCCACGCCCTCGGCGATCACCTTGACGGGCATGTTTGACGATCCGGCGTCGTCCAGCCCGCCCGCGTGGTTTCTCCCGACGAGCAGGGTGAAGCGCGTGGCGTCGAGCAGGTCCAGAAGTGGCACCACCGATCCGTTCTGTTCCAGCCAGGCATGAGGCATGCGGCCGCCGACGAGCAGCCGGGGCCTGAAGTCGGAGACGTCCGCGTAGTCGTAGCCTTCCGGGCCATAGACGAAGCCGAGTTGCAGGGCGAGGCTATCGAAATGCTCGCGCTGGTTGGCAACCTGCCGCTGGATGTCGGCCTGCGCCACGGGATCGCGAAGCCGCCGCAGCAGCGCGCCGGTATCGTCCGCACCATCCGACTTGAGCGCACTCTGCAACTGCAGAATGCGCTGGGCATTCTTGTAGCTCTGATTCGAGTTGGTCATCGCCACCGCGTGCCGCTCCGTATGGTAGCTGTCGAGCAGTCCGTCGGACGCCCACCCCTGCTCCACGGCCGCGATCTTCCAGGCAAGATTATGCGCATCTTGCAGACCAGTGTTCAGTCCCAGGCCGCCCGTGGGCGGGAAGCGATGCGCTGCATCGCCGACCAGGAACACCTGCCCCACGCGATAGCGATCCGCAACTTGCGACATCAGCGCCCACGGAAGAACATGCTTGATCTCGATTTCATGATCGCCACCGCCGATCGCGTGTCGCAGGATTTGCTCGCACACCTCCGGCGTGAAGCTCTCCCGCGGCGTCACCGCCGGATCGTGCGGATAGAGCATGCACCAGCGACTATCGATGTCGTAGGCGATCAGGACGCCGGCATGGGGCGGCTGCATGATCCAGTACAGGATGCCAGGCCGATCACCCACCACGTCGCGCAGGTTGGCGGTGAAGTGGATGGTGATGAAGGCCTGCGATGCGCTGTCGCCGACCATCTCGACACCGAGCGTGCGTCGGACAACGCTGCCCGCTCCGTCAGCGCCGATCACGTAGCGCATGGTCACCCGGGTCCGCTCCCGCGTCTCCACGTCCTCGAGCAGCGAGGTCACCTCGTCGCCGGTCTGCTCGCAAGCAACCCATTCGACTCCGCGCCGCAGCTCGATCAGGGGAGAACGCGCCACCTCCTCGAGAAGGATATCCTCGAACAGAGGCTGGGCCAGGTTGATCAGAGGCGTCGGTGTCACGTCCCGCACCTGCTCGTCTTGCCGCTCGTAGGGCATGACGCCGATCTCCTCACCGGCGAGGGTCGTTACGAACCGGACCCAGGCGCCATCTTTGGTCGGAGTGGCACGCCGCTTCATCGCCTCCAAATCGAGGCCGATTGAGCGGCAAATCTCCAGGGATCGTGGATTGAGGGCATGCGCCTTCGGCGCGCCATGCCGGGTCTTGAACCGATCAATAATCGTCGAACGCATACCATGTTTTGCGAGGATGATTGCTGTCATCAGGCCAACCGGGCCTGCGCCGACGACAAGTGCGGTCGAACGGGTGCTGGTTTCTTCTGGCATTTTTTTTAACTCGTCGGTCGGACGCTCCCGGAAATGAGAGGTATCTCAGTATGAAGGCATTGTCAACCTGCAGCCGGAACTATCTGGACGGTGAGGCCGGGTCTGTATTGGCGCGCCGCGACACGGATCGCAGCGCTCTGCACTGGCAGCTATCAGTGCTCATCTCCAGGATAGTGGTGCGGTGCATGAGGCGGTCGATGCTCAACCCTCTCAGGTAGGTAGCGGTGCCTAGCGCCATCCACCTATTTAGATCAGGAGATCGGGCGGCAGCTCGATCGGCGTTTTGCGATGCAGACCCCGGATATGCTGCATGAGATGGTCAATCATCTGCCGATGATCGCCTGCCGCACCGCAGGCAGGTTCCGCGATGATAGCGATCGTGGAACGAGAGGCGCCGTTCTTACCGTTCCGTCGGACGATGTCGGGCAACCGCGCGGGTGCTGCAGAACCGAGACTGCCGTAGAAACATCATCACGTGACGATCCAAACTTGCTGACTGGCAGGTGCCCGCTTCCCAGCAGGGATCCCCGCAAACCGAATGCGCACGATGGCGCGCCAAGAGTTCAATCAGCTCTTGATGCCGTGTCGTCAGATGGTCTTGCACCATGGCTGTCCGACCGGCATTGCGTCCACCTCATCCGGATCCCTATCCGGTAACGGCTTGCGGTCACGGTTGGTCGGGGACACCAGCTACACAGCGGCGCTACAGACCTTCTGATTGAGCGGAACTTTGACGTTTCCAGCTAAGGTGTTCGACCCTGCCACCGCTTGGGTCGCAATATTGACATGCATCTTTCAATGAGATAGCTCTCATTTTCATGAGGATGCTCGCGACCGCACCTCAGGCTGACATCGGCGACTACAACTAATCGGACTTAGAGCCGCAAATAAAAAGATATCAGGAGGACAACGTGCTCGTAAGCATTTTACGAAAATTGGGATCACTCTACGCTGCGCTGCATTACACCGATAATACTCATCTAGCAGGGAGCGGAAATTCAGGTGCAAAAGGGACGCTTATCTGACTCTTTAGTTCCATTTAAATTGGAGTGTCAGGTGCGCGGATCAGACGAGCAGACCGGAGCGATGTTCAGCTAACTGAGCCCGGACGCGCTGGTGCCGTCGGATCATCCGCTGCGGGCGATCCGGCCGCTGGTCAAAGCGGCCCTCGATCGCCCGTCGCCGCGGTTCTCCCAGCTCTATTCGCCCGGGAGGACGCACTTCGATCGCGCCTGAGAAACTGCTCCGGCCGCTGCAAGCTTTCTTGGCGTGCGCTCGGAATGCCAACTGATGGAGCAGATCAGCTATAATATGCTGTTCCGCTGGTTCATCGGGCTTTCCATGGACGCGCCGGTGTGGAACGTGACGGTCTTCACGAAGAACCGGGAACGCTTGCTGGGAGGTAACATCACAGTGGAGTTCCTGCTGTCGATCATGGGTGATCCGGCAGTCAAGAAGCTACTTTCCAACGAATATTTCTCGGTAGATGGCACGCTGACCGACGCATGAGCCTCGATGAAGAGCTTCCGGCGCAAAGACGGTAGCGGCGATGATCCGTCTGGCTCCGGTCGCAATGCCGAACGCGACTTCCGCGGCGGTTGAGCCGCGAAGCGGATCGGCCGATCGAACGAGACCCATGCATCGATCACCGATCCGGACGCTCGGCTCTATCGCAAGTCCAACGGCCAGCCCTCACGGCTGTGCTACATGGGCCGCCTGCTGATCGAGAACAGGAACGGCCTGATCGTCGACGTATGGACCATCCACGCGACTGGCAAGGCCGAGCGTGAGGCAGCCGAGGTGATGATCGCAGCCAACGGTCTCGGACAGCGCGTCACACTTGACGCCGGCTCGGCTCAGGACGCAGCGGAGCACGTAGCGAACCTGCGAGCGATCGGCGTCATTCCACACGTTGCTCAGAACCTGTCGGGCAGGCGGTCTGCCATCGATGGCCGCACCATGCGCCATCCCGGCTATGCGATCAGCCAGCGCATTCGCAAGCGGATCGAGGAGCCCTTCGATTGGATCAGGACCACGGCTGGATTGCGGAAAACCCGTCACCGAGGGCTCGGGCATGTCGGATGGATCGTGACTCTGACCGCGACGGCTGCCAACCTGATCCGGTTGCCAAAGCTGCTTGGCGCCACGTCATGACGGCATTGGCGCAACCGATGATCGGCAAGTGGTGGATCATGGAGATGGAAGGCTGGGATCGAGAATTCATCGATCTGCTCGGGCCGGGCTACATCCAGTTTCATCCGGAAGGTGGAGGAGAATTTGCTTTCGGCGCGGTCCAGGGCGGCTTGAACTGCCACTACCGGCAGGCCAGCATCCACTTCACCTGGACCGGTCACGACGAAATGGATGAAGCCTCCGGCGATGGCGACGCGCAACTGGGGGACGACCGCACCCTTACAGGCGATATCCGCTTCCACCTCGGCCACGGTTGACGGTCCTCACCAAGTACCTGCGCAGCTTCCATCTGAGCAACTGCGATACAGTGACCACTTACCTCGTGAACCTCAAGAAATGAAGGTTGATCCGGGCTGTGATTATGTTCCAAACCGCAGCGACATCGGACACCGCCGTTCAAAAGAGGATCTTGTATCGATCGCCGCAACCTGTAATTTGCTGACTTGTCGGGACCTCGCGCCGGTCGAATGGTCTCAGCCGTGTGTAAGGAGATGATATGGAGATAGTACGGTTCGCAGATGCTCCCGTCTATACTGCACCTAATCACGACGACGTCACGGCGAGGCGGCTTCAGGGGGGCGAGGCGACCAGCGCCGCGTTTGCTTTGGTCGGCCATTCCCATTTTCTGCCGGGCGCAGTCGTTCCAATGGAGGCGGCGTCGATCGAGAAGATATACGTCGTTGCGGAAGGCGCCATATCGATTGTGCAAGCGGATGGTGTTCGACACCACTTGCTGAAATGGGACAGTATTCTAGTGCCTGCGGGTGAGGCACGTTCGGTCGTCAATGACAGCGGTTTGCCTGCAGCGATCATAGTAATCACTCCAGCCGCCGCAAGCTGAGTCAAGCATCGGCCGTGACCCTGATGGAGACTTGCGCGCGACAAGTGGCCATTGTGGGTTGGTCCACGATCGCAGGCAGTTGCTCGACTGACATGGATCCGGTCATGCTAACGGCGCGAATAGGCGATTACATCAATATCGGTTGATCCGAGTATTGTATCTGACTCTGTGGCCGATCACCCAGCTGACCGGGAACATGGAACCGCCACGCAATCGACATCGAGCGCAATCGGCGAGGACTCAGGTGCAATACCGGCTGCGCGCGCGTTTCCTGAGCCGACGGCGACGCCGACCCTCGCAGACTGGCAGAAGCTTGCTGAAGGAGGTGAGAGCGCATGACCTCACCTGGGTGACATCCGAGGGAACAGCGACAAAAGCCCAACGCTTTCTATCATCGTAATCTTCAGGCCGGCCGGAAGGGGCTTTCGGTCGTGTTCGATCTAGCGACTCATCGCGGCTATGACAACGATCCGCACCACGATCGAAGCCATGGCTCGATGCTTGGGATAATTAGTCGCTTCACACCAACGCGCTTGACGAGGCGATCGCGCTTCCTGCCGACTTCTCCGCCCGGATCGCACGCAACACGCAGTTGGTGATCCAAGAGGAGCCCGGCATGTGCAACATCGTCGATCCGCTCGGCGGCAGCTATCATGTCGAGAGCCTCACCAAAGAACTGGTCGACCGTGCGTGGGAGATCATCGACAAGGTCGAGACGAAGGGCGGCATGGCCAAGGCGGTTGCGGCTGGCTGGCCCAAGTCGATGATCGAGGAGGTCTCCGCCGCTCGCGCTGTGCGCGTCGATCGCCTCGAGATCCTCGACGTCGATAACCACGCGGTGCGCGAGGCGCAGATACGCCGGATCGAGAAGGTCAAGGCCGGCCCGGACGAGACGGCATGCAAGGCGGCGCTCCGCGCACTATGCGAGGGCGCGGACGGCAAGGAGACCCTGTTCGGTCGCTACAGCACGACGCCGATACCGGTCAAAGGCATCTACGGGGGCGCCGATGGTGAGGACGCGTGCTGGCTGAGCCCGAAGAACGGCGTTGTCGCCGTCGGCCGCCAGAAGGGCCGCCGGCCACGGATGCGCTGTGGCGACATGAGCTTCGAGGTTCTCGGAATACAGAGATATTCGGCTCAGGCACAAATCTCGTAACCACCGCGGCGGAGGTGCTCCGTCTCCTTGGCCACAATATGCCGCTCCAGGAACTGCAATTTCTGTCCGGAAGCATCGTGGATTAATGAGCATCCACGGATCCCAGGCGAAGAGCTTCCTCGCCAAATTAGGCGTCGCAATCCGCATCGGTTTACCGCAATGTTGAAAGATGCGGTGAACGCCGCCGCCGGCGTCAGGAAGTCGGGCCGAACGCTTGGGAGCTGAATGCGCTCGGCGAGCATGTGCCGCTAATCTTGTGGCGCGAGCGAGTCAGGCTGGAGGAGCAAATCTCAGTGACCGCAGCGGACCAGGGAAGATCGTCGATCTGACCATGTGGCGAACGTCTCGCAACCTAGATTGTGACAATCGAGATGCTGTCATGCCCGCGCGCCGGCTTGCCCAACCCATGCTCGCTCTCGCCCTCGCCGTATTTGCCGGCGCGGCATCAATGCGATGTCTCGACGCTCTGCTTCCCGCTTTGGCCATAAATTTCGGTCTGAGCGTCGGCTCCGCCGGCAGCGCTGTATCCGCCTACGCGTTCAGCTACAGCGCCTGCCAACTCTTCTATGGTCCGTTGGCAGACCGGGTAGGTGCGTATCGCGTCGTCGCTTGGGCTGCTTGCCTCTCTGCCCTTACGGCAGCAGCATGCGCCTTTGCGGCATCGTTTGGTGAACTCGTCTTGCTTCGGCTCGCCGCTGGGTCGATAGCCGCCGCGGTTGGTCCCCTGACGCTCGCCTGGGTCAGTCGATCCACCTCGCCGCAAGAGCGCTCGCTTGCTTTCGCGCGCATGACCGCAGCAGCGATCCTGGGAACGGCGGCCGGCCAGGTCGGGGGCGGCGTCATCGGCGGCATGATCGGATGGCCCTTCATTTTCGTCGCAATCTCGGCGCTCTTCGCAGTCTCGGGTCTCGCCCTGAGCCTGATTGCGCGCCGGCGCCCCGAGGTGCTGGACATCAATGGACCTGCGGCGCAGCGCGGAGCGCGACGTTCAAACCCTCTGTCGCTCTTCCACCGGCCTGCCGTCATGTACGTCATGGCCGCTGTCGCAATCGAGGGCTTCGCTGTCTATCTTAGTCTGACTTACGTGGGCGGCTTGTTGCGCGACCGTCTATCGATAGGTCCGGCGCGCGCTGGGCTTGTCGTATCTCTCTACGGGTTCGGCGGAATCACCTTCGCCCTTGT
This sequence comes from uncultured Acetobacteraceae bacterium, assembly GCA_964235615.1. Lineage (GTDB taxonomy): Bacteria > Pseudomonadota > Alphaproteobacteria > Acetobacterales > Acetobacteraceae > Lichenicoccus. The sequence goes on along the minus strand of CAXSEE010000144.1, from coordinate 2,899 downwards.
GGCACCCCGGCTCTTCAGATTGTCCACGACGAGCTACCGGGCTGCTGCCGCCGGAGCAATCTTGGGCGTAGGCTTCGTAACGCTCGGGCTGTCAGGCTCGCAAGCGACAGCGGCCGCTTCCCTGTTCGCGATCGGCTTCGGGTTTCTGATGCTGCACAACATCATGCAGGTCATGGCTACTGAGATGGCTCCAGATACCGTGGCCACGTCGATATCGCTGTTCGCAGCAGTTTCCTGCCTCTCACAGGCCCTGGGAGCGGCGGCTGGCGGCTATATTTTTGATCGAGTCGGACCGACAGCCGCATGCTTGATTTCAGCAGCGACATTGACCGGCCTTGGCGCCGCCATCGCAATGAAGAAACGGCTTTGATGGTCCCTGTCAATGAAGCTTGCTGGAGGCGACCGTTCGTCTCTTATCGGATGGATTGTCGCGCGATCTCGTCGAACATGGCAGCAAAGCCGTTCCGCGCGAACGCGATTGTCGCGGCATCGCTGAGGCGACCGCCCGCAACCTTCTTGCCAATCTCTCCGATCACAATCTCGGGCGTGTTGACCGGCCGTGCCAGCGCCGAAGTCAGAGTCTCCCGGATCTGGTACTGCGCGCGAACCCCGCCGGTGAATGCAAGCGACGAGGTGATAATCAGGACCGGCTTGTTCCTTAGCGGCGAGCCATTGTGAGGACGCGAAGCCCAGTCAAACGCGTTCTTCAGCACCCCGGGAATGCCGTGATTATACTCCGGCGACGAGATTACCAGGCCATCCGCAGCAGCTAGCTGATCGCGGAACAGCGCGATCGTCGTGGGTAGCGGATCGACATAGAGATCCTGATTGAAATGAGGCAACGTTCCGATATCGGCATAGGAGAATTCGGCCTGCGAGGCTATTGTCTCTGCCAACCCCTTTAGCACCGCCATCGAAAATGCCTCCGCGCGGAGACTTCCGGAAATTCCAACTAGACGGTAGCGTGAACTCATCGGAGGATCCTCGTGAAGGGTTATTGGTGACGCGGCTGTCATCATCAAGCTGCACTACACGATGTTATCATACTGGTCAGCATCCAATACGATCGATTTGCACCCCAATTCGATCGCCCGCCGGATGACCGGCTGCATTCAACGCCAGATCAACTGCCGATGTTACGCTGGAATGGACCTGGACGCGGTCGTCGACCCGGCAACCGCTCGAAGCCCGGTTCGGCCAGCAGACGCGTGTAGAAGGTTGGGATCCCCATGAAGACCGTAGCGTCGGGTAGGTCGCAAAGAATGGCGGCAACGTCGAAGCAATCGTGAAACAGGATCGGCGAGGCATGTAGAACTGCGCGATGCAGCGCTACAAACAGCCCGTGCGCGTGAAAGATGGGAACCGCGTGCAGCAGCACGTCATCGTCCCGCCGATGCCATGCCTCACCCAGGACCGGCCCTGACGGTCGGCATCTCCTCCTCGACTGCGGCTCGGGGCACCGCAGCGAGATCGTTGGGCAGCAATACCCGCTTCCCGTCGAACACGCGATCTCGCTTTCCTGGTAGGTGGTGTCAAGCGGGATGAACACGGCACCTGC
>CAXSEE010000144.1:0-1241 GCA_964235615.1 uncultured Acetobacteraceae bacterium | reverse complement strand
TTCGAACAGTGCGAAGACGTTTCCGTTCGCCGTCTTGCTGTCAAATCCACGGTTGGACTCGCTCATGCTCGAAGACTTCGGCTAGATTGGATCGTGAGGCGGCTCGCCTGAAGCGGCGACACGAAGTCCCGGACGAACGGCTTATGCTTTGGATGCGCCTGGTATACGTCCCAGCCCACCCTATCCCTTTCTGGCGCATGGCCATCTTTGAAGCGGTCGCCTAGCAGCCATGTCCGTTCGTTCAGTGAGGCGGCTGGATCACTTCATTGGGCAGCCGCTAAGACAGATGGTATTCACTAAAGCAAACTGGGAGTTAGCTGTTTATGAGAGGTCCGTCAATGATTGCCATCGTAGATTTGCTGGACTAGTACTAAAACATGATAAAACGATCGCTCGACCTGTCGAGACAGGATGGCAAGCGAGTCCGCACTCGTGCCCGGCTGACGGAGGCGGCCATCCGCCTCATGTCCGAGCGAGGCATACACGCCACGTCCGTCAGCGAGATAGCCGCGGCTGCCGAACTCGCGAACGGGACGTTCTACCTGTATTTCCGCGACAAGGCTGAGATCGTTGCCACGGTCTGCCAAGCCGTGACACTCGCCATGCACAACGAGATGAACAGCACACGTCTGTCGCTGGATGATGGTGCGGCTCGGATCGCCTTCGGCACTCAGCAGTTCATCGAGATTGCCGCGGCTGAACCTGTCTGGGGTCGGCTGCTAGTCGCCGCGTTCACCGAGTTCGAAGCAATCAAGGAAGACGTTGCACAGTATATGCGCCTCGATGTGGCACTTGGGATCGAGCAGGGCCGCTTCGACGAACCGTTCGACGAGTTCGTGATCGATGCTCATCTTGCCATCCTTCGCGCCGGGGTCAGCGCCCGCCTCGCTGGCGCAGGACCCGATGTCGCGGCCCGTGCCGCAGAATATCAGTTGCGCATTCTAGGCATGAGCGTCGCAGAGAGCCGACACGTTCGTTGGACGAACAAGCGCAAGGCAAGTGCTTTCGAACATGAGGATACAAGCTCGATGGGAGCCGGCTAGATGTGACGTTGACCCGCGTTGGTGGAGCCTTTCATGCTTTGGCAGGAGGCTTTGTAGATGGCCAAGATACGGCCCACCATGCTGATAGAGCGGCATGCGCTCACAGCCTTCGTGGCGGTCGGCCTTGCAGAACTGCTTTACCTGTTCCTCAGACGTTACAAGTCCGCCAGCATCCGGCTTCGCCTGGCCGCAGCATTT
>CAXSEE010000143.1:0-11441 GCA_964235615.1 uncultured Acetobacteraceae bacterium | reverse complement strand
CGCCGTAGTTGATCAGCGAGCCGGCGTTGTTGGCCAGGTAGCGCCGCAGGTCGTCGCAGTTCCACACAAGTCGCGCGACCGGGCGGCGGAACCTGTCGCCGTTCAGGTGAGCGACTTCCGATGCGGGATGGCGCATCCCGAACAGCTCGTCATGGGCTTCCTCGTGGTAGCCGTTCCAGATCAGGTGCCGGAGCCGTCCGACCTGCTCCTCGACGATCTCCAGCCCAGCGCGATGTCGAGGATCGAGGGCACAGATGCCGCGTATCGACTGCTGGATGTGTTGCACTCGCATGGAGATGTGCCACCAGTCCAGGATGCAGGTGACTGGCTCCCGCACGGCAGCGCGCACCAGGCTGGGAAGCGCTGCCTCACGGTCGCTGAGAATTTTAACGGGGCCGCCCGGTCGCCATCCCTGGTCTTGAAGCGCCTCGCGGATGCTCGACAGCGGCGACTCTGCTCCTCCAGGCGCCACGGCAAACCGCCGTGGCGACTTGCCCGCGACTTCGACTTTCCCGACTGTCAAATCGACATGTCGCGCCTGGTAGCCGTGAGCAGCCCGGATGTATGCGCCGTCGATCAAGACCATGATCTCCGGCGGCGGATCGACTTCAGCTTCGACGGCCCGTGGCACCGCTAGTCTCTGCTCGATGTCGGCCGCAACGCGATGGATTCTGTCGCGCATTGTCGCGTGGTTCATCGGATCGCAGGGCAGGAGGGCCGCTGGCAGCCGTGCCGCTTCCCGGTAGGAGTGCCTGGCGCTCAGCTCGGCCTGGAGGCGCCGCAGCTCAGGAAGCCCCAGTGGTTCCTGCAAGGGCACGCGCTGATCCGCGGCGCGTCGACGGTGATGGTCCCGAACAGGGTCTGGATCTTTCGGGTGCGCCGATCTCGCCGGCGTCGAAGCTTCATGCAATCGTGGCAGACCCGGGCGCAGATGGTGAACTCCTCCATCTGCGTCCGAAGGACCAGTCGAGCCAGCTCGCCGAGGAACCCCTTGCCTTCCGCCAGCGTCAGGCCGACCTCGTCCGCCAGCTGAACTCGCCGATGACGCCGCCCTGCGGACGCAGCTCGGCCAAGATCGTGCTCAGCAGATCCACGGTTCCCTGCTCCGGTTGCGAGGAAGCGTAGACGATCGGCGATGTTTTTGCGACTGCCTGCCATGGCGTCGACATCGGGTTTACGCTTTCATCCTGCAAAAGAAATGGAGGAAACGATGCAACTGAGCGAGGCCAACCGCCTGCTCGACGCTTCCTGCCTGCCGTTCGGGTCCGGCTGGACCTGGATGAGGAACGGCGTCATCCACGTGGCCGCGCGCACGCACATGATTGGTTGCACGGCCGCAATGGTGGATTAATGGATCGGGTTCGTCCACACCACGGAGCAATATCGTTGGTGGCATCCGCGCGATCACGTGTTCAGCAATTGGGAGGGCGAGCGCGGGACCGGACGGTATATCGGCGGCAGCCATCTCGCGCACGAGCATATCGGCAAGAGGTTCTACAAGCTGAGGATCAACTTCCGGGATCCCGGCGAGATCCTCGACAAGACGAGGTTCGCCGAGGACAGTGTCGGGACCGTGATCTTCGGCCATGTCGGCGATCTCGAACGGCCAGGCTACTTCGGTCGGTTGCTGCATCTGGTCCAGGACACGCCGGACGGCTGCGTCATGCGGAGCCGCTTCTGGCTGGGCGGTTCGATCCCCTGCCCGACCCGAGGCCGAGCCCGCAGGCGATGCGGGAGATCGTGCCCGCCTCCCTGGGGGCAGGGCTGCATGCCCACTGCTCCGAGGAGATGGGCATCCTCGCGTCGCGAAGCGATCCCGCAAAGAAGAACGGCGGAAAGCCGACATCCTGATGAGGGCACCGACGTGCTCGGGGGGAAGACATGCGCCAAATGATCAAGGTATGCCTGACGGCGTTGCTCGGGTGCCTACCCGTCGCGGCGAGGGCGGTCGAAGGACTGACGCCGTATATCCCCGGTGCGACGACCGGCGTTCCGGTGGGGGCGCTGCCGCCGCCGGGATTTTACGGCGACGAGGACAGTTTTTACGTCTATGGGCAATACAGGGACGAAAACGGGAACCTGATCCCGATCAAGGTCAGCGATCCGCTGGCCGTTGTGTCGCTGCTCTGGTCGACGCCGTATCGGGTGCTCGGCGCCAGCTACGGGGCCGCCGTCATCCAGATCGCCGGCTACCACCAGGTCGACACGACCGGCATCGGCGGGATCAAGACGGCGTCGTTCGGCGCCTTCAACACCATCCTGGAGCCGGTCACGCTGTCATGGCAGCTGCCGCACAACCTGTTCGTCGCCCTCGGCCAGATCTTCTATATTCCCGACGGCGAGTTCCACTCGGCCAACGGGGTGCGAACGCAGCAATCCTTCTCCACGGCCTACTTCACCTACGAGCCGAGCCTCGCCATCTCGTATCTCAGGAACGGACTCGACCTCACGATCGACAACATCTACGACGTCAACGCCGTCAACACCAAGACGCACTACAAGTCCGGCAACCTCTACTACATCGATTTTACCGCCGCCCAGACCTTCGGCCGGACGACGGTGGGCCTGATCGGCAACCTGACGCAGCAGGTGGAGGACGATCGACGCTTCGACCGGAAGGTCGGCAACGGCAACCGCGCGCAGAACTTCCTGCTTGGCCCGATGCTCAAATACGACTTCGGCCGCTTCCAGATCCTGGCCCGGTTCCTGGGTGACGTGCATACCCGCAACGACATCGCCTTCTCGTTCGCGCGCTTGGGGATCAGCACACGGTTCTAAACGAAGGCTGGGCTCTGCCCAGGCCCGCCAAGGGCGTCACGCCGGAGGCGTGCTGCGCATGACACCGGAGGCGTGCTGCGCATGACGTCCCTGACCTTCGCCGGGTCAGTCCTGCAGGTGGAACACCTCCGGCGGGGCCGACAACGTGCCTGCGAACTCCCCCTTGAACGCGTCGAAGCTCGCCGATTGCCTGAAGTCGATCACGTGTCCAGCAAGATCGCGCCAGTCGACCTCGAGGATATAGGTGCCGGGCCGCTCCGACTGGCGTCTGAGCCGGTGGCGGAGGTGCCCGGGCGCTGCATCGAGCACTGGCTCCGATCTCCTGAACCCCGCCTCGAAGTCGGGACCCTGGCCGTCGCGCACCTGAAGCCTGCAGATCTCGGTCACCGCACCCGCCTGATGCGGGCGTGGAGGCGGCTGCAGGAACGTCGTCCCGCACCGATCGATGAACTGCCGCAGCAGGGCGCCCATATCCTCGAGGCGTGAGGCTCCAAAGACGTAAAAGTCCGGCCGGACGATCGCCACGTCCGCACCGGCGTCATCGAACCACCGCCGGTAGGTGTCCTCGCCCTCATCGGTGATCCCGACCCGCCCCAGATCGATGATCCGCAGGCCATGACCGGCGGCGTCATCTAGGAGGTGCCGGTCCATCGAACGATCTCCGAGTCCGTCGCGGATCACGAGCTGCCATCCCGGTTGGAACACGTCGTCGAACAGGAGGGTTCGGCCTTCAACGCGAATACGGCCTTGCGGGAACAGGTATCCGGCGTGCTCGTCGCCGCTGGCGAGGAGGCCCGTCCGGCCCAGCCGCGGCTGCGGCGGTGGCCGGACCGCGCCCGCCGGTTCCTCCAGGGCCGCCAGCATCTTGCGGTCGCGCGCCTCGGCCTCGGCGGGATCGAGGATGCAGATGTCGCGACCGAGCGCCACCGCCTGCTCGATCAACTCACGGCAATGCTGCAGGCGTTCGGGACCATAGCTGTCGAGCACCCAGTCATGCCCCGACAGCGCGTAGGGCAGCCGCCAGGCAAGGGCCAGGGCATCCCGCAGCCCGGAGCACAGGCCTTGCGCCAGGAAGGGCGGCATCAGGTGGGCGGCGTCGCCCGCCAGCATCACCCGCCCGGCGCGCCACGCGTCCGCCCATCGTCCGCGGAACGTGTAGACGACGCTGCGTTCGAGCGACGCGTTCTCCGGCGTCAGGTCCCAGGGCGCGATCAGGCGCCAAGCCGTTTCCGGCCGGTTCAGCTCGTCCAACGATTCGCCCGGCAGGCGCATGAACTCGAAGCGTCGCCGGCCAGGACCGCTGCCGACCGCCGTGGCTGGCCGTTCCGGATCGCATCTCTGCACCACGTACGGCGACCATTCCCGCGGTTGATGCGGAACCACGTCGACCACGAGCCAATCATACTGGAAACCGAGATCGGTCTGGGTGATCCCGAGCCCGTTCCTCACGACGCTGTTGGCTCCGTCGGCCGCAACGAGATAGCGGCTTGAATGCGAGAACTCCTCGCCCGCCTCCGTGCGTAGGTGCACCTGAACACCGGCCTCGTCCTGATCCACGCCCAGGACCTGGACGCTGCGCAAGACCTTCACGTTCGGCAACACGGCCACGCCACGTTCGAGCGCGGCCTCGAGCTGCGGCTGGTTGAAGGTGCTCATCTGCGGCCAGCCGCAGGGGCCGGGCTTGTTCCATTGGATCTGCAGTAGGCGCTGGCCGGCGGCGTTCTGGAACTCGTAGGTCCGATCCCCCATGACCGGCTCGAAGATATGTTCGAGCCCGGGCATCAGACGGGCACTCTGCAGGGTCCGGAGGGCCTCATGGTCCAATCCGCAGGCCCGGGGACTGGAAAGGTTGCCTGGCCAGCGCTCATACACTGTCGCGGTCACGCCGGCCCGGCCAAGCAGCAGCGCCGTCAATAGGCCGACCGGGCCTGCGCCGACGATGGTCACCTCCGTCATCGACATGCATCGTGCCTCATCGGAAACGGGGTCTCCCTGAACAGATCGCGCACCGTCATGACCCTTTCCGATCCCCGCATGGTCTCGCGCCGTCCTCGGCCCGGCATCCTAGGCGTTTTCGAAAATGGAAGTCGACCCCGGCCATCCGGAAGGACCGGGACTCGGTCCTCAGCCAGGCGGCGTTTCCGGCATCACCGCCAGCAGGGACGCCGTGGTCTGCGAGATGTGTCGCTGGATGCACAAGGTGGCCGCCTCGGCATCGCCCGAGACGACGGTCTGCATTAGGGTGCGGTGTTCCCCCAGCACGTCCCGCGTCGTCCCGAACCGGCGGAACCACAGGCGGCGATAACGCTCGCCCTGGTCGTAGAGCAGCCGACAGAAGCCGTTCAGCCAGATCGAGTCGCAGGCGGCGTAGAGGGCCTCATGGAACGTGCGATGACGCTCCTCCCAGGTCTCGTCGAGCAGGCCGACGGGAGTCTGCATCGGGCACGCCGCGAGGGCGTCGAAGGCGCCCAAGACCCGATCCCTCCAGGCTCCGTCGCCCAGCGCGATGGACCGCTGGATGGCGATCGGCTCGATGGCCCGGCGGGATAAGGTGATGTCCTCGAGCTGCGCCCTGGACACCATGGCGACGCGGAAGCCCTTGTGCTCCTCCAGCACCACCAGGCCTTCCGACGCGAGACGCATCAGCGCCTCGCGCAACGGGCTCACGGTGACCACGTAGCGCCTGCGCAGGTCGTCGAACCGCAGCCTGTTGCCCGGCTCCAGCTGGCCGTCGAGGATGTCGTTGCGCAGCAGGCTGTGGAGATTGGCGTTGATGGTGCGGAACCTGCCCTTCCGGGCATCGTCGCCGTCGCCAGCCTTCGGCGTTTCCATCAGCAGCACCCGCCCGGCCCGATCGCATCGCCGGGTTCCTGCTGCGCCCGGCCGGACGCGCACGCCACCAGCTCCGCGGTCAGGGCCGGGTTAGTGAGCATGCAGTCGTGGGGCTCGTCGACGTCGATCCAGGCCCAGTGCGGCCGGGCCCGGACGCGGCGCTTCGAGACGTCGAGGATCGGGTGCGGCGGCCTGTTGCAGGACACGTAGGTGACCGGCGGCTCCCGCCCGCCACCGCGACCCCAGCCGGCGGCAGGGGTCGTGAAGGCGGCCATGGGATGCGGCGCCAGGCGCCCGCGCACCCAGCCGAACCGTGCATCGGCCAGGCCCCAGACCTCGGGCAGCTCGTCCGGCACCGGGATCACGGCGCAGTCCCGCAGCCTGGCGGCATGGGCGATGCGCCATCGCCGGTCCTCGTCCGGATAGGCATCGAACCCGGCCTCCCCTGCCAACGGTACCACGGCGTCCAGAAGGACGACACGGTCGATGCGGTTGCGGGCGATGCGGACGAGGTCGGACGCCACCATGCCGCCTGAGCTGTGCGCCACCAGGGTGAACCGCTTCATGCCGGCGGCCTCGACGGCTGCGAGCAGATCCGCCGCCATCACGGCGATCGAGAGCGACGGCCCGAGCAGGTGAGCCCGATCCGAGCAGCCGGCCAGGGACGGATGCAGGACCCGCCAGCCCTTCTCGCCCAGGAGCGAGGCTACCTGCGCCCAGCACCATCCGCCATGCCAGGTGCCGTGGATCATGACCACGTCGCCAACCGTCATTCATCCCCTCCGGACGAGCAAGACAACCGTTCGCTCATTTTCGAAAGTTCTTGACGGAGCGCAAGGGGCATGCGTGACTGATTTCGGATCGAAGGCGCGCGGCTCCATTGGACCCCTGTCAGATTCCTGCGCGCGGACGAGCCCTGCAGACGCATCCGCCACGGCCATGGCGTCCCAATCGTTCATGACCGGGCATTGGCCTTCTCGAGATGTTCAAGCCGGGCCGAGTTCGCGGTGGATCCCGCGATCGGAGTAGCGCGCCCCAAGTCCGCGGCAGGCGGACACGGGCATGGAGGACGTATCGTGTCGTACCTGATCAGCGGGATGGGCGTCATGAGCTTGGCGGTTCCGGTGCCACGGCCCGGCACACCCGGCGGCGTGGTGTCGATCGGCCTGGAGGCCTACGACGCCGATGCGGTGGAGGCGGCAGCGGGCCGCGCGAGGGATGCCGGCTGGCGGGTCCTGTCGCGTGCGCCCTCGCTCGACATCATGGACGCCTCCGTCACCCTGGCGTCGGACGAGGGGCTGGTGTTCGAGATCCACACCCCGGTCCCGACCGATCAGCCGATCCGCTACGCTACGGCCGGCGTCGCCCCGCGCAAGCTGGATCATGTCGGGCCCAAGACCACCGACACCGAACGCCTCGCGGCCCAACTCAACGCCATCCTGGGCCTACAGGTGAGCGACCGCACCGAGGGTGGCGAACTCTGCTTCATGCGGGCAGGCAACAGGCAACATCATACCTGCAGCCTGATCAAGGACTCCAAGCCCGGCCTGCATCATTACGCCTGGGCGTTCTGGCGCTTCACCGACTTCCTGGCGCTGGGCGACACGCTCGACGTCGCCGGGCAGAAGCTGCTGTTCGGGCCTGGCCGCCACGGCGCCGGGGACAACATCTACAGCTACCACGTCGATCGAGGCGGCATCCTGGTGGAATGCTGCACCGAGATGGAGGTCATCGAGAACGACACCGGCTTCCGGCCGCGAACATGGAGCATCGGCAATCCGGACCTGATCAACAGGTGGGGCGTCATGCCGCCCGTGGAGTGGTTGTCCCATTACTCGGGCTTCAGCTCCGGCAGCTAGACTCCGCATCAAGATCCCGAAGCGCAACCCGCCGCACTTTGCGGTCGCGCGGTCAGCATCTACCAGAAAAAGAAATCGAAAAGGCTGGCGCAAGACCATGCCGATTTAGAAGAAACCATGAGAAAAATGATGATCGACTTGACTCCGATGGCTGGATCATGTGGCTCAAGTGCCAGGTGCTCCAGGACGCTATGCGCCGTGTCCCCGATGTTGCTCGGAGCATCGGTGGAACCGGTCTTCGCGGCCGATCCGTCCGTAGGCGACCTTGGACATCCAGACCGGACCTCAACAGCCAACCCCACCGGCAGCAGGCATCGGTGGTGCGGGAACGGTCGCGGCCTACACGATTCCAACGCCACCGTTCCAGCCGCAGAACCCCTACGCCTTGGCAGATCAGCTCAAGCCGAGGGGATGGGTCATGCCGCTTCCGGGTGCGGTCAACACCCTGGATCAAGGACTCTTCGGCCTGTGCGACGCCCTCGCCGAGGATGGCATCAGCGCGGCCATCAGCTATGAGAACGGCGAGAACATCCCCTCGCTTCCCACACCAGGAGTGAACGTCAAGGTATACCTTCCCAACTCCTTCTACACGAAGGTCGGCGTTCAACGCGCGCTGAGCCCGGACCGGGTATCGGGTCAACGCGGCGCCGGGCCGGATGTCGACCTGGATCCGCGCCGCCGCCAACTACACGTCGAGCAGCTATCCCGATCTCACCAAGGGCCATCCGGATCCGAATTATGCTCTCTGCCTCCTGGCTGACCGACAGCTTCGGCGTCGCCTACGTCGGTCACCCGACTATCATCCTTTATGACCGCGGCACCGGCAGCAGCCTGAACATTCTGCCCAACGCCTTCATCTTCCTGTGATCGATGCCATCGACAAGATGCGGTGACGGTCTCCTTCAAGACGATCCGCACGACGACAAGCCCAACCATGAAACTTAGGGAGACAACGATGCCGCAGGACGCCCTTCCCGAAGAAGCGATTTCCCGCCAGATCGACGTGCCTTGCGACAGCGGGACGCGGAAGGTCTGGTTCAGGCGCGCCACCCCGCCCACCGCGCCGCGCTCGCGCGATAATGCCACCTACGGCAGGCAGATCCTGCCTAAGGGCCATCTCCGGCGCCCGGGCGCGCGCCCGCTCACGTGCGACATCCTGTTCGAGCCGGACGTCCCCATGACCTTGCGGGACGGCACGGTCCTCCGCACGGACATCCTGAGGCCGGTCGAGGACGGGCAGTACCCGTCCATCGTAAGCTGGGGACCATTCGGCAAGAGCATCGGCTGCGTCAGGCTGGAGGACTTCCCCAACCGCACCGGCGTTCCGCTCGACGCCACCACCGAGCTCATGAAGTGGGAGGCCGCCGATCCCGGATACTGGGTCGCGCACGGCTACACGGTCCTTCATCCTGACGCACGCGGCACCTTCCGGTCCGACGGCCACATCCAGTGGATGGGGCGACAGGAGGCCGAGGACGGGCACGACTTCATCGAATGGGCAGCGGCACAGCCATGGTCGAACGGCCATGTCGGGATGTCCGGGAACTCGTGGCTCGCGATCATGCAATGGTTCATCGCGGCGGAGCAGCCTCCCCACCTGTCGGCGATCGCACCCTGGGAGGGTGCCTCGGACCTCCTGCGCGAGTTCGTGGGCCGGGGCGGCATCCCGAAGCCGGTGTTCTCGGACATTCTGACCCAGGCGCTGCCCGGCGAGCACCTCATCGAGGACATCGCGAAGATGGCGCTCACCGAGAAGGACTTCACGGGATACTGGCAGGACAAGCGGGCCCGCTTCGAGCGCATCACCGTTCCGGCCTACATTGCCGCCTCCTGGGACAACGACCTGCACACGGCGGGCACGTTCGCGGCCTGGCGCCAGATCGCCTCGACGGAGAAGTGGCTTCGCATCCACAACACGCACGAATGGCGCGACTTCTACGACCCAGAATACGTCGAGGACCTGCGGCGCTTCTTCGATCGCTACCTGAAGGGCATCGACAACGGGTGGGAGAGCACGCCCAGGATCCGGGCTGCCCTGATCGATCCCGGCCGCGAGGACGAGCTGGGGCGCGAGATCCAGGCCTTCCCCCCGGCCGACTATCTCCACCGGACCCTCTTCCTGGCCCGCGACGGCGTCCTGGACCCAACGCCGCAGGCCGACTCCGCGAGCGTGGCCTATGCCGTGGAGCAGGTCCCCGGCGCCGCGTTCCGCGTGAAGATACCCGAGAACAGCGAGATCCTCGGCTACTGCGCGCTCAAGCTCTGGGTGGAGGCGGAGGGCGCCGACGACATGGACCTGTGGGTCACGGTGGGCAAGCTGGACCCCGATGGCGGCGATACGCTGGTGCGTCCCCACCCTTATATCGGCATGTCCCTGCCGCTGCAGGCGACGGGCATGTTGCGCGTGTCCCGACGCGAGCTCGATCCCGAGCTGTCGACGCCGTCCGAGCCGTTCCTCAACCTCGTCGGCGAAAGGCCGCTGTCGCCGGGGGAGATTGTGCCGGTCGAGATCGGCCTGTGGCCGATCGGCCTCAAGGTCCACGCCGGCGAGATCCTGCAGGTGACGATCTCGCCCTACCACAGCGAGGCCATCCCCCTGGCCCTCGGCATCGCCCCCATCGACATCCCCGCCGATCGATACACCTTCGACCCGGCCGATCCGCCGGAGATGATCACCCTGAGCGGCCCGGGAAAGGCGATGCCGGATTGGGTCGGCCAGCAGTCGGTCGGGCCGGACGACCGCAACCGGGGCGGCCATCGCATCCATTTCGGGGGCCGCTACGACAGCCATCTGCTCGTGCCGATGAAGGTCATCGACACCTGAAGACAGGCTGCCGACATCCCGTTCACGACGGCCCGTGCCCAGCCGGCAAAGGCGAGCCAGGAGACTGACCGATGTTAGCGATCATCGAGCCGGGCGATCGGCCAACAGGGACGGCCACCTGTCGCAGCAGACGATCCGCGACCTCGACGAAGCCGGCGCCTACAGGATCGGCACGCCGGCCGAGTATGGAGCAACGGGCAGGTCGAAGGACAGATCGACCGGCTGAAGACCCTCAAGCGCCAGATGTATGGTCAAGCCAACCTCGACCGCCGTACCGCTAAGATTGCGCCTTATGACGCATCGAACAGTAGTGTAAAGGTTTGATAGATGGACCGTCCAATAAAACAAGTGTTTCTGTCTTATTCGCATAAAGATGAAAAATTTAAGGATGAGATTGAGAGTCACCTTTCTCCTCTTATTTTATTGCTCAGCAGTCGTTAATATAGGCGACCTTCAGTGGAAGAATGAGCGCACGAGTTGCGGCAAGCGCTTGATTGCCGCGAGTTGGGCCTCGACTTTGTCCGCCCGCTTTTCACCCTGTCGCAACGGCGATCTGGCCACGCCGATACGCTTGATGTGGCTCCAAACCAATTCGTCGGGATTGAGATCGGGTGCGTAGCCAGGAAGGAAGTGCAGGGTCAGCATGCCATCGTTTGACCCAACATAAGCCTTCACCAGTGCAGTTCTGTGGGCCGGGAGATCGTCGACAACCAAATGCACAGGCTTTGATCTGCGTTTCATCATGCGCTTGAGCAGGGTGACAAACAGCTCTGCGTTCAACCCGCCATGGTAGGTGCAATACCAGCGTCTGCCCCTTCACAGCCCACGTCTTGCCATGCACCGTATTGGCGCGGAACCCCAACTCGTCCCAGAAGTAGACCTCGCCGCCATCCGCCTTTGCCTGTCCAACAATTTTGGGAAATAGCTCGTGCTCCCATCTCTCGATCGCGTCGGGATCACGTTGGTAGGCGCGCTGCAGAGGCTTCTGCGGCGTCAATCCCAAGTCGGCCAGCAACGTGCCAACCGCCGTCAGACCCAGGTAGATGCCGAACTTCTGCTCGATTAGGGTGGCCACGATCGACCGTGTCCACAATCCGAAATCCAAGCCGTATTGGCGCGGATCACGGCCATTGATCCAGCGAAAAACC
>CAXSEE010000142.1:0-11578 GCA_964235615.1 uncultured Acetobacteraceae bacterium | reverse complement strand
CTTCGGGACGAACAGCTCCGCGAAGGTCGGCTTCTGCATGGCTGTTTCGATCATGGAAAGGAAGGCGAGGCAAGAGCCGCGCCCTATAGGCGCGAACTTAATCTGACCTGAGCCGGCTGCATCGGAGTTTTCTTCGTCGTGGTGGCTCAGTGAGCCGACATCGGAAGGTATCGATCGATTTTTGGGTGCGCCGTCTTGGCCTGTGGATGATGGCTTGGACAAGTCCGCGATGAGCTGGCATCCAGGCGCGCCAGAGCTGGAACGATCGGAGATGGCTGGTTCTTCTAGTCGGGCTCTGAGGAGGGGGAAAGCCACGATTTCGTTTGCGGTCTCGTCGGTGAGCACGGCAGCAATGAGGTGTGCGAGCAGCCAGATCTGTGCCAGCTCTGAATCCATGGCTGGTAGCCGTTCCAGACCGCCCAGCGTCTTGAGACGCTTGAAGCCGAGTTCGATCTGCCAGCGGCGGCGATACATCGCCACGATCCGTTTGGCTGGCTGCTGTCGGGCTGGGAGCGAGGTGACCAGCATCAGGTAACCTGCTGCCGTCAACGTGCGCGCGGATCGAGCCTGTTGCCGTTCTTGCTGGCCCGGCGCGTCACGCGCATGTGCTGGATCACCATTTACACCGGCTCTACCAGTCCGTTGAAATAAATCGTGTGTTCACTCGCCTGTACAGCGCTTCAGGGCTTTACGCAGCTTGGCACCCTACCTGGAGGTAAGAGAGCGAAGCTGCTGGTGCATCGCAACAAACAGTCATTCGTGTGGAAACTGCGTCATCATTTCGGGACGTTCAATCCGCCCACGTCACGCCCCGCATGTCGCCGTCCACGGCAAATTTGTGGTGCATCTCGAAGGAGTGGCGGAATGACAGCCCCTCGTGTCCGCCCTTGGTGAACCGTACGTAGTCGTTGAGTTGTGCTCGGTAGTCCGGAGCAGCGCAGTTGGCGATCACCAGCTTGGCACGTTGCCTCGGATCTTTCCCGCGTAGATCGGCGACACCGTGCTCGGTTACCAGCACGTCCACCGAATGTTCGCTGTGATCGGTATGGCTGACCAGCGGCACTACGGTTGAGATCTTGCCGCCCTTCTGCGTGGATGGGCAGGAGAACAGGGAAATATAGGCGTTGCGAGTAAAGTCGCCCGATCCGCCGATGCCGTTCATCACCTGCGTGCCCATCACGTGACTGGAGTTCACGCCGCCAGCGAGGTCGACCTCGATGGCCGTGTTCATGGAGATGATACCCAGCCGGCGAATGATCTCAGGGTTATTCGAAATCTCCTGCGGCCGCAGAAGGATCCGCTCCCTGAACACACCCAGATTATCGTAGACGTGCTTGGACACATCCGGGCTCAGTGCCAGGGACGTCGTCGAGGCAAAGCGCAACCGCCCGTTTTCGATCAGCGGGATCGTGCTGTCCTGCAGCACTTCGGTGAACATCTCGAAGGCCGGGATCGTGGGATGCCGCCCCAGCGCACCGAGTACGGCGTTGGCGATGTTGCCGACGCCGGACTGGATTGGCAGGAACGCCGATGGTATGCGCCCCGCCCGCATCTCGCTTGCCAGGAACTCGGCCACGTTCTGCCCGATGCGCTCGGTCACATCGTTGGAGGGCGTGAAAGCACCTGCCTCGTCGGGCTCGCTGGTCATTACCAAGCCGGCGATCTTCCCCGGATCCACCAGGCAGAGCGGTGATCCCAGGCGATCGGCCGGGCCGTAGATATGCAGCGCGGTGCGCGCGGGCGGGTCATGCGGCTCGAAGATGTCGTGCATGCCCAGCAGCGCCTGCGGATGGTGGGCGTTGACCTCGATCAAGACCTTCTTGGCCACCCGCAGGTAGGTGTTCGCCGCGCCGACCCCGGCCGACAGAACGATGCCACCGCTCGGCGTGACGTCGACCGCCTCGACGATGGCGACGTCGACGGCACCGAAGAAGCCGTAACGGACCTGCTGCGGCAACATGGAGAGGTGCATGTCAACGAAATGCACGTCACCCGCGTTGATCTTGCGCCGTAGCGTCGGGTCTCCCTGATAGGGTGCACGGAAGCTGATCGCGTCGGCCTCGGCCAACAAGCCATCCAGTGACTTGCCGGTGGAGGCGCCGGTCAGCAATCGGACCTGGAATGACCGGCCAGCTTCATGCTCGGCTTGCGCGCGCTGGGCCAGGGCGCGCGGTATCGCTTTCGGGCTGCCTGCAGCGGTGAAGCCGCCGATGCCCAACGTGTCCCCGTCATGGATCATTGCCGCCGCCTCTTCGGCAGTCAGCACTGGGAATGGAAGTTGCGTCATGGTGGAATTCCAGAGGAGATCAGGCCAGAGGAGATCAGGCCCGAGGAGATCAGGATAGAACCGCGATCAGCTAGGCTGCGGCGGACACCGGAGTGGTGATCGCATCGGCGGCGAACAAGGCTGCGATGATGCGGTCGGCGGCGATCATCGGGGACAGCGTGCCGTCACGCACCTGTGCGGCCGCGCTCTGGGCTTGCGCCTCCACGGATGGCTTGCGGCGCAGAATCTCGTGGACCTGCTCGTCCACCAGCGACCACATCCATTTCCCGCTCTGCTCGCCGCGCCTCTGCTTCTGATATCCGGACCGCGCGCGGGCGGCGACGCGGTCGGCAATGATCTTCCAGATCTCGGTGATCCCGGTGCTCTCTACCGCGCTGCAGGTGACCACGGGCGCCATCCCCTGGTCCGGCTCGGCCAGCAGGTGCATGGCGAAGGCGTATTGCGATGCCGCGAGTTTGGCACGTGCCAGGTTGTCGCCATCCGCTTTCGTGACTGCGACCAGATCGGCGAGTTCCAATAGGCCGCGCTTGATGCCCTGCACCTCATCCCCAGCGCCGGCCAGCATCAGCACGAGCAGGAAGTCCGTCATGTCGGCGACGCTCACCTCAGACTGGCCGACGCCCACCGTCTCGATCAGGACGACCCCGTAGCCCGCCGCCTCGCAAAGCAACATGGTCTCGCGCGTCTCCCGGGCGATGCCGCCAAGCACGAGGCCGCTCGGCGAAGGGCGGATGAAGGCGGCAGGATTGGCGCTGAGCTTGGTCATGCGGGTCTTGTCACCGAGCAGGCTGCCGCCCGACCGTTCGCTGGAAGGGTCGACCGTCAGCACGGCAACACGATGCCCGGACGCGGTAAGTATGCCGCCAAGCACCTCGATCAATGCGCTCTTGCCCGAACCGGGCGACCCGGTGATGCCGACCCGCACCGA
The DNA here is from genome assembly GCA_964235615.1 of uncultured Acetobacteraceae bacterium. Lineage (GTDB taxonomy): Bacteria > Pseudomonadota > Alphaproteobacteria > Acetobacterales > Acetobacteraceae > Lichenicoccus. The sequence continues at coordinate 8,363 of CAXSEE010000142.1, read as the reverse complement.
GTTTCCAGTATGCGGCAACGCCAGGTTCACCAACTCCCGCGCCAGGGCCTGGTCAGCGGGCCGGGTGGATTCGATCAGGGTGATGGCCCGGGCAAGCACCACCCGGTCACCGGATAGAATACCGGCCATAAATCCGGCCGCGGTCAGAGCCGAAGGTGCTCCTCCGCCAAAGTCACGCCCCGGCGCCCAATTACCACTGGTGGATAATGTGCCCGCCATCGGTTCAGGCTGCCTTCTTTGCGTCGCGCGCAAGCAAAGCGTCGAGGATTTTGCCCGCCGATGCGGAGATCACGGTGCCCGGCCCGAAGATCGCGTCCGTTCCCTCGGCATACAGTTCCGCATCGTCCTCCAGCGGGATGACGCCACCGGCGATGACCATGATGTCGCCCCGCCCATGTGCCACCAGGGCCTGTTTGAGCTCAGGCATCAGAGTCATGTGGGCTCCGGCCAGTGAACTCACGCCGACGACGTGCACGTCGTTGTCCACCGCTTCCTGTGCGGCTTCCTCTGGCGTCTGGAACAGCGGGCCGAGATCCACGTCGAAGCCGATATCGGCGAAGCCCGATGCCACCACCTGCTGGCCGCGGTCGTGCCCGTCCTGTCCTAACTTGCAGATCAGGATACGGGGCCGCCGCCCTTCCGCCTTCACGAAGGCCGCTACCTTGGCCCGAACCTGCTCGATCGCTACCGATGTCTCGCCCACGTCCTTGGCGTAGATGCCGCTTGTCAGATGCGAGGTCGGCTGGAAGCGGCTATAGACCATCTCTAGCGCGAAGCTGATCTCGCCGACGGTCGCCTTCACCCGCGCCGCCTTGATCGACAGGTCGAGCAGGTTGCCCTTGTTGGTCCGAGCGCACTCGGTCAATGCGCCGAGGGCTGCATCCACTTCGTGCTGATCGCGCTGCGCCCTCAGCTCCTTCAGCCGCTTGATTTGCGACCGACGCACAGCGGTGTTGTCGATCTTCAGCACGTTGACGGGCTCGTCCGTCAGCGGCCGATACTTGTTCAGCCCGACGACGGTCTGGCGGCCGCTGTCGATCAGAGCCTGGGTGCGCGCTGCAGCCTCGGCGATGCGGATCTTCGGCAACCCCGCCTCGATCGCCTTGGTCATGCCGCCTTGTGCCTCGCACTCCACGATGTGGGCCCAGGCACGCCGCGCCAACTCCATCGTCAGCGCTTCCACGTAGTAGCTTCCGCCCCAAGGATCGATCACGTCGTCCGTGTCGGTCTCATCCTGCAGGAATATCTGCGTGTTGCGGGCGATGGCCTCGGTGAATTCGGTCGGCAGCCCCAGGGCCTCGTCGAGTGAGTTGGTGTGCATGCTTTGGGTCTGGCCCTGGGTCGCGGCCATCGCCTCTACGCAGGTGCGGGTCACGTTGTTCCAGACATCCTGCGCCGTGAGGCTCCAGCCGCTGGTCTGGCAATGGGTGCGCAGTGACAGGCTCTTGGGGTTTTTGGGATCGAACATTTGTACAAGCCTGGCCCACAGCATGCGGGCCGCCCGCATCTTGGCGACCTCCATCATGACGTTCTCGCCGATACCCCAGAAGAACGACAAGCGCGGCGCGAAGTCATCCACCGACATGCCTGTGCCCACGCCAGTGCGCAGGTATTCCAATCCGTCCGCTAAAGTGTAGCCTAGCTCCAGGTCCGCGGTAGCACCGGCCTCCTGCATATGATAGCCGGAGATGCTGATGCTGTTGTATTGCGGCATGTTATGGCTGACATAGCTGAAGATGTCGCCGATGATGCGCATGCTAGGCGTGGGCGGGTAGATGAAGGTGTTCCGCGTCATGAACTCCTTCAGGATGTCGTTCTGAATCGTACCCGCAAGGTCCTTCTGCGCGACACCCTGCTCCTCGGCGGCGATGACATACATCGCCAAGATCGGCAGCACGGCGCCGTTCATCGTCATCGACACGCTGATCTTATCGAGCGGGATGCCGCTGAACAGGATGCGCATGTCCAGGATGCTGTCGATCGCCACGCCCGCCATGCCGACATCGCCGAGCACCCGCGGGTTGTCGCTGTCATAACCGCGATGCGTCGGAAGGTCGAAGGCGACGCTCAGGCCTTTCTGGCCTGCCGCGATGTTCTTGCGATAGAACGCATTCGATGCCTCGGCTGTCGAGAAGCCGGCATACTGCCGCACCGTCCAAGGCCGGTTGCGATACATCGAGGCATAGGGGCCGCGCAGATACGGCGGAAAGCCCGGGTAGGTGTCGAGGTCCTCGAACCCGGCGCGGTCGGCGGCGGTATAGAGAGGCTTGATGCCGATCCCCGCCGCAGTCGTCCAGGTCAGTTTCCCGAGCGCCTTCTGGCCCGCATGCTCTGCAGCATCCTGCCATTGCTCGAGCGTCGCCACTGGCATCGCCCGCGCGAGCGGCGCAGTGGCGAAATTGGGGATTTTGCTCATGGCTGGGCTTCTTCCGCGTGTAGGAGGGGCCACAATGTCGCGACGACATCGCAGCGGACGTAGATGAACTGATCGACGCCGGCTGCGCGCCAGACCGCTTCGGCCGGGCCAGGGTTTCCAGCAACCAGCACGGTCCGCGCTCCGGCTGCCTTCAGCTTTGGCGCCAGGTCCATCACTGCCGTGGCGTAATGCCTGTCGGTCGAGCAGATCACCGCGATCTTGGCTTTGCTGGCCACGAACCCAGCCAATGATTCCGCAACGTCTAGCTTGACCTCGTTCGCTACCACCTCGAACCCGCCGACGGCGAAGAAGTCCCCTGCATATCCCTTGCGCGCAACTTGCTCGGCAATACTGCCGACTCCAGCGAGATAGACCCGAGGCCGGTGACCATGCTTGACTGCGAAGGCGTCGGACGCATCGCGAAGCTCCTCGAACGCAGCATCGTAGGGATGCACCAGCAGCGGCGGCATCGTTGCTGGCTCACCCTGGTTGAAAGCTTTGGCGATCTGGCCGAGCGTAGCGCCAGCCACAGCTGCTTCCACTGCCGCGGCAGTGAGGCTGCCTCCATCGGAGGGCACCTGCACGGCAATGCCGGCGTGCTGATGTCGCCAATTGGCCAGGCGTTGAGCCGCCGCCGTCGCTAGTGCCTGGTAATCGGGCTGCTCCTGGGCTTCAGGGTTCTCCATTACGTTCGCATGCTCGCTGATGCCAACGATCCTTGCCTTCCGAACGGCGACGTCTTTCTCACGGGCCGCTTCTGTCGGCTGCAACTGCGCCGCCACCCAACCGCTCTCGGCCGCCTTCACCATGCCGCCCTGCGTCTCGACTTGCTGGACGATGGACCAAGCCTCGATGGCGAGGGCGTCGGTATATGCTTCCATAAACCAGGCACCGCCTGCCGGGTCGATCACCTGTGCCAGATGGCATTCCTCGAGCAGAATGTGGTGGATATTGCGTGCGTTACGGCGCGCGCCGGCTGATGGCAGTCCGGTTGGCGCATCGAAAGGCGTGGTCGTGACGATGTCGGCGCCCCCAATGGCGCCGGCGTAGCACGCGACGGTGTTGCGAAGGATGTTCAGCGACTGGTCACGCGTGGTGAGAACGCGGCGCCCGGTGGATACGCGCAGCCGCATTCTCTGGGCTTCGGCAGATCCGCCGCTTGCCGCCACCACGTTCGCCCATAGCCGTCGGGCGGCGCGGATCTTGGCAATTGCCGAATAAAACCGGCAGCCAAGCCCCATGCTGAACGTAATCTGGCGGGCCGCAGCGTCCACATCCAGTCCGCCATTCTCTAACGCGCGGAGATAGTCGACCCCGGTGGCTATGGCGAATGCGATATCGATGGCGGCGGACGCGCCGGCATCATGATACGGAGTCGTCGAGACCTCCACGGATGTCATTCGCGGCGCGTTCGCGGCTGTCCACTTGGCCAAGTCGGCCATCTGGCGCATGGCTTGGGCCATCGACATGGGAAGTGTGCCGTCCCGCGCGAGCGCTTTCAATGGGTCGGCGTTGAAGCCGCCGATCAGGTCTTGCAACTTTACACCAGTCTTCCCGGCTGCCGCGATATACAACCCCGCGGTCGGCAGGAAAGAGCCGCCTGCGTCGAAGAACAGGCCGGCAATGTCGAGCTTTACGCCGACAAGCAGACGCTCGAAATCGCCGGCGCAAGACAGGCTGACCCCGCCGTGGCCGGTCAGCCCGGCGGCGAGCGGGTCGTCGGCGTCGAAGCCTTGCGAACCCGCGCCATCCAGGCATAGGTCGATGGATGCGACGCCATCGTCGAGGTCCTCCAGGATTTGGGTGTTCGCGATGGCCGGGTCGGGATGGGCGTGCTCCTGCCGGATGTCCCAACCCACCAGCATGTTGCCGAGCGGCTGGGCACCACGCGTGAATGGCGCATAACCTGGCAGTCCGGCTGGATCCTGGCCCGTGGCAAAAGATGCCTCGTTGTAGAGTGGCAGGAGATCGATACCGTCATACGTATGCGTGATCATCCGTTTCGCGAATGGCGCGCCCCTGAGTTCCTTCTCGGCTAACTGCTGCCACGTCGGCTCGTCGACCTTCGGAAAACCGGATTTTAACTGGAGCTCTTTGGCAATTGCGTCCAAGGTTGCCTCCTTATCGGTCATCGGCGATTTCTACGCCGCTCAGGCAGACATACTACGAGACAGACTTCGGCAGGCAGGTTCGGGAACTACTCAGACCTGGCTACTCTCGAAAAACGATGGCGCCGGGCCGCGCCCAGTTGGCGATCAGGGAATCGACAGGCTCGCCGAAGGACTGAGGTACGCCGCCAGCTCACCAATCTCACGGTCGTCCAGCTCATGCGCCGGCACGCGCATCTGCGCCAGCATGTCGTTATGCCGCGTGCCGTCGCGGAACGCATGGAGCTGTGCCGCCAGATACGCTTCCGACTGCCCGAACAACACCGGCGCCCCAGCCACGAAGCCGTCCGGCCCGTGGCAGGAGGCGCAAGGGGCGACGTCACGGTTGGGGTCGCCCTGGTAGACCAGCTTGACGATCGGGTCGGCGCGTCCGGTGTCGGTATCGGCGGTCGGGCGCGGCAGACCGGCCTCGCGTGGTGCCTGGGCGAAGTAGGCGGCGACGTCGCCCATTTGCGTGTCGGTCAGGGTTTTCGCGACGTTGTTCATGATGCCGGCCACGCGTCGGCCGCTGCGATAGTCGACCAGCTCCTTGTAGACCGTCTTGCGGCTGAAGCCGTCGAGATAAGGAATAGACGCGTCGGCGGCGCGGGCTGCGGCTGCATGGCAGGCGGTGCAATGGGCCTCGGCAAACGCTTGGCCGCGCGAGGCGTTGCCGTGTCGAAGCAGCCCGTCGGTCTCGCGCGTCCATGCCACCAGGCTGCCGACCTGCGACGGCGTGGTGAAGGCGGGCGGCGGGGTTGGTTTGCCGCCATTGAGGCCGAGCGCCCCGCAGATCGACGACCACCAGCTCGTCTGGTGCTGTGACGCCATGGGCAGCAGCACGATGCCGACCACCAGCGCGAACGCTGCGAGCCCGCCGATCCGCACGAACACTGTCTGCGGGCGACGCGCTTCCTCCTTCTGGCCGAGCTTCATTCGCGCGGGTCCGCGCTGCTGACATAGACGCTCCCTCCGGCGCGCAGGGCCACCTGGGCCAGCGGGAAGCCGTAGGCGAGCAGCATCAGGCAGGCGACCACCACGTTCCACACCCCGAACCCGTTCAGCAGGCGCGGCAGCTCGACCGGCGGCTCCAGTGCCTGCGCGTAACGGATCCCGGCGGTGTAGGACGCCGAAGTGCCGAACGAGGAGCGCACCAGCACCCAGAGGAACATCACGGTGGAAATCACCAGCAACAGGCCGCCCAGCAGAGAGAGATAGAGCAGCGGCGACAAGGCTCCGAGCATCGGCTCGGAATAGTCGAACAACGCCATGCGTCGCGGCACGCCCACAAGGCCGGTGATGTGCCAGGGCAGGGTCAGCAGGAACATGCCGACGAACCACAGCCAGAGCTGGCGGACGGCCATGCGCGGCGTCGACAGCATTCGACCGGTCAGCGCCGGCCAGAACTCGTAGGCGATGGCGAAATACATGATCACCGTGGTGCCGGCGAAGATCAGGTGGAAATGCGCGGGGATGAAGGCGGTGTTGTGCACCAGCGCGTTCAGCGCGTAGCTCATGTTGATCACGCCGCCGAGACCGCCCAGCCCGAGCATGACCAGGGACAGCACGCCTGCGACCAGCAATGGCCGGTCCCAGGGCAGGGTCCGCACCCAGCCGAGCAGTCCGGCGTCGCGCCCCAGCTTGGCCCCGCGCAACCGGCCGCCGATCTCCAGCGAGGCGATGATGGTGAAGATGGTCAGCAGGGTCGGGATCACCACGGCCGCGGTAAATACGGTCTGGATATACTTGAAGGCGCTGGCCTGCTCGGGGTCCATGAACATGTGGTGCAGCCCGACCGGCAGGCCAAACACCATCAGGAAGATGAACGACCAGCGGCCCATGGTGTCGCTGTACAGACGGCCGCCGGCTGCACGCGGCAGCAGCGTGTAATAGGCGACATAGGCAGGGGCCAGCCAGAAGTAGACGATGCCGTGCAGGGTCCAGGAGAACAAGGTCCGCGCCAGGCCGACATCGATCGTCGAGGTGATCCCGAGCGAGAGCGGCAACAACTGGAACAGCACTTCGATGGTGGCGCCAACCGAGGTCCAGGTCCAGATCAGCGCGCCAGCGGTCATCGCGAACATCGCCAGCGGCACCGGAGCCCGTGGATGCGCGCGCTTCCATGCCCCTAGTGCCCAGACCATCTGGCCGACCCAGATCCACGAGCCGACGAACACCAGCACCAGCCCGAAATAGAAGGTCGGCGGTGCGATCAGCGGTGGATAGAAGGTGTACAGCACCGAGGCCCTGCCGCCAAGGATGGTCAGCGCGGTCATCGCCGCCCCACTGAGCACCAGGCCGAACGCGGTCCAGGCCATGCCGCGCGCCGGCACCAGGCGATCCAACGCGGTCGCGATCACCGCATAGCCGAAGCCCATGGCGAACAGGGTGGTGAGTACATAGCCCTCGATCACGCCGTGCGCCGTCAACGACAGATAGTAATTGGCGGCGTTGGCGAGCGGCGCCGGCACCGGCGAGCGGGTCCACATCTGCCAGAAGCCGAGCGGGATCGCGCTGGCGAAGAACAGGAACGAGGCCCAGAAATAGGCCAGCACCAGACGCGCGTCCGGCCGCGAGAACTGGCCTGGCTGCAGTACAGTCGGTCCGGCAACCGGAGTCGCCCCCAGCACCTGCCGCTGCTTGTCGTCGAAAGCCCAGTTCAGCACACCGAACACGCCAAGCACGGCGGCCACCGCCACCACCAGCGCCGCCGTGCGGATCATGGCCTCGCCGCTGTCCGCGGACACGAACAAAGCCAGCAGCGCCAGCGCCGACAGCACCAGCCCGAGCAACCACTTCCCGGCGGTATTCAACGGGGCGAGCAGGCGACGGGAGTAGCCCCGGACGCCGGCCAGTCCGACAGCGGCACCACCTGGATGCGGCCCCACATCGCATGGTGGCCGACGCCGCAGAATTCATGGCAGGGCATCGCGTAGCTGCCCGGCTTGTCGAACCGGGTCGAGAGTTGCGAGACATAGCCCGGCACGATCATGGTGTTGGCGTTCGAGCCCTGTATCAGCATGCCGTGGATGACGTCCGGCGTGGTGGTGCGGAAGGTCACGGTGCGACCGGCCGGCACCATCAGGCACGACGGCACGAAGGCGAACTGCTCGGCGATGAAGCGTACCGTGGCGGAGCCGTCGCTGTTCAGCACGGTGCCGAGATTCTCCTCGGTGAACTCGCCGCGGAGATGCAGCGTCGCCGGCACGATGGTCTCGACATTGGACGGCGGGCTGAGCGCGAAGCGGAAACTGGTCGCGGTGACGAACAGGATGATGAAACCCACAACCGCCAGCACCAGCAGGTTCCAGCGGCGTTCCGCGAGGTCGGCCTGCTCAAGGACGTGCTGGTGATCGGAGGTCTCAGTCAACGAAGCCACGCGCAAGGAACAGGAAGACATAGACCGCGAGCCAGGCCAGCAGCAGGGTCGAGACGGCAAGGCCGCATAGCAGCAGCGCTCCCTGCGGCACAACGCGCAACACCTCAATCAATTCCGGCTCGGTCACCTCAGGATCGATCATGAAGGCAGCGCTTCCCACTTATAAGAACAGGTTTTGTAGCAAAATCGCAACGAATACATACTCGACGCAAGTTTTCCGGGCTGTCAAGGCTTTCGACCCTCGCGTCACATTGTTATATCCAGCGGCTTCCTGATCATATCGTTGCTCCTGAGGCTCGGTGTTTCGGCAGCGATGATGAGTGGAGTTGCTTCCAGCACCGTGCAAACCGTCAGGAATTTCTATAAAGGTCGTTATTAAACATTAACCTGCAACGGAATGGTCGCCGCACATGACAGTGAA
>CAXSEE010000141.1:1267-11724 GCA_964235615.1 uncultured Acetobacteraceae bacterium | reverse complement strand
GCGCGGCCACACCTACGTCGTGCTCCGGACGCCGATCAGTCCGGACATCTCCATGCGCCGCCGCGACTCCGCAATGCCATCGGCCACCGCAATCGCCGCCTCCAGCGCCCGGATGCCGGCATGCGCGTCAACCATCACGGGTGCTCCGTCCAGGCATGCGGCGATGAAGGCGGCATGTTCGGCGGCCAGCGTGTCATGCTCGTCCCACGACACCACCTCGCGCCGGAAGCCGCCTGTCCCCGGCAACGGCATCCCGCGCTCGCGGCCAATCATGGTCAGCTCGCGGGCGACGAAATCGGCCGACAGATAGCCTTCCTCGGAGAACAGCCGCATCCGCCGCTCGGTCTTGAGCGAGATGCGGCTGGCGGTGATGGTCGCGACACAGCCGTTCGCGAACCGCACCCGCGCGTTGGCGATGTCCTCATGCTCGCTGCTCACCGCGCTGCCGAGCGCGTCCACGCTCTCGATCGGGCTGTCGACGATCGCCAGCACCAGGTCGAGATCATGGATCATCAGGTCGAGGATCACCGACACGTCGGTCCCGCGCGGCTTGAACGGCGCCAGCCGGGTCGCCTCGATATAGAGCGGCCGGGTGATACGCGCGGTGATCGCCTCATGCTCGGCGGAGAAGCGCAGCAGATGCCCCACCTGCAGCACGCGGCCGGCCTCCGCGGCCATGACGGCAAGCCGCCGCGCCTGATCCAGGTTCGAGGCGATCGGCTTCTCGACCAGCACATGGCGTCCCGCGCGCAAGGCCGCGGCGGCGAGATGGAAATGCGCCTCCGCCGGAGCCGCTATGATCAACGCGTCGCTCGCGTCGAGCAGGGCCTCGAACTCCAGCACCGGCACGGCGCCAGCCTCGGCCGCCACCAGCGCCGCGCGCGCCTGGTCGGGATCATGGATGCCGGCAAGCGTGGCGCGCGCGGAGCCGGCCACCTTCAAAGCGTGGAAGCGGCCAAAATACCCGGCGCCGGCGATCCCGATCCGAAGCCGCGGAGCGGACCGGTCGCCCGGCTGCATCATTGCCTGCTTTATTGGCTGCTTCCGGGCGAACAGTCCGAGTGCCATACGTTCTCCCGCCTCCGGTCCACCTCTGCCCACCCTCGGGCCGCCCTTGGGTAGCAGGAGAAGTTGCATACGGAGAAGCACGTCGTCATGTTCCCCCCCGTTCACGGAGCTTCAATCTCAACATGATGTATTACAGCCGCGCGAAGACCGCCTTGGTCCTGGGTGTCTGTGCTCTCGGCCTGCTGCTCTGCCTGCCGAATTTTCTGGCAGCCCCCAACCGCGACATGCCCTGGCGGCAGATCCACCTGGGGCTCGACCTGCGCGGCGGCTCCTACCTGCTCATGCAGGTCGACGTGCCGACGATCACCCGCGAGCGGCTGGAAGGACTGACCGACCAGATCCGCCAGGGCTTGCTTGGCGAGCAGCTCGGCTATCGCAACCTCGCCGTCGACGCCGCCGACCGCAGCGTGAGCTTCATGCCGCGCGACGCCTCCGAGCGGACCCGCGACCTGTCGGTGCTGGGCGGCCTGCCGATGACTGCGCCCGGCGAGTTCACGGTCGGCGACCGCCCCGACGGCAGCATCGCGGTGACGCTCTCGGAGCTGGCCATGCGCAACCGCGCCCGTGACGCGGTCACCCAGTCGATCGAGATCGTGCGTCGGCGCATCGACGCGACCGGCGCCATCGATCCCGAGATCACCCGCCAGGGCAACGACCGCATCGTGGTGCAGCTGCCGGGGATCGGCGATCCCGAGCGGGTCAAGAAGCTGCTCGGCACCACGGCGAAGATGACCTTCCACCTGGTCGACGAGAACACCAGCGTGAACGGGCTGCCGCCGCCTGGGGTCGACATCCTGCCGATGCAGGACGATCCGAACCAGAAGCTCGGCGTCCTGCATCATGTCGACGTGGACGGAGTGGACCTGTCCAACGCTGCCGCCGGCCAGGACCAGAGCGGACAGTGGACCGTCGACTTCACCTTCGACAGCGCCGGCGCCCGCGAATTCGGCGACGTCACGCGCGCCAACGTCGGACGGCGCCTCGCCATCGTGCTCGACCGCAAGATCATCAGCGCGCCGGTGATCCAGAGCGTGATCGCCGGCGGCAAGGGTCAGATCACCGGCAGCTTCACCGTGCAGCAGGCCACCGACCTCGCACTCCTGCTGCGTGCCGGTGCATTGCCCGCCCCGCTCGCGGTGATCGAGGAGCGTTCGATCGGGCCATCCCTGGGTGCGGACTCGATCCGGGCAGGCGCCCTCAGCCTCACTGTCGGCTTCCTGCTGGTGATCGTCTTCATGGGGCTGTTCTACGGGCTGTTCGGCTGGTACGCGAACCTCGCCCTGCTCGCCAACCTGGTGCTGATCCTGGCGATCCTGTCGCTGTTCCAGGCGACGCTGACCCTGCCTGGCATGGCCGGCATGCTGCTCACCCTGGGCATGGCGGTCGACGCCAACATCCTGATCAACGAGCGCATACGCGAGGAGGTCAAGCGTGGCCGCGCGCCGCTGGCTGCGATGCAGGCCGGCTTCGAGCGTGCCACCGGCACCATCCTGGACAGCAACGCCACCGCCCTGCTGGCCCACGTGATGCTGTTCGTGTTCGGCACCGGCCCGGTGCGCGGCTTCGCGCTCACCATCACCATCGGCATCGTCACCACCCTGTTCACCACGCTGCTGCTCTCGCGCATGCTGATGGTGCGCTGGTATGCCGTCACGCGCCCCTCGCTCCTGCCGGTTTGAGATTGATGTCAGCCCTGCCCAAGACCCCTCTGCTCCGCCCGCGCCTTCGCTTCGTGCGTGACGGCACCAGGATCAACTTCATGCGCGGCCGTTTTATCGGCCTCGCCACCTCGGCATTCCTCTCGCTCGCCTCGATCGGGCTGTTCTTCTACCCGGGCCTGGCGCTGGGCATCGACTTCAAGGGCGGCATCGTGGTCGAGGCCCGCACGCAGGGAGCGGCCAATTTCGATGCGATCCGCGCGGCACTCGCGCAACAGGGGGTGTCCGCGGCCGGCCTGCAGCGGTTCGGCGCCGACAACGACGTTTTGATCCGCCTGGACGCGCCGGCGGGCCATGACGCGGGCAGCGAGGCCGCGACCCAATCGCTGGTGGACCGCGTCCGTGCCGCGGTGGCGAAGTCCCAGCCGGGTGCCCAGGTGTTGCGCGCGGACGCGGTCGGCGCCTCGGTCTCCTCGGAGCTGTTCCGCAACGGCCTGCTGGCGTTGGGTCTCAGCCTGCTGATGATCCTGGCCTATATCTGGATCCGCTTCGAATGGGAGTTCGCGGTCAGCGCGGTGGTCACCCTGGTGCTGGACCTGACCAAGACGATCGGCTTTCTGGCCATCACCCGCTTCGAGTTCGACCTGGTGATGGTGGCCGCCTTGCTGACCATCCTCGGCTACTCGACCAACGACAAGGTGGTTGTGTACGACCGGGTGCGCGAGAATTTGCGCAAATACCGCTCGATGGATCTGCGCTCGCTGATCGACCTGTCGATCAACGAGACGCTGAACCGGACCCTCGGCACATCCTCGACCGTGTTCCTGGCCGCCTTGCCTCTGGCGATATTCGGCGGTGCCACCCTGTCGGGTTTTGCCTGGGTGATGCTGTTCGGCATCGTCGTCGGCACATCGTCTTCGATCTTCATCGCCGCACCCCTGCTGCTGCTGCTGGGCGAGAAACGCCTGCGCCGTGATGCGCAGGCGGTAGCGAAGCGCTGAACGGACCCGATCGTCAGGGTGTCTTGTCGAGTTTCGGCTGCGCGGCCAGCAGATCCCGGATATCTCCAAGCAGCACCTCGGTCTGGGTGGGAGCCTCCACCGCATCCTGTCGCACATGCAGGCGGGTGAGCAGCTTGACCACCCAGAAGATCACCAGCCCGACGATGATGAACTGGATCACGGCGTTGAGGAACAGGCCGACGTTGATCGTGACGGCACCGGCTTTCACCGCCTGGTCCAAGGTCGGAAGATGCGGTCCCTTGAGGGTGAAGAAGATGTTGGCGAAGTCGATGCCGCCGATCAGCAATCCGATCACCGGCGTGAAGACGTCCTTGACCAGGCTGTTGACGATGCCGGTGAAGGCAGCGCCGATGATGATGCCGACAGCGAGGTCGACGACGTTCCCGCGCATGATGAAGGAACGGAATTCGCTGACCCATCCAGGTTTACGGATCGGCAACGGTTGCGTATTGAGTGCCATGCTTACCTCCTGACAAGATGCAGACAGGATGAGCGCAGACGCACTCATCCCATCAAAATATCAATTTATATACAGCATGTCGGAAGTCGCAAAGTTCAGCCGAACAGGCTCGCCTGCGGAACGCCGCTCACCCCGGCCAGGTGGATCTGGGTGCCGTCGCTCAGTTGCAGCGAAGTCATGCCGGAGCCTGAAGCATAGCCGGTGACGGCCAGACCGCCGGACAGCTGCAGATGGTCGACGCCCACCCGGAAGCCGCTGATCATGTCGCTGCCGGGCACGCCGGTGCCGAGGGACGAGCTTGGATTGGTCAGGCTGGCGGTGAAGTTGAACACTTCGGCCCCGGTTCCGGCGAACAATGCGGCGGAGCCGGAGCCCATCTGGATGGTGGCGGCGCCCGAGCCGCCGACGTAGGTGTCCTGGCCCGCGCCGAGCATGACCGTGTCGCTGCCGCTGCCGCCGAACATCACGTTCTCCCAGCGCGAGCCACCCCCGTTGAGCGTCTCGTTGCCCGCGCTGGCGACGAGTTCGTCGCCGCCAAAGGCGGAAGCCGTGAGCACGTCACCACTGACGGCGCCGATCAGGAAGGTGCCGGCGCCGGCGGCGAACATCTGGCTGCCGCCGCTGCCGCCGAAATAGGCGCCTCCGGAAGCAGCCGCATGAATGGTTGCAGCACCAGTGCCGCCCACGACCGTCTCCCTGGCCTGGCTGCCATGGAAGTCGCCACCCTGGAAATCGAGCGTGCCGGCGCCTCCGAATACGGTCAGGCTGCCGCCCTGGCCGCCGGTGACGGTCATGGCGCCGCTGCCGCCGATAATCTCGTCATTGCCGAAGCCACCGACATAACTGGTGGTCTGATCCTTCAGGAAGGCGACCAGCGTGCTCCCGGCAGCACCTCCGGAGATCGTGCCCGCTGCTGAATTGGCAACGATCGTGGCGGCGCCGCCACCGTTGCTGTACTGGTAGCTGCCGCCGTCCTGCACCAGTGTCAGGACACTGCCGGTCGCGCCACCGGTGACCGTGCTCGCGGTGCCGGATGCCGTCACGCTGTCGGTCTCGTCGCTTGCGGCGTAGATCTGGTTGCCGCCGGAGAGTGTGGCACTCTGGCCGACACTGGTCGACTGGACATAGACGGCCTTGGTCGGGTCGCCCCTTGCTGCCGACGATCCCAGCACGCTGACGCCGAAGCTGGCGCTCTTGGTGTTGCCGGCGATGTCGGTGGCTGTCACCGTGACGGTGTCGCTGCCGGCGGAACCGCTGAGGTAGGAGAGCAGGCCGAGGTCGGCGTTGACCTGATCCAGCGTGCCGGAGAAGGTCAGCGTCCTGCCGTCGCCGGAAGTCTCGACCGAGCCCTCCGTGCCACTGGCGACGGTCAGCGGGTTGCTTGCACTGGTCAGCGTGACGGTAGCGGTGGTGGCGCTGGTGGCGCCGGTGTCGATCACCATCAGGTTCTGGATCTTGGCCGCGACTCCCACGGTGGTCGACAGCCCCCTCACGCCGCCGATGATGATCTCACCGGCAAGGGTGGTGACTCCCAGCTCCGCGAGGATTTCCGTCACGGTGGGAGAAGTGCTGCCGCTCATGGGATGGGTCCACTGCTGGAGGATGACTGCCGGCAGTAGGAGGGCCTAATCGTAAATTATACGTTAACCTTTTCTATGAGAATCGCTTCATATTTCTGGGCTGGGGAGATCAGCTCCTGCTGCGCCGCAACCAGGCATAGCTCGCGCGATCCCGTCCGGCACGTATGGGCCAGCACGCCCCAGGTAGCACTGGCGGCCATTTCGAGCGCTGCCTGAAGGCTAGCCCCGCTCGCGATATGGAACAGGAACAAGGCGGCGATCAGGTCTCCAGCACCGTTCGGCGACATCGCGAGAGCAGGGGTGCGCAACAGGAAGGTCTCGCTCGGGGAAGCCGCCAGCAGCTCGATCGTGTCCTGCGGGGTTTGCGCGGTGCGCACGCTGGTCACCAGCACGATGCGGGGACCACCGCGGCGCATGCCGGATTGCAGCTTCAGCACCGCACGCTTCAGGTCCGCGACACTCTCGCATGCGATCCCGGTGAGCAGCTCGAGCTCGAACTGGTTCGGGGTCAGGATGTCGGCCATCGGCACGCTCTCGCCGGCCAGCAGTTCCGGGATGCCGGGCCGCACGAACAGACCGCGTCCGATGTCGCCCATGACCGGATCGCAGCAATACAGCAGCGCGGGATTGAGGCGGCGCGCCTCCGCCACGGCTTCCAGAATCGCCCGGCCGATATCCGCCTCGCCCAGATAACCCGAGAGCACGGCGTCGGTCCGCGCGAGCGCGCCGCGGTCGGCAATGCCACGCACCAGGGCGCGCACCTGGTCGCCCGTAGCGACCTCGCCGGTCCAAGCGCCGTAGCCGGTGTGGTTGGAGAACTGCACGGTATGCACCGCCCAGACCTCGGCACCCAGCCGCTGCAGCGGGAACACCGCGCAGGCGTTTCCGACGTGGCCGTAGCTCACCCAGGACTGGACAGACAGGATATTCAGGCGGCCTCCTTCACGCCTGGCGGCGGACGCGATATTGCAGCGGCTGGCAACATGCCGACACGAGGTGCATCAGTGACATGGCAGCTGGTTCTGGGCCGATACCAGCAGGAGATCAATGAATGGCCGAATTGACGGGACGGCCATCAGGACAGCCAGGCTGTCGCGGCTTCGGGACCGGCAAGGGCGCCGGGCTGGTGGCAAGCGCTCTGTTGATAGCCGTCCTGACACTGCCGATGGCGTCGGCGGCCCTCGCCTACCGAACTCCGCCCGACGGCACGACCGGCGGCCCGCCTGCCGCCCAGGCTGAACCAGGCCAAGCTTCCCAACCTGCCATGGGCCATGCGGGTCCGGGTCGGGTCACCCCGGACGGCAGCGCGTTGCAGACGCTGCTTGGCCGCAGACAGGCAGCGGCGACGGAAAAGCACATCGCGACCTTGCATCGGAAACTGCAGGTCACCCCGTTGCAGGAGCCGCTGTGGCAACCGCTCGCGGCATTGATGCGCGATGACGTGGTGGCGCTCGATCGCGTCTATGCCCAGCGCGAAAAATCATCCGGATCGATGTCGGCCGTGGACGATCTGAAGTCCTACGGCATGGTGCAGCAGGTCCACGCCCGCAATGTGCAGAACCTGCTCGGCCCGTTCCAGGCCCTCTATGACAGCTTCAGCCCGTCACAGAAACAGCAGGCGGATGAAACCTTCCGCAGCTTCACGGACAACGCGGTCAAGAACTCACGCTGATCCAAGCATCCGCTAGTTGAAGTCCGGGGCATCCGGCAGTTGAACCAAAGGACCGGAGCGTCTATACGCGCCCGACCACGCTTCCGGTCGGTATCGGCGGCGGCATAGAAAGAGCGACAGGCCATGAAATCCGGCATCCATCCCGAGTATCACGAGATCAACGTCATCATGACGGACGGCACCCACTTCACCACGCGTTCCTGCTACGGGAAGGCAGGCGACACGTTGCGTCTGGACGTGGATCCGAAGTCGCATCCGGCATGGACCGGCGTCCAGCGCATGCTCGACACCGGCGGCCAGGTGGCGAAATTCACCAAGAAGTTCGCCGGGATCGGGATGCGCAAGGAATAGCTCAAACCACATATTTTTCGCACGGTTTTTGGCGCCGCTCCTTGATCCAGGGAGCGGCGCTTTCCATTTCAATCTCTGTGAGGGCGCCCAATTGGGGCCTTCGCCGACCACTGGACCGGATCCGGCCGATGAGGCGGATCTTTCACATAGAACCTTGCTTCTGAGGAGGTTTTCCAAATGACCTACGACTTCACACCCTTGTTCCGCAGCACCATCGGTTTCGACCGTCTGGCGCGTCTCGTGGACACCGCCACCCAGGCTGCAAACGCGCAGACTGCCAGTGCTGCTTCCTACCCTCCCTACAACATCGAGAAGACCGGCGAGGACAGCTACGTGCTGACGATGGCCGTTGCGGGCTTCGGACCCGACGACATCGAGTTGACCGCCCAGGACAACACGTTGCTGCTGACCGGACGCATTCGTTCCGAGCAGAAGGGCGAGCTGCTGCATCGCGGCATTGCCGCCCGCGCTTTCGAGCGTCGTTTCGCCCTTGCCGATCACATCGTGGTCGAGAGCGCGGAACTCGTTCATGGCCTGTTGCATGTCGGCCTCAAGCGCGTCGTTCCCGAGGCCTTGAAGCCGCGTCGCATCAGCATCGGCACGGCCCCGCAGGTGCAGGGTCCGGCCAACGACAAGCAGATCGAGGGTGAGGCCCAGGCCGCGTAATTGGCCTGAGCTCATCTGATCGAGCAGCGGGGACCGGGCAACGGGTCCCCGCTGTCGTTGCAACAAAACAAACATGACTTGACCCACAGGGCGCCGGAACCCATACCGGACGTATTGATGAGGCGCCGGCAGGCGTTCAGGACCGAGGTCAGAGATTATAGCGCTCTGGGGGCGCTCCGGGCCGTTCCGGCGCTTCGTCCAGAGCCGTTAGGATCCGACCATGACATTGCCGCTGATGCCCAAAGCCACCGCCGTGTGGCTCATCGAGAAGACCGCCCTCACCTTCACCCAGATCGCCGAGTTCTGCGGCATGCATCCGCTGGAAGTCCAGGCGATTGCTGATGGCGAGGTTGCTGCTGGCATCGTCGGCTATGATCCGGTGGCCAACCATCAGGTCACCCAGGCGGAGATCACCCGCTGCGAGGCCGACCCGGCGCTGCGGCTGAACATATTATCGACCAATAATCCGGTCACGCGCCGTTCCAAGGGTGCCCGCTACACGCCGGTAGCCAAGCGCAACGATCGTCCGGACGCCATTGCCTTCGTGCTGCGCAACTACCCGCAGCTGTCGGAAATGCAGATCATCAAGCTGCTCGGCACGACCAAGGACACCATTGCCAAGGTGCGTGACCGCCACCATTGGAACAGCGCCAACATCAAGCCGCGCGACCCGGTGATACTGGGCCTGTGCAGCCAGACCGACCTGAACGCGGTGATCCAGGCTGCCAACGACCGCCTGGTACGGGAGGGCCACAACGTCCCCGCACCACCGCCGCCGGCCGTCGAGGACGAAGAGGCAGCCTGAAGCTGCCTATGGCTGCGCATTGTCGCGCAGCCGCTCCATCTCCTGCTTGACCCTCAGTTTCTCCAGCTTGAGCTTGATGAGGGCGTCCTGGTCCGGCTGTGGCCGGTGGTCCTCCTCCGAGATGCGTGTATCGAGGCTGGCGTGACGGGTCTTCAGGCTGTCGATCCGCGCTTGCTGGCTCATGATGCGCCTCTGCATTCTGGTTGACTGCCATCCGACGATAGCGCCGGAAGTCCCCCTGTCACGTGAAATCGGATTGGGCTCCCACCGGCCGCGAGCCGCTCATGGTCCGGCTCGGCTCCAGCCAGGCGTTGGCCATGGAGGCCGGTCCAGACCCATGCTATGCGAGGGCTCATGCTGACAGACCGTGATACCCTGCTGCGCCAGCTCCATGAATTGCGTAGCGAGCATCGTGACCTCGACACGGTGATCGGACGGCTGGTGGCGCAGCCCATCGACCAGCTGCAACTGCAACGGCTCAAGAAGCGCAAGCTGATGCTCAAGGACGAGATCGCCTGGCTCGAAAGCCGGCTGATCCCCGATAGCATCGCCTGAAGGAGAACTCGCCAATGTCATCCTCAATCGAACCGGCCTCCGACCCCTTCGGCGAAAGCGGGCCGACCTCGAACGAGCCTCTGCAGCAGGGTGATTACGAGACGCTGCGGGACCAGGACACGGTTCCGCGGGTCGGACTGATCATGGGCAGCCAGTCCGACTGGGAAACCCTTTCCCATGCGGCCACCATGCTCGACACCCTCGGGATCAGCTTCGAGGCGCGGATCATCTCGGCCCATCGCACTCCCGACCGTCTTGCCGAATATGCCGGATCGGCCCGGGCGCGTGGTCTCCACGTGATCATCGCCGGCGCCGGAGGAGCCGCCCACCTGCCCGGCATGTGCGCCTCCTGGACCAGCCTGCCGGTGCTGGGCGTGCCGATGGAAAGCCAGGCGCTCCGCGGCATGGACAGCCTGCTCTCGATCGTGCAGATGCCCGCCGGGGTCCCGGTCGGCACGCTGGCGATCGGACGCGCCGGCGCCGTCAACGCCGCCATCCTCGCCGCCTCGATCCTCTCCCTCAACGATGCCGAGCTGGCCACGCGCATCGACACCTGGCGCTCGCTGCAGACCGCCTCGGTGCCCGATGTGCCGCAGCATTAGCCAAACGCCGTCGCGGGC
>CAXSEE010000141.1:0-1167 GCA_964235615.1 uncultured Acetobacteraceae bacterium | reverse complement strand
CTTGAACCCGCCAGACGCTCCGTTGCCGCCGAACAGCGTGATCGGCATCATCGGCGGCGGCCAGCTCGGCCGGATGTCCGCCATGGCCGCGGCCAGACTGGGCTATCGTTGCCACATCCTGACCGACGACGCGCACGGACCGGCCGCTCAGGTCGCTGCCGGCATCACCCTTGGCAGCCATGACGATCCGGCGGCGTTGCGCCGCTTCGCCGAGGCGGTCGACGTGATCACCTTCGAGTTCGAGAACATCAGCGCGGACGGGCTCGATCTGCTCGCCTCGCTGCGTCCGATACGACCATCCGGCGAGATCCTGCGCATCAGCCAGGATCGCCTGGCCGAAAAGCGGATGCTGGAAGCCGCCGGTATTCCGATCGCCGCCTGGCACGCCATACCGGACCGGGCCGCTCTGCAAGCCGCCGCCGATGCCCTAGGCTACCCGTTCGTGCTCAAGACCACGAGGCTCGGCTATGACGGCAAGGGTCAGCGCGTGGTCCGGGATGCAGCCCAGCTGGACACTGCCTTCGCGCAATTGTCACCGCATCCGCTGGTCGCCGAGAGTCTGGTGGATTTTGCCTGCGAACTCAGCGTCATGGTCGCGCGCGGGCTCGACGGCGCCATCCAGACCTATGACACCGTGCAGAACCGCCATCACGACCATATCCTCGACCTCACCCTGGCTCCCGCACCAATACCCGAGGACATCGCCCTGTCCGCGCAGACCCTCGCGCGCCAGATCGCCGCACATCTGGACCTGGTCGGACTGCTTGGCGTCGAGATGTTCCTTGACGAGAACGGCGCCCTGCTGGTCAACGAGATCGCGCCAAGGCCGCACAACTCCGGCCACTGGACCCTGGACGCCTGCCCGGTCAGCCAGTTCGAGATGCATATCCGCGCCGTAGCCGGCCTGCCCCTTCCCCACACGACCCGCCATTCCGACGCGGTGATGAAGAACCTTATCGGACCCGAGGGCCTAGCCTGGTGGCCAAAAGTCCTAAGCACCCAAGGCCTGATAGGCCATCTCTACGGCAAGGCCGAAGCCAGGCCCGGCCGCAAGATGGGCCACGTCAACCGTCTCTTTCCCCGAGGCAGCCTCCCCGCCCAGTTCGGCCTAACCGACGCCCTAGCCCCCCTACCCGCTTGAACAACGGGGTGGAAACCCGTCCGAGA
>CAXSEE010000140.1:0-11749 GCA_964235615.1 uncultured Acetobacteraceae bacterium | reverse complement strand
GCCAGCTCGTGGCGCAGTGGGGTCGTGAGGGCAAGCAGGCCTGGTACGACAGCACGTCCTGGCGGCTGTTCGCCGCCGTGCAGGACCCGGACACCGCCAAGGAACTGTCCGCCATGTGCGGCGAGTATGGCGTGGTCGCCACCAGCCAGGGCGACAACGAGGGCAGCCAGGCGCGCTCCGGCATCGCATCCAGCAGTTCGGGACGCTCGGAGAACCGCTCGGAGGTCAAGCGCGCCCTGATCAAGCCGGACGAGCTGACCCAGGATACGCGAACGGACGAAGCCTTCGTGCTGGTGCGTGGATCGAAGCCGCTGCGCTGCGGCCGAGCAATCTGGTTCCGCCGGCGGGAGTGGCTGAGCCTGGTCGAGGCGAACCGCTTTCACCGTGATGACCAGGAGGCGGCGGACTGACGATGCAGTGGTCCCTGTTCCGCATCCTGGTCATCCTGATCGGCGCCTGGGTTGTCTGGTCGCTGCTCAACCAGTTCGCAGGCGTCCTGTTCCTGATCTGCGCCGCCGTTGCCGGCTGGCGCTTATGGCTGAACACATCGGGAGTGCCGGGGCAGCGGTCCAGCATCAGCCGCCCGCCTGCATCGCCACGGCGTCAGGATCGGGATGACGACTCCCCTGCCCCATCCGTAGCCCCGGTGTCGCGCGGCTCGCGCTCGCTGGATCGCGCCCTGGCCGAGCTGGACGGCATGGTCGGCCTCGCCTCGGTCAAGGCAGAGGTCCGTAAGCTGATCGACGTGCTGGCGGCCGAGCGCGAGCGCGCCCGCCTCGGCCATCAAGCCGAAGCGCCGGCGCTGCACTGCGTGTTTCTGGGCAACCCCGGTACCGGCAAGACCACGGTCGCCCGACTGATGGGCGAGATCCTGCACGGCCTCGGCTATCTCAAGCGCGGCCACATGGTCGAGGCGGACCGCTCCACCTTCGTCGCCGGCTACATCGGCCATACCGCCATCCGGGTGCGCGAGACCGTCCAGTCGGCCATGGACGGCGTGCTGTTCATTGACGAGGCCTACAGCCTGGTCAGCACCGGCTCCGGCGGCAGCAACAACGATTTCGGCCGCGAGGCGATCGACACCCTGCTCAAGCTGATGGAGGACCATCGCGGCCGGCTCTGCGTCGTGGTGGCGGGCTACACCGGGGAGATGCGCCGCTTCCTGGACAGCAACCCTGGTCTGCGCTCGCGCTTCACCCGCACCATCACATTCGCCGACTACGCCGCACCAGAGCTGGCTGCGATCTATCGCGGGTTGGTCGCCGCATCCGGGTTCCATCTGACACCGAAAGCCGACGACGCGCTTCTGGAGGCCTGCGACATTATGCTGCGCGCTCAGGCGGAGACCTTCGGCAACGGCCGCGACATGCGCACCCTATGGGAGCGCACCCGCGAGGCGCAAGCCGGCCGGGTGATGCGCCTGCCGGACCGCACCGCCGATGACCTGGTGACGATCCAGGCGGCCGATATCGATGCTGCCGCTTCCATGGCGACGACGGCATGACCAGGCTCACCGCGGCTCAGGGCCTGTTCTCTCGCCTGGCGGGCGCTGCCTTGTTCGCCTGGCGGCAGGATAGGGTGTTCCGGGGTGCCGTCATCGGCATGGGCATCACCCTGGCCGTGATGCTGATACGACCTGGAATGTCGCGTCAGGACCGGGTGCTGCCGCCTCTGGACAGCTCCTCGGCCGGGATGCCAGCCCTGGTCTACCCGGTCGGAGGGGGCGCGGTGCTTCCGGCTCAAGGGCTTCCCGGCCCGGTGCCGAAGATCGCGCCCGGTCATCCTCTGGGTGACGTCACGGTCGCACCCGCCCCCACATCGGACGGCGACCGCTTCGGCACCGTTGCACCTGGACATCACCCATGAGTCGCTGCGCTCTTCTCCTATCAGCCTCTTTGCTTGCCTTGCCGCAGGTCGCCTGGGCGCAGTCTCCGGCTCCAGCGTCGGGGCCGGCCGGGCAAAGCCAGCTCGACCGGATCGAAAACAAGCTCGATGGGGTGCTGCGCCGGCTCGATCAGCTCCAACAGCATCCTCCCGCAGCCGTCCAGGGCCAGGCAACGCCGTCAGCGGCATCGAACTCCTTCCCTGCCCCTGGCGAGCTTCCTGCGCCTGCTCCGGCCGCGTACAAGCCCGGTGGCTTGGCCGTCGCCCATCCTGCCCCGAAGGAAGCAAACAGCCTGTCTGAAGTGCCCGCCGACGACGTGGGGGGCTTTGTCTATGCGGGCGGCCCGATCGCTTTCACCGATATTCGCGGCCGGGGGGTACGCTATGCCGGCCCGGTCGGCGTGGAAATCCAGGGCTGGCTCAGGGCCAAGGAAGCAGGCCGCTACGAGATCGGCACCGACCTCAATGCCCACTTCGGGTTCGGCGGCATGGTCACCCCGACCTGCTTCCTGCAGGCCTGGCTGGAGGGCCGCAGCCTCGACCAGCGCTCCAGCCCCGTCAGCCATCCTGGCAGCAATGACGCCAATGCCTCCCTCGTGCTGGGAGCCGACCTACAGCCCGGCCTCTACCGCCTGCGTGTCTGGACTGCCTGCACAGCCCCACAGCACGTCACCATCACCTCGGAGCTGCTGCTGAAGGTTCCTTCCGAGCTGAACCTGCGGCCTGTCAGCGGGAGCGACCTACTACACAAGGAGAGCTAGGCTAATGTCGCAACCGTTTAGCAATCCGGATTACTTGCTTACCTGATGTCAGAGGATCTTAGCTTTTGATAGCTTGGCTTATCCACAGGAATGAGTTTTCCACAGCGCAAAGTTCAAGTTCCCTTAGATTCATAGATTCAGGGCGTAATTTCCTGTTTAGAATCAACGTAATAGAGTGGGTAAATGCGACAAAACGGGTGCTGTGTTGCGACTAAACGGGTGTCACATTACGACTGAACGGGTGCGCATCTACGACCAAAGGGGTGCACTTGCTTGCCCACTGCCTGCGCGCCCATTGCGACTAAACGGGTGCCGGTCTGGGAATGCGACAAAACGGGTGCTCCAAGCGGATGCCCGGACTTCAGATGTGCCAAAGCGTCGGCAGCGCGGCGTTTCCATTGTGTCCAAGGTCTGTCGGAGGGCGGGTTGCGTCACCAAGCAAGCGGAGCGTTGCGACAAAACGGGTGCATAGGAGACGCGACACGACTCCCTTTCGTGTCGCAGCATCACGGCATGAGTTTGACGCTTGAGCAGAGAACCAATCTCGAAGGCATTCCAAAAGCTGCCGAGCTGATTGAAATCACCGGCGCTCACGCGCTGGAAGCCTCCGATCGCGCTATCCTGAACCTACTCTATCAGCATGCTCACGATAGTGGGCGCCTGGGCGATCCGACCGCGTGCTGGGAGATACCGATCACGGCGCTGCGCCCTTCGAAGCACAATGGGACCGACCGCATCCGCGATAGCCTGTCACGGCTTATCTCTGTCCAGGTAAAGGTCGCCTACCGCGAAGCCAAGACTGGGCGGGAACGCATTCTTCTGACGCATCTCTTTGAGTCATTCGATCTTCCCGCGGATGAGGGGTTTGGCGGACCCGTCCGCTATCGAGTGCCCGTTTCGCTAATCCCGATCCTGGCGGATTCGTCGCGATGGGGTCGCATTAAGGCGGAAATTGTGTGTGCTATGACCAGCAAGTACGCCATCGCGCTATATGAGTTGGTCCAGCTACGCGGCAACCTGGATCGGTGCACTGAGCGTTTCACTGTGGCGCGTTTTCGGGATCTGCTCGGCGTTCCTCCCGGTGCGTATGACCGTGGAAACGACCTCATCAAGCGCGTGATCGACCCGGCATGTATTGAGGTGAATGGTCTGTCTGAGCTGGGCGTGAAGGTGGAGGTGGAACGCAGCTATTCTCGTGCCCCTATCACGGGCGTCCAACTCGGATGGTGGAAGAAGGATGGAGAGGAATATCGGCAGACCTATCGGGAGCGGCAAAGGTCTAAGCTGGGGCGGATGGCACGGCTTCGGGGCCAGGTCGAAACCATAGCCTTTGAACCGGTTTCCTAGCGCTCTCCGAACGGGTGCTTACCTCTGTCGCGCATCAAAAGGTCGATTGCCTCGCCGAGCAATGACTGCATCGAGGAATCTTCGTCGAGAGCCATTTGCCGCAAGGCCTTGCTGACGCCCGGCGAGAAGTAGGCGATCAGAGCCTTCTTGCCCTGCCGGTGTTTGGGATAGCTCTGAGGTGTGTCGGCGGCGGACGGCACGACAGCCTTTGACTCACGGTCTGCAACGTTGGCAAACGCATTCTTCCTCATGCTTCAGCCTTAGCGCGGATTACCTGATTACGAGATTTCTGGATTTTGAGCTGACCTGCAATCCATGCCCACAGTGCGGCAACTTCCTCGGCCGCCCGGCTATCTGGCTCCAGTTCCTGCACTGATTTGCCCTCACGGACTGAATGCCGAAAGGCTGCACGTTCCGCGAGCCGGGTCGGCGCCACTTGCAACCCGAACTGTTTTACAGTTTCGGCGACGTCCTTGTAGACGGCAGTTCCGTGCGGCGGCCCGGCATTTATAACGACAAAGGCCGGCTTCCTGATGTCATTTGCCAGATCGGCTGTAATACGTATGGCATCGAGGTCGAAGGCTGATGGCCGGCATGGGATCAAGATGAGATCGGCGATCCGAGCAGCTTCGCGCGCCTCCGTTTGAGCAAGGGGCGGCGTGTCGATCACCACTAGGTCACCCTGCCCTGCTTTCGCCTGTTCGAGCCGCCGGTTGAGTGTGGTTGCCTTCGCGGCCACGACAGCCGGCGGCTCTTCTTTGCGCCACTCGCTCCACCGTTCAGCGGTTCCTTGAGGGTCCATATCCAGAATGGCGGCGGATAAGCCCGCTCGCTCAGCAGCGACTGCGATGTGCAGCGCGAGCGTCGTTTTACCCGCCCCACCCTTTTGCGACACGACCGCGACAACCTTCATTGCACCCAATCCAGATTACAGGATTACCGGATAGCATCATAGCCAGATTGGACGATGGCCTAAAAGCCCGGTTGCTGACAATCCTTATGTTCGGGCCTTCCTGGGGAGACGCTACTATCTAGCAGCTAGATGAACCGTTCCTCGATCTCGAAGGCATGGTCGAAGTGCTGCGGTCCTGTGGCCATGTTCTCGGCAGCGAACAGCGCTTCCAGCAACAGCGGCCGGTTCTGCTGAGCAGCAACCTCTTGGAGGATATCGATGGAGTGCGCCGCGGCGCCGTGCGTCCCGGCATCGGCGCGCACGGCCGCCAGTGCCTCGTCGGGCCTCTCGTACAGTCGCCGAAGCTGCCGCGCCGCCATGCTCGACAGCTCCTGGGGACTGACCACCTTGTCGACGCCGCTGTCCCAACTCCCGGTTAACAGGGCGTGGAAGAACAGGTCGCGTTCCCGTGCCATGCCTGGCGCCTGGGCGAATAGCTGGCGCACCGAAGCGGCCTGCCGGGACTGGCTGTAGTCGGCCATGGTCCGGTCAAGGTCGAGCTGCCGGGGCAGGGGGCCGAGCTGGTGGCGGTCGATGCGCGAGACGACGGGCAGGAACAGGTAGGTGCCGTGCTTGGCGGCCAGCTCGCCGAAATAGCTAGCCATGCGCCCGGCCACTTCGGCACGCGGTAGGTCGCGCCTGACCTGGGCGATGAGGGCCGGGGTGTCGGCATAGCCGAGCCAGGCGCGGTCGCGGATGGTGCGCAGCACGTCGAACGGGTCGTAGGTGCCGCGCTTCCCGGCCGCGACCGCCCATGAGTAGGCGATCAGCGCGAACAGGTCGCGGCTGATCTCGCGGTCGTCCTCGGGGATCAGCTCGCGGGAGAGGTAAAGGATACCGTCCCAGAACTCCTGGGCGCCGAGCATGGCATCGCCGCGCCGGGCGAGGTGTCGAAAATGGGCGCGTTCGCGCATGCGCTTCAGATCCATTCCGAGGCTCCGCTGTGCGGCGCTCCCGCGCCGCCGTTTCAAGGTTGCGCCGGCCGGCTTCGGTCGGCGCGCGATTTCAAGCCACCCTGATTTCGGAAGATAGGTGCGCAACGAAAAGGGCCACCCTGGGAGGGTGGCCCAAGTCGGGCAAGCGGGGAGAAGACGCTATTCAGCCGCCATCAACACCGGCGGAGCATCTTGGGCGTCGCCAGAGTCCACGGGATATGTCGTTCCCGGAACGCGCAGCACGGTGGGCAGCCATCCCTTGCCGTCCAGCAACTGCGCCGCGTCCGCCACCATGACCTCCTTCTTGCTGGCGGCGATGCGCCCGGCCACGCTCGCCCCGGCGCTCTCGCGCACTGCGTCCAGGATCAGCACCTTCGGCACCCGGCCCAGATAGCCTTCCTTGGTCGCCGTCCAGCACTGCCGCATATCCAGCCCCGCCGCTATCGCCACCTGGGCGGCGATGCACCGGCTGCCCTCCGGCGTGGTCCAGGTCCGGCTCCCGGCATTGGCTGTGCGCGCCACGCACACGGCCAGCAAGCCCAGCAGCGCCGCCATGTCCTGATCCTGCAGCCATCCCCACAACGCCCCGTGTTCCTGCGGCAGCCGGGTGCGCCATGCGTCCTCGGCCGCCGCCATGGCCTGCCGAGCCGGACTGTCGGCGATGCCGGGGCACGCGGCTGCGAGGGCAGGGGGATAGGAGTGGAAGCCCGCGACCGTCTCCCCATACCGCTGATAAAAGGCGTCCGTCGCCAGCCCGTGCAGCATGACCCGCAAGGCCAACTCGGGCTGCCCGGCAATGGTGGCTTGCAGCCCCGCCGTGCGGTGCGCCTCCAACTCGGCCAGCAGCGTAGCGGAAAGGGCAGGGGCCTTGTCCTCCGGCTCCGGGCTGGGCCGGAATGGCGTCACGGTGCCGCCGCCGATCGGCTGCTCGCCCGCGTCGTCCGTTCCCGTTTTCCCGGTTCCCTCCGCCTCGCTGCCGTCTTCGTCCAGTGTCTCCGGGTCGGGCTGCGCCTCGTCCTCGGGCCGCACGTAGCCCCGCTCCGCCCGCAATGATCCGTCCACGGCCAAGGTGAGGACCACGCCCGCCCTGGCTACGTTCTCCGGCAGGAACACCTCCTGCTTGGCGTCCAGCGCCGCCAGCTCGGCCTCAATCCGGTCCAGCTCGGCCGCCACGTCCTCGGGCAGGTCGTCCGCGCTGCGGTTATGCTCCTCCGCCAGTTCGTCATAGCGGCTCGCCAGCTCGTCCCGGCGCTGCTCGTCTTCCGGGGACAGCGCCACCTTGCTGGGCCAGACCCGCCGCAGGTTCCATGCGTCGGCCTGGGCGTCCGTCCCGATGCCGACCCACTTCCACCCTTCGGCCCGGATTGCCTCAGCGGCCGACTCCATGCGCTCGGCCACAAGCTGCTCCAGCAAGGCGGCATCGGTGATCCAACCGCCGCGGTCCTCGCTGAACAGGTCACGCTGCACCGTCCCGCCCGCCGCCGTGTAGGCGTCCAGCCCGACGAACAGCGCCCGCCGGTCGGTCGCCGGGACAAGGGCATGGGTCAGCAGCCGCCGGATCGTGTCGGGGGTGCGCTGCCAGGCCTGCAACTGCCCGAACACCCGCTCCTGTGCCGCCTGGTCCTCCGTCACCGCGAAGGCGGTCAGATGGTCCAGCGTCAGTTCCTCGTCCCGGTAGGCCTGGACCAGCGCCGGGGAGACGACGGCCAGACGTAGCCGCTGCCGGACGGTATGGGCGGACATCCCGAACCGGGCCGCGATGTCCTCGATGCCGGTGCCGCCCTGGTGCAGTCTAGCAAACGCCTCAAACTGGTCAGCGGGGTGCATGTCCACCCGCACCACGTTCTCGGCCAGGCTCGCCTCTGATCCGTCCACGCCCTCGCTGTCCAGCACGCGGCAGGGAATGGCGGTGCCTTTGCTGATCCGCATCTGCTTGGCCAACAGCTTCAACGCCGCCAACCGCCGCGCCCCGGCCACGACCTCGTATCGCTCGGTCGCCTGTCCCTCCTTGTCTAGCTTGAGCCGGACGACAAGGGATTGCAGCAGCCCGTGCGCTTGGATGGAGGCGGCCAGGGCCTCGATGCCTGCTCCGGCTCCGGTGCGGCGGACGTTGGCGGGGGAGGGGGTCAGCTTGGCCAGGCTGATCTCTGTCGTGGTGTAAGTGACGGTGTTGGTGGTCATCGCTCTGTCCCTTTCGTTGCGGCGAAGCAGCGCCTCGCTGCTTCCCGGGGCCGCGTGAGCGGTGGGGCTGGAGGGGGAAAAAGCGGCTTCGCAGGGACCCGGCTGCACGGAGCCGGAGCGCAGCGCAGGCGGAGGAAGCTGGGTGGAAGCCGCTTTGGGGGAGAGAAGGGGCAAGGCCCCTCGGCCCCCTCTGCGCCGCGTCTGCGGCGAGAACCCGCGTCAGCGATGAAAGCCCGTCAGGGCCGAGACGGCGCCTATCAGCCGGCTCGGGGCGCAGCCCGCCAGCGCGGCCCCAAAGGGGAGACGCCCATGGTCTGTCCAGCCTTGTTTTCCTTGACTTCGGGCACTCGCAAGACCACTTGCCACTGCAAGTGGATCGGGAATGCTCGGTCGGCGCTTGGCCTCGGTGAAGACCGGGGCCATTCGCTTTTCAGGGCAGCACCTTTCGCCCCCAGCCGTCTATCAACCCGGACGGGTCGCGTTGGAACTTTGGCTCAACGACGCCGTAGGCCTGGTTGGGCTGGGCCGGATTGAGATGTTGCCGTCCGATCGGGTGTGATACCAGATCGGCAAGCTGAAGACCTGTCGAGTTCGTCTTCTTGTCGGCGAACACGATCTCGAACGGCAAAGATAATCCATGAATATTGTTGCCCTGGGCCGTGCGTCGGAACGACAGCTCCAAGTCTGCATCTTCCTTCTTACCTCGGCATTCCACGACCATTGGCGTCGTGACCTGGTGCTGTTGTAGGTCCTGAAGATAGCTGAACACCCGCTCCATGCAGAACGTCAGCGCGATCTCGTAGGGATTGTCCGATTGGGCGGAGTGCCGGGTCAACCGCCGTTTGTCGATGATCGCGGTCACCAAGGTAAATGGGGCGTTGGCAACGGCTGTGTTGAGAGCGCCGAGAAAATCCTGCCGCACATGGGCATTTTGCAGGATAGAAAATGGCCCATGTGCTTTGCGGATATCGCGCGAGTGCAGGACCACCATATCATGCCCGAAGAACCGGAACTTAAGGTCCAGGAAGCTCGGCACGACGGTGCCGCTGTAATCGCTTTTGCGGAACACGCAGGCGCTCAGGACGAAGATCGGGTACTGACGGTCGATCACGTCGAGGCTGTGATCACCGCTCTCGTCCAGATAAACGATGTAGTCGCTATAGGCGGTCATCGACGGTTCGCGATCGAGGGCTTCCCGCATCCTTTTTCGGTTTGAGGGGGCTGCCGTTTTGAACCAGCGCCAGACTCGGCTCCACTGGTCTCCGAACGGGTTCCGGTGGGGCAGGGACGTTCGTCAGCTCGCGATCGAGCTGGAGGATGGTGTCAAGCAATCTTCCCACGCCTGCGGCGCTGGACGGGATGCCGTTGGTGTAGATCGTGCGGGTGCCTGGCTCATAGACGCCGAAGAGCGGCTCGCGGACACGCGAAGGACGGCTGGCTGGCTTCCTCGACCGTGAACGATAGCGCCGGCAGTCTTCGCGCTTCTCGGCGAGCTGCTGCGTGATTCTCTTCCAATCGAAGACAACCTCCGGGTAGAGCCGCCGCATGTGGCGTTTCTCGTCCGGGTCTATTTTGTAGGCGCGGATGCGCATCATCTCGTGGTTCCGCCCGAAAACCTTGATGGTCAGATAGCAGAAGCCTTTTCGGCCTGTGATGAAGGCGTTGGCTGGCTTGCGATCCATCGCCTTACATTGCTCCGGTCATAGGCCATGCGCCTTCAGCGGTGCAGCCGGTGACAAGGCGCTCTGATAGCAACCGAGGAACAGGTCGCCCATCGCGTAGCGCCGCCGGTAGGTGATCCAGCGCTGGGCCAGGTGATGCGGCCGGTCGTGCAGCATGTGGCAGCGCTGGCAAAGGCTTTTCAGATTGATCAGTCGGTTGTTGGCGGGGTTGCTGTCCAGGTGCGCAGCGGCGAGCACGACGCGTGTGGTGCGCAGCTTTGTTGCCTCCACCAGGTCGGGCCAGCGTGCGGGACGACCGCGGCGATCGCGCCAGGTCGCCGCCGTCTCGTCGAACCATCTTCCATCCGGCAGGCAGCGGAGCTGCGCCAGGTGCGGCCGGCCGCAGCCCTGGCAGCGTCCGCCGGCGCGCTCGAAGCGCACTCGGCGGCTCAGCTCGCGCCAGTGCGCGGGATAGAGCGGGCGCAGTTCGGGGCGGATCGGCACGTCCTAGACTCGCCCGCTGGTCATAGCGGCGACACGTGGCTTGCGGCCAGGCGCCCGCGCCTTGCTGGCCGCCTTCACCGCCGCGGCAGTGCCGCCGATCGTCGTGGACCGCGCTCGGCCGAGCGCCCGATAGAGCGTGGTCCGGCCGACGCCGAGCCGGGAGGCGATCTCCTCCATGGTCAGCAGTGGGTCGGCCATCAGCCGGCGCGCAGTATCGAGGCCGTCGCCCGACAGGCGCGGCTTGCGCCCGCCAAGCCGTCCCCGCGCGCGGGCGGCGGCAAGACCGGCCCTGGTGCGCTCGCGCAGCAGGTTGCGCTCCATCTCGGCGAACACTGCGCCGATCTGCAGCATGGCCTTACCCATGACGGAGGCGGGGTCGATGCCGTCC
This sequence comes from uncultured Acetobacteraceae bacterium, assembly GCA_964235615.1. Lineage (GTDB taxonomy): Bacteria > Pseudomonadota > Alphaproteobacteria > Acetobacterales > Acetobacteraceae > Lichenicoccus. Next base: position 1,136 of record CAXSEE010000140.1, on the reverse strand, counting down.
TGGAGCGAGCGGAGGCGGATGCCCTCGCGCTCGAACTGCTCCAGCAGGTTGACGAGCTGGTGGGTGGTGCGGCCAAGCCGGTCGAGCCGCCAGACGACCAGCGTGTCGCCGCGGCGCAGGTGAGACAGCGCGGCGGTCAAGCCGGGCCGGTCGGCGCGCGCGCCGGAGGCGCGGTCCTCGAACACGCGGTGGCAGCCGAGCTGGGCGAAGGCATCGCGCTGGAGGTCGAGCTTCTGGTCCTCGGTCGAGACACGGGCGTAGCCGATCAGCACGCCGGCGCCGGCATCCGGCGGGGCAGGAGGAGAGGAAGTGCGCCGTTTCGTGCCGGAAGCCATGTGCGATTCTGGCAGCGGCACGCTGATTTCGCAACGCAGTTCCGGCACGAATATCGTGCCAAATAGCGGTGTTATTCAGGGGGTGTCGTTATCGTGCCGCAAACCCTGGTTTGTGGGACGGTAGGGGAAGCAGACCGCACCGCGCCAAAAAGGCCGAATAGAAGGAGGTCAACGTCGGGCCTCTGCAGCGTGCGCCGACAGCGTAGGTAGTTTCCGACCCTATTAGTAGACCATGCCAGGGTGCTTTCTGCCCGGAGAGCAGAGTGGAGAAGAAATATGGGCACACGGGACGCTAACCGTTGTGGTTTTGGGCTGTGCTTGTGAGCCGTGACGTCGGGTTCGTCGGGTTCGGTGCCATGGCGCAGAAAATGGCGGGGCGGTTGCGCGAAGCTGGCTACGACGTGATCGCCTTTGACCCCGGCCACAAGGGCAACGAGGTCGCCGGCGTTCGCCTGGTCGACAGTGCATCCGCTCTGGCGGGTCAGGTTGATGCTGTCCTCGTCTCGGTGCCTGCTGACGCAGCGCTCGAACAGTCTGTGAACGGACCCGGCGGCGTGCTGGAAGGCGGTCGTCCGGGACTGCTCGTGATCAACTTCAGCACCGTGTCGCCAGATGCGTCGCGTAAGGCCGCCAAGCACGCGGCGGCCAAGAACATACGGTTCGTCGAGGCACCGGTATCCGGCAGCACGCCGGAAGCGGAAGCTGGGACTCTGGTCGTGCTGGCGGGCGCCAGTGCCGCCGACCTTGAAGCCGCGTCGCCGATCCTGGGCTTGATCGGACGCAAGACCATCCATGCCGGAC
>CAXSEE010000139.1:0-11802 GCA_964235615.1 uncultured Acetobacteraceae bacterium | reverse complement strand
ACCATGGCGGTCACTACCCTCGATCACATTCCATCTGTCGCCCTTGCGATGCCACGGCAGGTTGGCTGCACGAAGGCTGGCGCGGTAGACCTTTGGATCAATCCCAGCGTCTCGTGCGAGATCTACGGCAGTAACGGAGCGGGGCACACTATCCCTTCTTCAGAAACCAGATCGATCATGCTGCCATCCACCGGCACCTCTAGCGTAGCCGCCGACGATGTAGCGGGCAGTCTTTATCCGAACGATATCAAGCTTCAAATTCCATACTCTAGCGAACGGTCGCCTTGCGGCGGCTCTCCCGTACCAGCTCGGTCCGTTGCGGTGTCGGCGCACCAGTCTCCACTTTCGGCTGGGTCTCCGCTTTCGGAGGGACCGGAACCGAGATCTCGGCTGGGAGCGTGATCACGATCGGGAGGTTCTTCAGGCGGGCTTCGACCTGCTGGATCCTGGCTTCATCGACGTCGCTCTTCACCACGGCGATGATGCAGCCGTCCTGGATGGTCATCTCGAAGCCGGTGAGGTGACTGGAGGCCAGTCCGTTGACGATGTTGATCAGCACGCACTCGAACACGCCGTCATGCCAGCCGGAGCCGATCTCCACCTGCGCGCTGAAACCGCCGCACAGGGGGGCATCGGAATAATAGGTGGCCAGGTCTCCGCGCACCTCGCGCGACGTCGGCACGAAGATCCGCGTGCCGGCCATCCGGTCGACAAGACCGACATAGAGCCGTCCGGCCAATCCGGCGCCGGGGAGGAACGCCCAGCCCCTGAACCTGAACAGGCGGCTCGGCAATTCGCGGTGACCGGCCTCCGCTCCCTCGATCTCGCAGACATGGTCGATATGGTGTTGCAGCGACTGGCCGAGGCTCCAGGCATGATCCTTGACGGGCAGGCGGGGGAGGGTGATGTCGAGATCCTCGCCGGTCTGCTTTGCCACGCGGTGGAAGGCGCGCAGGATGGACGCGTTGGACGGCGGCGCGAGCACGGCTTTGGTCACCTGGCCGCCCTCGACCTCGACCCGCAGCGCGGTCAGGCAGAAAGCAGCGCGATCGCCGAAGCTGTTGACGAGGGCAAGCTGGTAACGGCCTTCGCACCATTTGCCGCGCAGCGCGATCTGCCCGGAGAAGCCGGAGCGGCGAGGGGCTCCGGCGAATTTCGACATGATGTCGTCGCGTATGTCCCGTGTCGCCGGGAAAAATATCACCGGGCCGGTCTCGTCGCCGACCAGTGCCAAAAAGATCTGGCCGCCCACGCGTATGTTCGGCACGAAGCTCCAGCCGCTGACATGCAGGTCCGGCGCCGGCTTGAAGCCGCCACCCGGCAATCCGGCCTTGTCCACCGTCCCGGCCTTCTCCAGCATCTCCGGTGTCATGCCGCAGACGGCATCGATGTAGACTTCCGAACCCTGGATATGGCTCCAGTCCTGGATGTTCGAAGGCAGCTCGAGACGGATCGTCGAGCGTCGGCTGGGATCGAAGATATGCCGCGGCGGTGCCAGGTTCTTCCAGCTCGGATGCGGCAGCAGATGCAACTGCCCCGCATCCAGGCCGAGCCCGACATCGCCCAGCGCCCGGGTGGGAGCCACCGAGCGATAGATCTCCAGCAGCGAAGCGGCATAATGGCGATAGTCGGTCCATAGATGCGGGCCGATGTTGGCGCGCATCGCCCGGCGCGTGGCCGGACTGGCGCGCAGCAGTTCCAGATGGTCGAGCACCGCGCTGGTGTTGCCGATGGCGACCTTGAAGCCGTTGACGCCATGAATGACACGGTCGCTGAAGGCCCCGACGTCGCTCACGATCGGGATCAGGCCAGCCTGCCAGATTTCGGACAGCGAGATGCAATAGGTCTCGGGCCAGATCGACAGATGCAGCGCCACGTCGGCATGCGCGATCGTGGTCAGGTCACCGGGGGAGTAGCGGCCGTGATAGACCACGTTGGGCTTGTCCCAGCGGCCGAATATCTCCGCATATTGCGGCTCCGCGTTGCCGAGCAGATGGAAGCGGAACAGCTGCGGGTTGGCCTCCTCGATCAGGCTCATGATCGCGTCGGCACCTTTCGAGCGCAGGAAATTGCCCACCACGGCGATCACCAGCGGCGCGTCCTCCACGTCCGGATGCGAGGGCGGCGTGTCGATCCCGGTGCTGTTCGGCATCGGGATGCCCAGCACCGCCCGGCGGCGCTTGGCCAGTTCGGGATAGATCGTCAGGGTCAGCCATTCCGAGTATTCGGTGCCGAACAGGAACACGTCGATCGACCGTATCACCTCGACCATGAAGGCGCGTCGCGTCTGCTGCGCCCCGGCCGGCACGTTCTCCGAGATGCGCAGGCAGATGTCGCAGGCGCTGATCGACTTGTGGCCGATGTCGCAGAACACCTGCTCGTGGTTGAGCAGGTTATAGCGCGAGCAGACCAGGAAGAAGTCATGCGCGGAAAACACCGTGCCGACGCCGGCCGCCTTGGCGATGATCGGCAACGACGCCGTGTGATGGCCGAGATGCTGGAAATGCACCAGGTCGAAGCTGTACTGGCCGATCACGTTGGAGAAGGCGACCTCCTCGGGCGCATCGGTCAGGCTGTCGAGCCAGCCGATCTCGTGCATGTCGAATCGCTCCAGCACGATGCCCTTGTCGTCCATCAGATGGCACTGGCCGTCACGCCGCAGCCAGAAGAAGACGTCGACCTCGCGCTCGAACATCGCCGACACGGTCTGCTGATAGACCTCGACGCCGCCCCACTCGTTGCGATGGATGGTCGAGTGGGTGCACATCAGCACGCGCAGCTTGCGGCCTGCGGGGATGGTGGCGACCGGGAGCGCCTGGACGGCGAAGCTGCCCCGGGTGATGTCGCTGACCTGCTGCAGGCGGTGAGTATAGAGCTGCGACGACGCCACCTGTTGCTGCGCCAGCCGCGCGCGTTCGCCGCGGAGTTCAGGGCTTTCCAGCAAGCGGCTGATGCTGCTGACCAGATGAGCGGAATCACGCACCACGTCGACGCCGCTGACTGCCTCGAAATGCGCGTTGTCCATCGCATCGCCGCATTCCACCACCTGCGCCGTGCCGCTCAGGCCGAGCTCGTACAGCCGGGGTCCGGGCGCCGTCGCCTGGCCGACATCGCCGTGGCTGGCGTAATCGCGGAACATGGTGATGGTGACGCGGCTGGCGTTGGCGAAGTCGATGAAGCTCTCATGGCTGATCGGCCACTGGATCGCGAGGCGCGCGAGGTCGGACGGTAGCGGCGGCAGATACTCGTTGGTCGGGCAGACCAGCTTGAGCCGCGCGTCGGGGAACGCGTTCATGATGCGCCGCAGGCTGGCGATGCGGTTCGGCCACATCGTGCCGGCAAAGAAGATGTCGTAATCGAGTGCCGCGTCGGGCTTGACCGGCCGGAAGTGGAACCGGTTGCTGGCGGCCAGGGGCAGATAATGCCCCTTGTTGCCGTAGCTTGCGACGCAGGCCGGATCGTTGGTAAAGATGAAGTCGAACAGATCCATGTTCTGGAGGTTGTACTCCAGCATGAACGGGTCCTCGAACAGCCACATGACCACGGTGCGGAACGACCGCCGCACCCGTCGCAGCAGCGCATCGTGCAGCCGCTGCCCGTCGATGCAGATCAGCACGTCATGCATTCCGCTGGCCGCGATCGGCACCAGGCTGCGGTTGTCGGCGAGCACGACATTCTCGTGGCCGAACAGCTGGCGCGCGGCGTCCTCGACCGCGAGGGTCAGGTAGGAATTCGGATTATGGGTGAAGTTGGTGTTGTAGATGACGGTCATGCCGCGAGCCCCCTCGTGCGGAGCGTGTCGACCACATGCCGGGCGCGATGGGCGTAGGTATGTTCCGACAAGGCCCGCTTCTGGGCAAGCTCGGCGGTCTTCAGGCCTCTCTCGTCCTCCGCCAGATAATACTCGAGCAGGCTGTCGAACTCGACCTGGTTGGAGAAGGCGGGGATCTCCTCCTTGGCGAAGTAGCTGCGCATCTCGTAGGTATCCTCGTGGAAGAACTGCAATGTTCCCGCCAGGGCCGTCTCGAAGGTGCGCGGTCCCGGAGAGGATGGCGTGATCATGTAGCGGCGGTTCTCGAAATGCAGGCTGCGCCCGAGGTTGAGCACGATCCTCGACCGCTGGTACAGCTCGATGAGCTGGGCCTTGTCGATGCGCCGGTCGGAAAAGCCATGCCCGAACTTGCCCCAGCCGGGACCGATGAAGCAGAGATTGAGCCCCGACAGGCTCGATCGCAGATCCTCCACCACTTCCTGCCGGCTGGTGAAGGCGACACCGCAGAACATCACGTCGATGGTCTTCTCGCGATCGGCGCTGATCGGCATGTAGTGCCGCTTGTGGCAGCCGGCCAGCGGCAGATGGAAGGCGTTCGGATGGGTATAGAAGTTCACCCCCCAGTGGTCGCAGGAGAAGATCGCGTCGAAATCATGCACGATGCGATAATTCGCGTCCTGCTCGTAAGGGTCCTCGGTCGCCCAGAATACCGTCACCTTGCCGAGCCGGCGCGCCGCCCGGCTGATCTCACCGAAATAGGTGCTCTCCGGAAGATAGGATCCGATGCCGATCACGATGTCTGGCTGCATCTGCGCCACCACTGCGGCACCGCCGCTGATGTTCGCGGACATGACGCTGTCCTCGCCCAGATGCTCGATCCAGCCGTCGATGATGGAGTTGCGCACTTGCGCGTTTGCCTGCGATTCGTATCGGCCGCCGCTGCAGATGAGCACCTTCATTGAAACGCGTGTCCTTCATGATACGAGCGGAGCCATGTCGCCCAGCGTTCTACGTAGTGTTCGTAGCCCGAGGGTGCGGCGAAGAACCAGTGTCGCCAGGTCTGGAACACCGGATCGTCCCGCCTGTATTCCCGGTCTTGCAGCAACCTACCAGCAGCAGCAGGCTTCGGGCCATGAAAATGTACGATCCGCGCACGCGGCTGCGCGCCCCAATGAGGTTTCCAGTTATAGGTCGGCGACAACGGATCCCATCTATTCTTGTAATAAAGCTGCAATAGCTCCTGATCATATCCGGCAACTCTGGCGAAGTTGTCGCACATGAACTCGATCAGCGCCTCGCGATCGCGTCGCATGCGCTCGACATTGAGGATCATGACCCCGCAATTGATGTCGTCATAGAACGAACCCGGATCGAATTGCGGGGCGATCGCGAACAGCCCTGGACGCAGATGATCGATCGATACATCGGCCTCGAACATCACGTCGCAGTCGGTGTACAGGACATGAGACTCTTCCTGCTCCAGCAGACCGATCTCAAGCCGCATGAAGGCGCCTTCCGCGGTCCTCATATAGTCGGGCCATTCCGGCTTCTGCTGTTCCTGCGCGCGCCGCAGGGCGTCGTGGAAGCTCAGGCGATGGAAGATGACGGTGACGCCGCTGGCCCGCATCTCCGCGGTGAAGTCATCCTCCGGACCATCATAGATCATGTGCGGACGCAGGCTGGTGAGGCGTCTCGCGGAGGCGACCGCAACGCGTATGCAATCACGAAACCCCTGGTCCGGATCTGCATCCAACGTGGCCCGGGTAATCGCGAAATACCATTTGGCGCCGGTCGGCGGCGCCGGCTCCGGGCTCGGCCTGTCGCCGAGGTCGCGCGACAGATCGATCACCCGCGCCGCCAGGCGCTGGTAGACGAGGCGCTCGTAATGCGTGGGCCCGGTCAGGTCCCGCTTCGCCACCACGAAATCATCCATGCGAAGCGGCGTGACCAGCGGAAATTCGGGCAGCAGGTCGGTCAGCCAGCGGTTGTGCTGCCGGTGCAGGTCGGCAAGATCCTCCATGCCCTCGTAGGGCTGCTCGCCCATCAGCAGCAGCAGGATCCGCGTGCCGGCCGATGCCTCGGCCAGGATCCTACGGACGTTCCGCTTGAACGCCGCTTCGCCGATCCGCCCGACCGGCTCGTAATTCTCACGGAGGTAATGCAGCGCCGCAACGGCTTCCGGAGTCGGCTGGCGACCCGCCACCGTCTCGTCGGGAAGGACGAAGAGATCGGCGTGACCGAGGGAGGCCGGAGAGAATGGCACGATGTCGCCGGTGGTCCGGTGGCGGTAGAGCTGGTAGTAGGCGTCCGCCCAGAAGCTCAGCAGCCAGACTCGGGAAGCCAGCAGGGCGGCGGACGGATGCTGCAGATCCTCTATGCCGTAGCCGAGCGCCTGCATGGCGGCGAGCCGCTCGCCCCCGACGCCGACGATGTCCTCGATGGCGTAGCAGAGCATCTGCGTATGGTCGCGCCGGATCTCGATGCCGGCCCGGCTGGTGTTCAGACGCAGGAACAAGCTACCGGCGTGGAGGGTGACGTAATGCGCCACCGCCTCGAGATCGCAGCCGCCACCGATGAATATCGGGCCGATATCCTTGGCCTGCGACAGGCTCGCCTCGCGGGCAGGATCGTACAATGTGATCCAGTCGCACGGGATGCTCTCGTCATGCAGGTCGGTCAGCACCTCGCCGGTGATGGTGATCCGCGGCCGGCCCAGCCGGCGATACAGCCATAGCTCGACATACATGCCGAGCGTGCGGCAGGAGAAGCAGTAATAGGCCAGGTCCTGGAACGCCGCACCTCGATGCTGGACGAAGAAGCCGACGAAACCATAATCGCCGTAATTGTCACGTACGCGAACCAGTCCAGCCTGGACGAAGAAGTGGGACAGATGCTCGCGCAGCGCCGAACGGGCCTCGTCGATGTTCTCCGGCAGCCGGGTCTTGATGAAGTTGAGCTGGTTGGTGCGGTTCACCAGCTCGATCGCGCGATCGAGATGGCGCTCGACGTCATGCTCGATCTCGACGGTGATGCCGCTGCTACGCAGGAAGTCATACACGTTGTCGCCGGCCGCGGCCTGGTCCCGATGGCGTGTCTGCAACAGCCTGTACTGGGCGAGCCGCGTCAGCCCTTCGTCATTCTTGCCGATGAACAAGGGATGGTCGAGCATGTCGTCGATGATGCTCTCGTCGGAGACCTGCAGGCCGGGCAGGAAATAGGCCGCCTCCTTGAGGTTCATCGGGTTGTCATCGACGAACAGGACCGTCTCCGGCCGCAGCCCGACGGCCTCGACGAGGGCCTTGATGCGCGGACCCTTGGCCTCCCAGTTCACGCTCGGGAAGATGAAATAGTCCCAGAGATCCCATTCCCTCAGGATCCGCTGCACCGGTTCGAGGTCGTTCTTGGAGCAGATGGCGCTGACGATCCCGCGCCGGGCGAGCGAGATCACCGTCTCGACGGCTCGCTCGTTGCGCGTGATGCCGCCCTCGGTAAGGGTGCCTTTCCAGAAGGTTTCGTCCAGGTCCCAGATGACCAGTCTGACATGTTCCCTCGTCATGGTTTCCGGCATCGTCATGCTGCTCCTGGAGACGCCGACAAGGTCGCCCGCGTCCTGGCGTATTTTCTGGCTGCCTGGTGTGGTGCAGGCGGCTCATGGAGATCCCCGGTCCTGGCCGGCGTTGCCGCGAGATCCGCCTGTGGCGAGGTCGAGAAGACGCAGGCAAAGGCGCGCAACACCGCCGTCTGGTCGGTCTGTGTCGTCACCAGCCGCACGGGCCTGCCGTCCAGGAACGACAACCGGTACTGGGACAGCTGGAATGCAGCCTGGCCGTTGATCACCACGATGATGCCGATGCCATGATCGCCATCCGCCCATTTGCCGGCGAGGCTGACTTTCGCCGTATAGCCCGCGTAGAGCGGCGCCTCCGGCAGGGTCGCCTGCACGTCCGCCCTGGCCATGCGCTCGGCTTCGAGAAACACGACATGCCGGCCGGTCTGGTGGATCAGGCAGACATGGACCTGCCCGGCCTGGCTGGCGCCGGCCTGGAACACCCAGCCCTTGATGCTGAAGCTGCTCCCCGGCTCGAACTTGCCCAGCTTGACGGCGCCCGGCTTGAAGTCGTCTGCCGGGTCCATCTCCTCGCCGCAGATCTCGTCGACACAGGCAGGACATTGCTGGATCGAACACCATTCGACGATGTCCTGCGGCAGGTCGAGCTTCAGCGGGTTGCCTTCCAGCGCATCGAGGATGTGCCGTGGGGTCGCCAGCTCCTTCCAGCTCCGTTTCGCCAGCCAATGCAGCCGCGCGACATCGAGCACCAGTGGACGCCCGACGGCGCCGGCTTCGAGCCGTGCCTTTGGCGCCAGGGTCCGATAGCTGGCGAGGATCCGCGCGGCATAGTCATCGGCGTCGGCCCACAGGCGGGAACCGATGTTGCCGCGCAGCCGCTCGCGCAGGCCCGGGTTGGCGCGCAGGACCTCCAGCAGGTCGAGCACGGCGGCGGCATCGCCGACCTTCACCTTGAAGCCGTCGACGCCATGGCTGACGCGCTCGCCGAGGGCGCCGATGTCCGTCACGATCGGGATCAGTCCGGCCTGCCAGGCCTCCGACAGCGAGATGCACCAGGTCTCCGGCCAGATCGACAGATGCAGCGCTACCTGTCCCTGTGGGACCTGCCCCTGGGCCAGCGGCAACTCTCCCGGTGCGTAGCGGCCGTGGCAGGTCACCTGGCGGTCGCGGCCGAGCGTTTCCAGCACGGCGAGATACTGCGGTTCCACCATGCCCATGATATGGAACCGGAACAATTTCGGATCGGCCGTCTCGATCACCTTCAGCACGGTGTCGGCACCCTTGGTGCGCAGGAAATTGCCGATCACCATCACGTCGAGCGTGTCCGCGGCCGCGTCACGCCGCGTGAGCGGGTGGCGTGGCAGCGGGCCGACGGGTGCGGGGATGCCCATAACCAGCCGTGGCCGCGTGCGCGTCTGCGGGTAGATGCGCAGCACCAGCTGCTCGGACTGGTGCGAGCCGAACAGCAGCAGGTCGACCGAGCCCAGTACCTGCTCCATGAAGCCGCGCCGCTGCTGCTGCGCGCCGGCCGGCAGGCCCTCGGCCGCGCCAAGGCAGATCGTGCAGGCAGTGATCGACCGGTTGCCGATATCGCAGAATTTCTGCTCGTGATCGAGCAGGTTGTAGCGCGAACAGACTAGGAAGAAATCATGCACCGACAGCAGGGTGCCGACGCCGCTGGCCTTGGCGATCAGCGGCAGGGACGCGGCATGATGGCCGAGATGCTGGAAATGCACGACGTCGATGTCATAGCCCGCCAGGACGGCCGAGAAATGCCGTTCCTCGAAACTGTCGCACAGCACGTCGAGCCAGCCGATATCCTCGCCGTCGTAACGTTCCAGTATCTTTCCCTGTGCATCGAGAAGCTGGCAGCTGCCGTTGCGACGGATCCAGTACAGGGCCTCGATCTCGCGGTCCAGCATCGTGCACAGCATCTGCTGGTACACTTCGACGCCGCCCCAGACCTGGTTGTGTATCGTCGAATGCGTGCACATCAGCACACGCAGCTTGCTTGGCCGGACGGGCCGCCGCTTCGGCATCGCGTCCATCGAGAGATCGAGCAGACGCCGCAGCCGATGCTCGTAGCCGTGTGCCGCCAACACCGACGCCTGCGCACGCCGGGCAAGGTCTGCCCGCAGCGCGGGATCGGCCAGCACGCCGGCAATGCTCTCGATCAGGGCGTCGCTTTCCAGGATGATCCCGTCCAGCCCGGCAAACGCCTCCAGCGGCATGCGCTCGTGACGTTCGGCGACCTGTGCGGTGCCGGCCAGGCCAAGCTCGAACAGCCGGGGACCCGGTGCGGTGGCGAGGCCCGAGCTGCCGTGGCTGGCATAGTCGCGGAACAGGGTCAGCGTCACCCGGCTGGCATTGGCGAAATCGATGAAGGCCTCGTGGCTGACCGGCCGCGTGATCGCGCGCTCGGCGATCTGCCTTGGCAGCGGCGGCAGATAGGCGTTGGTCGGGCAGACCAGTTTCATCGACGCCGCGGGGAATGCGGCGATCACCCGCCGCAGCACCGATACCCGGTTCGGCCACATCGTGCCGGCGAAGAAGATATCGTAGCGCAGGCGCGCGTCCGGCAGCACGTCGCGGTACTGCAGCATGCGGCTGGCTGCCAGCGGCAGGAAATGCCCGCGTCCCTTGTAGGCAGGAACGCAGGACGGATCGTTGGTGAACACCAGGTCGAACAGATCCATATGGGCGAGGTTGTAGTCCAGCATGAACGGGTCCTCGAACACCCAGAGCACGAGGCGGCGAAAGGCTGGCCGCACGCGGGCAATCAGTCCGGTATCGATACGTTGCCCGTCGATGCAGATCAGCAGGTCATGGTCGCCGGTCGCCGCGGCAGGTGCCAGCGTGCGCGTGTCCACCCGCAGCACGCTCTCGGTGCCGACCAACCGACGCAACCCGTCCTCGATCGCGAAGCCGAGATAGGCGTTCGGGTTGTGGGTGTCGTTGGTATTGTAGAGCAGGATCACAATAATCCCTCTCGGGAGAGGATGTCCAGCATACGGCGCGCGCGCATGGCGTAGCTGTGTTCCGAGAGGGCGCGTTGCTGGGCGCGTCCGGCGGTGTGGCGGCGCAGATCCTCCGCCGGCAGGAACCGGTCGAGCAGATGCCGGAAATCCAGCGAGCCGGAAAAGCCCGGGATCTCGTCCTCTTCGAAATAATCGCGAATCTCCAGCGTATCCTCATGGAAGAACTGCAATGCTCCGGCCATCGCGGCCTCGAACGTGCGCGGTCCGGGCGTCGATGGCGCGATCTGGTAGCGTGAATTCTCGAAACTGAGACTGCGGCCAAGGTTCAGCACTATCTTCGATTGTCCGTACAGCTCGATCAGTCGCGACTTGTCCACGCGCTGCTCCGAGAAACCAGTTCCGACGTTCCAACCGGGTCCCATGATCGATATCCGCAGGCCTTTCAGGGCAGGCATGAGCCGGGTCATGATGTCGCGGCGGTTGGCAAAGGCCACGCCGCAGAATAGCATGTCGATCGGCCGTTCGATATCCTTCCGTATTGGAATATGATGGCGATGGGGACAGCCCGCAAGCGGCAGATGGAACACCCTGGGATGATCGTAGAATCGCTGCGTCCAGCGGTCGCAGGTGAAGATGGCATCGAAACCATGCTCGATCCGGTAGCTCGCGTCCTTCTCGTACGGGTCCTCCGTGGCCCAGAAGACGACCGCCGCGCGCGCCTCGCGAGCCGCCCGCGTCGCCTCGCCGAAATAGGCGGTTTCCGGCAGATAGGAGCCGACACACAGCACGAGGTCGGGGCGCATCGTCTCGATGGCGGCTACCGCACTGTCCAGTCTCGCCGCGAAAACCCGTTCGGCCGACAGATGATCCACCCAGCCATCGTGTATTGAGCTGCGGATCGAGGCGTTGGCCTCGGACTCCAGCGGCGCATCGCTGCAGATCAGGACGGTGATGTCACGCTGTGCAGTCTGCTTGCCTTCGACGGAGTCCAGCACGCGCTCCGATCCTCCATCACACCAATAATTGATCGTATCGTGCCAGCGCGTAAAAAGAGAGTAAGAACTGCTTATCGTGGAGCAGCCGCTCTTCTCAATAAAAATTACGGTATCATAATGTTAGTGTTTTCTTCACACAAGACCATTTCAAGAAGACAGTTTTGTTAATGAAACGGAACTTGTCGATCGCCGGTGCCTGGCCGGCGCCTTTGGCTCGCCGTCCGCTCTGGTCCTTGTTCGATCGCGACTGGTATCTGCGCCGTCATGCCGGCCTGCCGCTCCAGATGCAGGCCGTCGGCATCGATGATCCGGAACGATTCTACACCGAATATGGCGCCAGGCTCGGCCACTCGCCGAACATGTTCTTCGACGAGGAATGGTATCTGCGCGAGAATCCGGATGTCGCGGCTTTCCTGGGTGACGGCGGTTTCGCCTCCGGTTTCGCGCATTATTGCCATGATGGCTATCGGGAGCGTTCGCCGCACTGGC
>CAXSEE010000138.1:0-11823 GCA_964235615.1 uncultured Acetobacteraceae bacterium | reverse complement strand
CTAGCGCTTGAGGCCGGGCCGGCGGCCATTCTTCCAGCGGTCGAACAGCACGGCGAGCAGCAGGATGCCGCCGCGCACCAGATACTGGTAGAAGGTCGGCACGTTCAGCAGGCCCATGGCGTCCTGCACGCAGCCCATGATCAGCACGCCGACGATCACGCCGGAGATGCTGGCGATGCCGCCGGTGAGCGACACGCCCCCGAGCACGCAGGCCGAGATCACCGCGAGCTCCAGCCCGATCGAGGTCTTCGGGTCGCCCAGGCCCATCCTGGAGGACAGCAGCACGCCGCAGAAGCCGGCCAGCAGCCCCTGGAGGGTGAACACCGTGATCTTGATGCGGTCGACATTCAGCCCGGCCAGCCGCGCCGCCTCGACATTGCCGCCGGTGGCGAGCACGTCGCGTCCGAACACGGTGCGGTTGAGCAGCACGCCGAAGATGGCGAACATGGCGAACATGATCCAGATCGGCGCGGTCAGGCCGAACAGCGACGCGCTGGCCAGCCGGAAGAACCCCGCCGAGGAGATCATCACCGCGTCGCCATGCGAGGTGATGTAGGCGAGGCCGCGCACGATCTCCATCGCCGCCAGCGTGGCGATCAGCGAGTTGACCCCGAACTTGGCCACCACGATGCCGTTGCATAAGCCCACCGCGCCGCCGGCGAGGATGCCGGCCAGGATGCCCAGCGGCAGGCCGAGCGCGTCGGTCGCGACCGAGGCGACCACGCCGGAGAAGGCGACGATCGAGGCCACCGACAGATCGACCTCGCCGAGCGCCAGCACCATCATCATGGTCGAGGCCAGCGTCCCGGTCAGCGTCACCGAGAGCAGCAGCCCGGTGATGTTGCCGCGTGACAGGAAGTCCGGCACCGAGCCGGCAAGGGCGGCGAACAGGATCAGGAACACCAGCACGATGCCGGACTGCTGCATCCCGCGACGGATCAAGGCGCTGATCCCGGTGCTTCCGGGGGCTGCCCGCTCGGGAGCGCTCTTCAACGTCACCTGGTCCATCAGAAGCCTGTCCTGTCGATAGACATCATTGTGGCAGCGCCATCTGCAGCAGCCGCTCGGCGCTGAGGTCGGCGCGTGCCACCGAGCCGACCATGCGGCCCTCGCGCATCACGATCACCCGGTCGCAGACCGACATCACCTCCGGCAGGTCGGACGAGACCACGATCACGCCTTTGCCGGCGTCGGCGAGGTCGTAGAGAATGCCGTAGATCTGCGCCCGCGCGCCGACGTCGATGCCGCGCGTGGGTTCGTCCAGCACCAGCAGGTCGACATCCTCGGCCAGCCAGCGCCCGAGGATCACCTTCTGCTGGTTGCCGCCGGAGAGGGTGGCGATCGGGGTATTGCCGTCCCGCGTGCGTATGTTCAGCTTCCTGATCGCCTCGCGCGTGTTGTCGGCCTCGCGCTTGCGGTTGACGAAGATGCCGCCATGGGCGATCCGCCGGCGCAGGCTGACGTTGAGGTTGTCGCCGACCCCGGCGATCGGGAAGATCCCTTCGGCCTTGCGGTCCTCGGGGCATAGGGCGATGCCGGCACGGATCGCCCCGCGCGTCGATCCCGGCGGCAACGTCTTGCCGAGCAGGGTCACGACGCCGGCGGAAGGCATCACGCTGCCGCATAGCAGCCGCATAAGCTCGGTGCGCCCGGCGCCGACCAGGCCGAAGAACCCCAGTATCTCGCCGTGCCGCACGCTGAAATCGACCGCCCCCGCCACGCCGGGTCCAGCCAGCCCCTTCGCTTCCATCAGCACCGCACCCGGCTCGCGCGAGCGGTAGCCATAGACATCCTCGATCGAGCGCCCGACCATCTCGGTGACGATCATCTCGTTGGTGACGCCGGCCATCTCGCCATGCTCGGCGACGCGGGCGCCGTCACGGAACACCGTTACCGCGTCGCACAGCTCGAACACCTCGCCGAGGCGGTGGGTGACGTAGATGATGGCGCGGCCGTCGTCGCGCAGGCGGCGGACGATGCGCTTGAGGTTCTCGGTCTCGCGCACCGACAGGCTGCTGGTCGGTTCGTCGAAGGCGATCACGCGGGCGTCGCGCAGCAAGGCCTTGCCGATCTCGACCATCTGCCGCTGGCCGATCGACAGGCGCGACACCAAGGTCTCCGGCCGGATCGGCTCGCCGAGGTCGCGCAGCACGCCGAGCGCCCGCTCGCGCAGGCTCCTGCGGTCGACGAAGCCGGCGCGCCGAGGCAGTTGCCCGAGCATCAAATTCTCGGCCACCGACAGCTCCGGCACCAGGTTGAGCTCCTGGTAGATCACCGCGATGCCGGCCGAGAGCGCCTCGGCGGCGTTGCGGAAGGCGAGCGTCTGGCCGCCCACCTCCAGCGTGCCGGCCGAGGGGATGTTCACCCCGCTCAGCACCTTGAGCAGGGTGGATTTGCCCGCGCCGTTCTCGCCCATCAGCGCATGCACCGAACCGCGATGCACCGAGAGGTCGACGCCCTTCAGAGCCTTTACTCCGGGGAACTCGACGGTGATGCCGCGCAGCCTCAGGAACGGCTCGGTCTCGCGAGCGATCCTCGGTCCCCCCGCCGCGAAAACCGGCGCGAGCGAGGCGCTCATGCCTCCAGTTTCGCCTTCACGGCCTGCCAGTTCTCATGCGTCATCAGCACGCCGGTGGTCTGGGTGTTCATCGGCGGCTCGGTGCCGGTGCGCAGCCAGCTCACCAGGTTGGCCGTGCTCTGCCGGCCATGCAGGAAGCTCGACACCCCCACGGTGCCGTAGAAGCCGGTCTCGCCAGGCTTGGAGAACTCGGCGAACGCCGCTCCGGTGCCGTTGATGCCGACGCCGATGACCGCCTCCGGGGCGAGATGGAACGCCTCGCTGGCGCGCACGCCGCCGAGCACGGTCTCCTCGTTCAGGGCATAGACGACCCACTTCTTGAACTTGCCCTCGCGGGCAAATATCGGCGAGGCGGCGGTCGAGCCGCCCTCGGTATCGGTGGTGCGCTGCGGGGCGTCGAAGATGTTGGCCGCCAGGAAGCCGCTCTTGACCAGGATGTCGCTGGCACCCTGAACGCGGTCGCGCGCGGTCGGCAGCTCGGCGTCGGTGATGCGGCAGGCCGCGACCTCCTCGGGCTTCCAGCCGCGACGCTGCATCTCGTCCCAGATCGCGCCGCCGACCTGCTGGCCGATCTTGTAGCCGGACATGCCCAGGTGCGGCACGGCGGCCATCGGCTGCCCGTCGGGGCCGACGAAGCGGTCATCGACCGTGACCACCTTCATGTTCTGCGCCATGGCGCGGGCCATGATCGCCGGGCCCAGCTTCACGTCCGGCGGGCAGATCACGAAGCCCTTGGCGCCTTGTGCTGCGAGGTTGTCGATGGCGTTCATCACCATCTCGCCATCGGAGCCGGCCATCTTGACCACGGTGACGTCGTTCTTGGTCCCATAGGTGCCGGCGGCGGTCTGCTCGTTGATGAACCAGGCCTGCTCCGGCATCTTGACGATGAAGCCGATCTTGAGCGGCGCGTCCGCCGACGCGTGGCCGCCCTCGACGATGCTGCCGACGAGGGATGCCAGTGCGCCGGCAATGCCCAGCTTGCCGAATTGGCGCTTGGTGATCTGCATGATTTCCTCCTTGGTCCCTGGTCTTGGCGCCGGGACGTTTGGCTGAGGAATTTAGACCTGCGAACGATATGCGTCCAATGGGATTTCGCGTATGAGCGATATTCAAATGGATATCCATCACCAAGGCCGCGTCCTGGAGCCGCCGACGCTGCTGCCGCCCGACTGGTTCATTCGCGCCCGGCTCAAGCTGCGCCATTTGCAACTGCTGGCGGCCCTGGACGAGCAACGCAATCTCGCCCGCGCCGCGGTGATGCTGTCGATCACCCAGCCGGCCGCCTCCAAGCTGCTGGCGGAGATCGAGACCATGCTCGGCACCGTGCTGTTCGAGCGGCTGCCTCGCGGCATGGAGCCCAACCTGTATGGCGAGGTCCTGGTGCGACGGGCCCGCTCCGTGCTGATCGAGCTCGAGGCGGCGGCGAAGGAGCTCGGCGCCATGCGTGCCGGGGCGGCGGGCCAGGTGACCATCGGCGCCGTCACCGGACCTGCCTCCGGGCCGGTGCTGCGCGCCGTCGAGCATATCCGACGCACCCGCCCGGGCATGTCGATCACGGTGCAGGTCGAGACCAGCGGCCCGCTGGTCGCCAAGCTGCTGGAGGGGCGGCTCGATTTCGCCATCGCCCGCATCCCGCCCGGCGTCGATGCCACGTCGCTGGATTATCGCGAGCTGGCCGACGAGGAGATCAGCCTGTTCGTGCGCGAGGGCCATGCCCTGCTGCGGCAGGAGCCGCTCACCCTGGCGGCGCTGGCGGTCATGCCCTGGGTGCTGCAGTCGCCGGGCACGCTGCTGCGCCGCCGTGTCGACGGGCTGTTCCGGGCCGCCGGACTGTCGCCTCCGACCGAGGTGCTGAACACGGACAGCGTCATGCTGAGCCTGTCGATCATCGCCCGCGGCAAGGCTGTCACGGCGCTCAGCCGGTCCATGGTCGAGATCTTCGCCGGAGCCGGCGGCCTGTTCCGCATGCTGCCGCCGCTGGACGAGACCGGACGCATCGCCATCGACAGCTATGGCCTGATCAGGCTGTCCGAGCGGCCGCTCTCGCCCGCGGCCGAAGCGCTGTATCAGGCGATCGAGACCGAACAGCTCGTGGACGCCCATCAAGCGGGTGATTGCTAAGGACTGAAAGGCCTGTTAAATTTGGCAAAATATTCGGAACTTGAAACACATGCCGGGAACGCCAATTTTTGTCGGGCCATGAAGACATCATCAGGGGGATCTCCGAGGTCGCAAAGTCGCTGGACGGCATTCCTCCTGGCGTAACTGAAAACATCACGGCTGATACCAATATTGTCCGCGACCTGAAACTTGACTCTCTTGCTGTTATGGATTTCGTCATGGCGATCGAAACAAAGTTCAATACCATTATTTCAATCGATGGTATTGCCGACCTCAAGACCGTTGGCGACCTGGCCAATCTTCTAGAGCTCGAAACAGCGCAAAAGCTGCAATAACATATGCTCGCAAAATATGACGGCCTTAAGCAGGCCTATGCTCGCCTGTGCCACGGGGGACGGGACCCGTTCACGGTGGCGTTCGACGAGGTGCTCTCGCCTACCGAGGCACGGCTCGACGGGCGGAGCGTACTCCTGCTCGGTACCAACAACTACCTCGGCCTGACCTTCGACGCCGGTTGCGTGGACCATGCGGTGGTGGCGCTGCGCGCCGAGGGCACCGGGACCACCGGTTCGCGCATTGCCAACGGCACCTACAGCGGCCACTCGGCGCTGGAACAGAAAGTCGCCCGCTTCTACGGACGGCGCGACGCGATGGTGTTCACCACCGGCTACCAGGCCAATCTCGGCATCCTCGCCGCACTGGCCGGCCCTGACGACAACCTGCTGCTCGATGCCGACAGCCATGCCAGCATCTACGATGGCGCCCGCCTCGGCAGCGCGCCGGTCACGCGATTCCGGCACAACGATCCCGAGGACCTGCATCGCCGCCTTCGCCTCCTGGCCGATCGCCCGGGCGACAAGCTGATCGTGGTGGAGGGCATCTACAGCATGCTCGGCGACATCGCCCCGCTGCGCGAGATCGCGGCGGTGAAGCGCGAGACCGGCGCCTATCTGCTGGTGGACGAGGCCCATTCCCTCGGCGTGCTCGGCCAGCGTGGACGCGGTGCTGCGGAGGCGGCCGGGATCGAGGCCGATGTCGATTTCGTGGTCGGCACCTTCAGCAAGAGCCTGGGCGGCATCGGCGGCTTCTGCGTGTCCGACGCACCCGACTTCGAGCTGCTCCGGCTCGCCTCCCGGGCCTATATGTTCACCGCCTCGCTGCCGCCCTCGGTCATCGCCGGGGTGTCGCAGGCGTTCGACCAGGTCGAGCGGCAGCCGGCCCTTCGCGCCAGGCTTGGCCGCAATGCCGCGCGCCTGCACCAGGGTCTGTCGGCGGCCGGTTTCTCCCTCGGCCCGACGGCCAGCCCGATCGTGTCCATCCGGCTGCCCGATCCCGATACCGCGGTGGGCTTCTGGAACCGCCTGCTCGATGCCGGTGTCTATACGAACCTGGCGCTGCCGCCGGCCACCCCGGAGGGCAAGTCGCTGCTGCGCACCAGTGTCAGCGCCGTGCATAGCAGCGCGCAGATCGACCGGGCGGTCGACGCCATCACCGCGGTCGGGATCGAGCTCGGCGTGGTGTCCGCTGGCAGCCTGATGATGTATCCGGCCGCCGAATAGCCTTCAGTAGCTCAGCCGGATGGTGACGTGGTTGTCCCCCGGCTGAACCTGGAAGCGCGCGGCGCCGAAGGATGGCGGCCTGAAGACGACAGCTGGGTTGTTGGAGAAGCCATAGCCCTCAGCAGGCAGGCCGATCAGGGTGCGGTCGAAATGATGGTTGTTGTTCTGGTCGTGATAGACGGCCACCGCATAGCTGCCAGGCGTCGAGATGGCGAAGCAGGCAGTGGCTTCGGTGCTGGTCAACATGACGCGGGTGAGGGCGATGCTGCCCTGGTGCGCCAGGAAGGCCTCGGGTCTCGGGCCATACAAGGTGAAGGTGATGTTGCCCGCCACCTTCCGTGCTCCCGTCACCGTGGCATAGAGGCGAGGCATCGCCGCCGGTGTGTCGGCACTGCACGGCGCTGCCGTCGGATCGCCGCCCGGTGGTGCGGCGGCGATGAGGGTAAGGGCCAGCACGCTGGCCAGGGCCGCCTGTCGCCTGGAGCGTGAACCCCCTTTGGCGATAGCGGCGGAGGATCCGCGCGGTGCTGTGGAAGCATGCATGATCCGGATACCTCTGCGCACTTCCGGAACCGGCGCAAGTCCCTCGGGACACGATATGCGACACGTTGTTACAGATCGAGGCGAACAGGAGGAGCCGGGAGCACGCGCCCTCGCTTGACAGCCTTGGCCGTCTCCCCCACGACAGCGGCATGTACACGCGCTGGCGAAAATATGGACGCAGCTTCGACCTGGGCCGGATGAACTTCCGCGACCTGCTGTCGGCCTATGCCACCCACCCTGCGGTCCACGTCTATCTTGCCGGCGCCCTCGTTTGCGCCGCCGTCGCCATACGCGACGCTGCCGGGCCATGGCGTCCGCTCGGTGCCGTGCTGGCGACGCTGCTGGCCTATCCCTTGGCGTGGTATGCGATCCACCGCTTCATCCTGCACGGGCGCTACCTCTATCGTTCGCCCCTGACCGCCGGGTTGTGGAAGCGCATCCATTTCGACCATCATCAGGATCCGGCGCGCATGGACGTGCTGTTCGGCTCGCCGATCATCACGCTGCCGACCATCCTGGTCATCCTGATCCCGCTCGGCTTGGCGATCGGCGGAGTCGATGGTGCCGCCGCAAGCGTTGGGGCGGGCTTGCTGATCACTTGCGCGTACGAGTTCTGCCACTGCATCCAGCATCTCAACTTCAAGCCGCGCAACCGGCTGCTGCGACGCATGAAGGAGCTTCATCTCGTGCATCACTTCCGCGATGAGGCGGGCAACTACGGCATCACCTCGTTCGTCATCGACCGGATGTTCGGCACCTATTATGGCTCCGCCAAGGAACGGGCGCGTTCGCCGCACGTGTTCAACCTCGGCTACGACAAGCCAGAGGCGGAGCGTTTCCCCTGGGTGGCACGCCTGTCCGGCGGCCCGCCACGGGATCGTCCCCCGCTTCCTGGTCAGATGGGTCCTCCCGTCAAGATGATCCGTCCGGGCGAGGCCGCTTGATCCTTTCCGCGGCACCTTCGGGTGCGGTGGAGATCATACCCGTCCTCGACCGGGTCGCACTCAACCGCTTCATCCGGTTGCCGGACCGGCTGTTCCGGCATGATCCGAATTACGTGCCGCCGCTGCATGGCGAGCGGCGCGCCGCCCTGACGCCGAAGGGCAATCCCTTCTTCCGTCACGCCGAGGCGGCGTTCTGGATCGCGCGCCGCAACGGCCGCGACGTCGGCCGCATCAGCGCCCAGGAAGACCAGCTTGCCCAAGGCCGGCCGGGCGACCCGCCCGGCCGGCGGGCCGGCAACTTCGGCATGCTCGCCGCCATCGACGACGCCCACGTGTTCGCGCGTCTGCTGGCGACCGCCGAGGCCTGGCTGGCGGCTCGCGGCCTGCATCGCGTGCTCGGGCCGTTCAACCTGTCGATCAACGAGGAGACCGGCCTGCTGGTGGACGGGTTCGATACCCCGCCCATGCTGCTGATGCCGCATGACCCGCCCTACGTGGACGCCCGGCTCGCCGCCCTCGGCTATGCCAAGGAACGCGACGTCTACGCCTATCTCTGCGACACTTCCGCCGCCCTGCCCGCCGCCGCCGCCGCTCTCGTGGCGCGCGGTTTGCCCGCCGGCGTCGTGCTGCGTCCGCTGCGGCTGAAGGCGTTGGCCGAGGATGTCGCCGCCCTGGTCGGCATCTACAACCAGGCCTGGGCCGGCCATTGGGGCTTCGTTCCCATCACCGAGGACGAGCTCGCCCACATGGCCGTCGCCCTGCGCCCGCTGCTGCATGAGCGTCTGGTCTGGTTCGCCGAAGTGGACGGCGTCCCAGCGGCGTTCGGGCTCTGCCTGCCCAACCTGAACGAGGCGATACGCGACCTGAACGGGCTGTTGCTGCCGTTCGGCTGGGCCAAGCTGCTATGGCGGCTGAAAATATCAGGCTTGACCACGGCACGGGTGCCGCTGATGGGGGTGCATCCACGCTATGCCGACGGGATGCTCGGCCGGTTGCTGCCGCTGCATGTGGTCGAGACGCTGCGCCGGGAGGCGCTGGCGCTCGGCATACGCGCCGTCGAGATGTCCTGGATCCTGGAAGACAATCATCCGATGCGCCATCTGGCCGAAGCGGTCGGCGGCCGTGCCTACAAGACCTATCGCGTCTATGGCAAGATGCTGCCGGTACAGGCGGGGGCGGCCAAGGGCTGACATCTACCGAAGGCACTGACATCTGGTTGACGCTTTTGCGCATGGCCTCTATGGGGTTGCGCTCGCGTCAGGCCCGGCCTGCCCGGTGACGTCATATCTTGAAGGGATGTCGAGTGCCGGGCTCCACCCCCACTTCGAGTGGCCTTGTACTGCGCAAGGGTGACTTCGCCACCCTGCCCGAGGCTCTCGACTACGCAGCGATGGGGGAGAGCGGCCTGAATTTCTATTCCGGCCGCGGCGAGCTGGCGCAAGCCATGCCGTACCGGGAGCTTCGACGCCAGGCGCTGTTGCTGGCCCGACGCCTGCTCGCGCTGGGCCTGGCACCCGGCGAGCGGGTGGCGATCATCGCCGAGACCAGCCCCGATTTCGTCCGCGGCTTTTTCGCCTGCCAGTATGCCGGACTGATCCCGGTGCCGCTGCCGCTGCCGCTCGCCTTCGGGGGCCGCGACACCTATGTCACCCATGTCCGCCGCCTGATCACCCAGGCCCATGCCACCGCCCTGTTCGCGCCGGTGGCACTGGTCGGCTGGCTGGCGCCGCTTTGCGAGGAGTTGGGGCTGCATGTCTGCGGCACGCTCGCGGATCTCGACGAGGGCGAGGTGTCCGAACGACCATTGCCGCCGGTCGCGCCCGACGATGTCGCCTATCTGCAGTTCTCGTCGGGCAGCACCCGCTTCCCGATCGGGGTGGTGGTGCGGCAGCGCGCCCTGATGGCCAACATCCTCGGCATCCTGAGCCACGGCCTGCAGATCCGGCCCGATGACCGCGCGGTCTCCTGGCTGCCGCTCTATCACGACATGGGGCTGGTCGGCTTCCTGCTCAGCCCGATGGCCGGGCAGGTCACGGTGGACCTGCTGGCGACGCAGGATTTCGTCCGCCGTCCGCAGGTGTGGCTGTCGCTGATCTCCAGCGGGCGCGGCACGATCTCGTACAGCCCGAGCTTCGGCTACGACCTCTGCACGCGGCGCGAACGTTCGGCCAGCAGCCCGGCGCTGGATCTTTCCTCCTGGCGCATCGCCGGCATCGGCGGCGACATGATCCGCCCGGCGGCCTTGCGGGCGTTCTCGGACAGCTTCGCCTCGCGCGGCTTCCGGGCGCGGGCATTCCTGTCGAGCTACGGCATGGCCGAGGCGACGCTCGCGATCAGCTTCGCGCCGATCGACCGCGGCATCGAGACCGACATCGTGGATCTCGACCGGCTGGAACATGACGGCGTCGCCGTGGCTCCCGATGATGCCGCGTCCATGGGATCTGCGGCAAGCGGGCCTGCGGCTCGGGTTCGTGCCGTCGTGCTGTGCGGCAATGCCCTGCCCGGGCATCAGGTCGAGATCCGGGACGAGGATGGACGCCTGCTGTCCGACCGCAGGGTCGGCCGGATCTTCGCCCGCGGCCCCAGCCTGATGCGCGGCTATGACGGACTTGCGTTGGAGACCGAGGAGGTGCTGTCGGCGGACGGCTGGCTGGATACCGGCGACCAGGGCTACTGGCTGAACGGCAGCCTCGCGATCACCGGCCGGGCCAAGGACCTGATCATCATCAACGGACGAAACATCTGGCCGCAGGACCTGGAGTGGACCATCGAGCAGTCGGTGCCGGAGGTGCGCAGCGGCGGCGTCGCGGCCTTCTCGATCGACGAGGATGGCCAGGAGATCCTGATCCTGGCGATCGAGGCGCGTGGCGTTGCCGATCCGGCCGCCTATGAGAAGCTCATGACGCAAGCCAGCGACCGGGTGCGTGCCCAGCACGGCCTGGAGGGCCGCGTCCTGCTGCTGCCGCCGGGGACATTGCCCTATACTTCATCAGGCAAGCTCAGCCGCTCGGCCACCCGCCAGCGTTATTCCGCTGGCATGCTCGCCGCCGTTGCCGTGCCCGCTTGACGCTTCCGGTTGCCGCCGTCACCGGCGGCACCGGGTTCCTCGGGCGCTATGTGGTGGCAGCCCTTGTCCGCGCCGGATGGCATGTCAGGCTGCTGGCCCGGCGCGATCCAGTCCATCCGCTGCTGGCGGAACTTCCCTTCGAGCTGGTGCCGGGGGACTTGAGCGATCCCGCTGCGCTGTCGCGGCTGGTGAAAGGCGCTGCCGCCGTGGTGCACGCGGCCGGCCTGGTGAAGGCGCGCAACCGCGGCGAGTTCATGGCCGTCAACCGCGACGGCACCGGCTCCCTGGCCGCTGTCGTGGCACACGAAGTCCCGAAGGCACGCTTCATCCTGGTCTCGTCGCTCGCCGCCCGAGAGCCGGCCTTGTCCGCCTATGCCGCCAGCAAGCGGGCCGGGGAGATCGCGGCGGTCGCGGCCGTGGGGCCGGTGCCCTGGGTGATCCTGCGTCCCTGCGTCATCTACGGGCCGTGGGATTACGAGGGGATGGCGTTCCTGCGCCAGGCCCGGCGCCGGCTGGTGGCGATCCCGACCGCGCCGGAACCGCGCATCGCCATGATCCACGCGCGCGACGCGGCAGCACTGGTGGTCAGGCTGTGCCGGGATGATGCGCCCTGCGAGATCACGTTCGAGCTCTCGGATGCGCGGCCGGATGGGTATCGTTGGAGCGAGCTGCTGCAACAGGCCGGGATCATATTCGGACGGACGCCGTACTTCGTGCCGGTGCCCGACCTGCTGATCGCCGGCGCTGGCGCCGCCGCGGATTGCTGGGCCAGGCTGTCCAGGCGCCCGTCGGTGTTCGGGCTGGGCAAGGCGCGAGAGATCCTGCATCGCGACTGGACGTCCGATCGGCGCCTGCAGCCGTCTATAGACCTCTGGAAGCCGAGGATCGATCTTGCAAGCGGGCTGGGTGAGACGATCGCCTGGTGGCGCGCGCCCTGAGATTGACCGTCGGGAGGCAAGGCTGGGCTCTGCCCAGACCCGCCAAAGGCGTCGGCCTTTGGAAACCAATCCA
>CAXSEE010000137.1:0-11866 GCA_964235615.1 uncultured Acetobacteraceae bacterium | reverse complement strand
CGAGGGACTGTCCAGCGAGGTCAGCAGCTTCGTCACCGACGTCCGCGCCGCCTGACCAGGGGCATGGGCCTGCCTGTTGCTAAAGCGCGGGCAGCAGGTTCCAGCGCCGGCTCATGTCGTAGAGCCGGCGGCCGCGGGACGAGACCAGCAGCATGATGACGAAGCTGCTGGTTCCCGCGACCGAGCGGATGGCCAGTGCCTGCGCGAGCGGGAAGCTCTGCATGATCCAGAGATAGGCCAGGGCCTTGACGAAGAAATAGCCCGCCCAGACCAGGGTGAACACCATGAAGAACCGGCGCACATCCGGACGGTTCTCGAAGGTTTCTCCCTGCCGCTCCTCGGCAATCTCCTGGATCATCGGCTTGGTGCCGAACGAGCCGGCCAGGAACACCATGCCGATGATGACGTTGCTGATCGTGGCCTCGTAACGGATCATGAAGGGTGTCGCGGCGTGTAGGTCGATCGCGCCGAAGACCAGGGTCAGCGCGTTGGAGAAGATCCAAACCCTGGTCACGGTGACATGGCGGACCAGCCGGCGGGTGCCATCGACCAGAACGAACAACACGGTGGCGGCAATCGCCGGTCTCAGACCGAACTGCCACAGCATGATCCAGAACAGGATCATGCCGCCAAACTCCCGAAGAATGACCCGAAGCGTATTGCTGGCCGTCATGTCGAGGCGCCCTATCCTGTGATGCCATACTTTACAATGGAAACATGACAGCGGAATATCGGGCGTGCAAGCATTTATTTCCACTGGAAAGTCTGATAGCACGACATCGATGCCGAACCAGCATGGCGTGAGACGACCCTACCATCACGGCAACCTCAAGCAGGCCCTGCTGGAGAGCGCCGAACAGATCCTGCGGGAGCAGGGGGTTCAGGGCTTGAAGCTCAGGGCCATCGCCAAGCGGGCTGGCGTTTCGCACACCGCGGCCGATCCGCACTTCGGCGATCTCACCGGGTTGCTGAGCGAACTCGCCGCCATCGGCTATGAACGCCTTCATGCGGCGATGAGCGAAAAAGTGGGGAGCGAAAAGCCGGGGAGTGAAAAGGCGGGGAGCGGGGCGGCGGGAGAGGCCCAGCGCGCGCGGGAGATCGCGGAAGGCTACATCGGGTTCGCCCGCGCCAACCCGGATCTTTTCACGCTGATGTTCAGGGGTGACACCCTGGACATGACGCGCCCGCGGCTGCAACAGGCGGCGCGGAACAGCTATGTGGCACTCGGGGCGGCGACCGCTTCCGGATCCGGATCCGGATCCGACAGTCTCTCCCTCGCGGACGCCGGACGCCAGGCTGCGGCCTGGGGACTGGTGCATGGGTTGGCGATGTTGCTGATCAACGGCCGCCTGCGGCCGATCCTGAGTCGGATTGACCCGGAACCCGAACCCGAAGCGCTCATCGAGGCGGCGCTCGGTTCGCTGTCATTCACCTGACCGAAAGCTTCCCAGTTCCTGCCTGATCTGCTCGGCAAGACGGCGGGCCATGTGACGCTTCCAGGCCGGTGTCCCATGCACGTCGTCATGCATGGCGCCATCGGTCAGGATGGACGACAGGGCCGCCGACAGCGCGTCCGCCGATGGGACATCATCGAAATCGAGGCGGACCGGCGCCCGCACGGCGGCGGTGATGGTCAGCTTCATTCGGCGTCCGCCCGCGTCCAGCGTGCCGATGAGCAGCGCGGCCGATCGCCCGAACCGGGTGAGCGATACCTGGCGGAAGGCGAACCGCCGATGCAGCGCCGGCTCCGGCAGGCGGATCGACCGCAGCAACTCGCCGGGCTGCAGCGCGCAGCGTTCGGCATCGAGGACGAGTGCCGCGGCGGGCAGGTTTCGTTCGCCGCCGTCCGGGGTCCAGATCAGGCATTCCCCATCCAGCGCCGTCATCAGTGCCGCCATCGGTCCGGCGGGCAGAGCCAGGCAGAGGTTGCCGCCGACGGTTGCCATGTTGCGGATCTTGAACGACCCCCACAACGCGTTGCCGCACAGGCTGAACAATTCTGCCGCCCGCCAATCGGGCGGAGCCACGAACTGCTCCAGCTCGACGATGCGGCAGGTGGCGGCAATCTCCAGCCCCCCTTCCGGCAACAGGCTCAGGGCCTCCCAACCGAGTGCCGCCAGGTCCACAAGGCGCCTCAGCTCCGGCTGCGGCTCGGAGAACAGCCAGGTGCCGCCGGCCAGAAAGGCGTCGCCAGGGCGCGGCACGGGCAGGGCGTCGCGCGACGGCGGTTGCAGGATGCTGTCGATGAAGTGCAGGTCCATGACCGGAAGTTTGCGCTGCCCGGTTCCGCGTCGCAATGAGCGGCGATGCTTGTCCTATGACGTTCTTGCTCATCTGAGCCAGGATGGGCTGTCGCCGGTGGGTTTACCGCTCACCGGCGACAGAGGGTTGGATCGGGATGCTTGATCAGGACTGCTAGAGGTTCAGAGTCGACTCTGGCCGCGGCGATAATTTTGCTTGCGGATCTTCCGGCTTCCGGTACTGTTTTGTGCAAGAGAAAGAATCGAAGTTTCCAGCCTTCAGGCTAAATTCGCGAACGGTCCGCAAGGACGGTCTGCGTGAGACCATCGATCTCCACGATGAGAGAGACGGCCGCGACGACTGGTTCAAGTTCCTTGCAGGAGATCATTGACGATGGGGCTTTGGAAGACTGCCGCATGGCCGGGTGTGGTCATTTTCACGACGACGATGCTGACGGGCGGTACAGCGTGGGCGCAGACCGCCGACGCGACCGGCACTCCCGTCGCGGGCAAGCCGGCGCCGGCCGTCAAACCGAAGGCTGATCCGCCAAAGGGCGGCGGGCTGCAGGAAGTGGTGGTCACCGCGACCCGGCGTCCCGAGAAGGACCAGAACGTACCGGTTTCCACTTCGGTGATTACGCCAGAGCAGATCAACGCGATCTTCAGCGCCGGCGGCGACGCCCGCGCGCTGGCTGCCACCGTGCCGAGCCTCAACGTCGAATCGTCCAACGGCCGCACCTTTCCGCGCTTCTATATCCGCGGCTACGGCAATTCCGACTTCAACACCTTTGCCTCTCAGCCGGTCTCCCTGGTCTATGACGAGGTCGATCAGGAGAATCCGGTCCTGAAGGGATTCCCGATCTTCGACGTGGCGGACATCGAGGTTCTGCGCGGTCCGCAGGGTACGCTGTTCGGGCGCAACGCACCGGCCGGCGTCGTCAACGTCCAGTCCGCACGGCCGTCGCTGGACGCGTTCTCGCAGCAATACAGCGTCTCCGACGCGACCTTCAACACGGCCGATTTCCAGGGCATGATCAATGCGCCGATCAACAGCGACCTGGCGGTGCGCCTGTCCGTGCAGGAACAGCACCGTGACAACTGGGTGCACGATGCGATCAACGGCACCGACATCAACGGCTACAGCGATTTCGGCGGACGGCTGCAGTTGCTCTACCAGAAGGACGGCTTCAGCGCGCTCTTCAACGTGCATGGACGCAAGCTCGACGGCAACTCGCAGCTCTTTCGCGCCAACATCATCGAGCCCGGCACCGACAACCTCGTGCCCGGCTTCAGCCCCTACAAGATCTTCACCGACGGCAGGAACACGCAGACGCTCGGCACCATCGGCAGCAATGCGCGGCTGAGCTGGGATCTCGGCCCGGTGACCCTGTTCTCGATTACCGGCTTCGAGAAGATCCTGAACTACTTCACGGAAGGCGATATCGACGGCGGCTTCGGCGCCTCGTTCCTGCCGACGATGGGGCCGACGGTCACGACCGCGAGTGGGAAGGTCATCGGCATTCCGTTTCCGGTAGAGACCGGCGGCGGGATCACCGATCATGACCAGGTCACGCAGGAGCTCCGCGCCCAGTCCAACTACAAAGGCCCGTTGAACTGGCTCGTCGGCGGCTATTATTTCTACGAGACCGTAACGTCGCCGAACCAGGACTACGACATGCTCGGCAACACGATCACCGATTTCAACGTGTCGCGTCAGATCAACACCGCGCTGGCCGCCTTCGGCTCGCTGGACTACAAGCCGATCCGCCATCTCGAACTGCGCGGCGGCATGCGCTACACCTACGACGACAAGCACTTCAAGATCCTGCAGATCTTCAACCAGACGATCGCCGGCAACCACTCGGCGACGGCGCTTGGACATAATCTCAGCGGCGATTTCAACGCGACCTACGGCGTCGTGCGCAACGTCAATCTCTACGGCCGCTTCGCGACCGGCTTCCGGGCGCCGAGCTTCGGCGCGCCTTCCGCATTCGTGGGCATCCAGGTGGCCCAGGCCGAGACGAACACCTCCGGTGAGATCGGGGTCAAATCCTACCTGTTCGATCACCGCGCCAAGCTCGATTTCGACATCTACTATTTCGACGTGAGCGGCCAGCAGCTGACGGTTGTCGGCGGCAGCGACGACTCGACCAGGCTGATCAACGCCAAGAATACGATCGGCAAGGGCGCGGAGCTGAACTTCGAGACCAAGCTGGCCGAGAACCTCGCCTTCACCGTCAATGCCAGCTACAACTTCACCCGCATCGAGGATCCATCGATTTCGGTCGCGGTGTGCGCCGCGTGCACCGTCACCAACGCGGTCAACGCGCTCGGCAACGCCACGCTGGACGGCAACTCGTTGTCGCAGGCGCCGCGCTGGATCGTCGACCCGTCGCTGGAATATAGTTATCCGATCGGATCGACAAAGGAGGTCTTCCTCTATTCGGACCTTGCCTATCGCAGCAGCATCGACTTCTTCCTGTACCGGTCTAGGGAATTCATTGGCCAGCCGTTCGCCAATCTCGGCGTGCGTGCGGGTTACCGGTGGGGTGCGGGTAAATACGAGCTCGCGGCGTTCTGCCGGAACTGCCTCGACCAGATCAGGACCGTCGGCGGCATCGACTTCAACAACCTGACCGGCTACATAAACGACCCCGCGATCGTCGGTGCGCAGCTGAGCGTCAAACTCTGATCGGTGCGGCGCCGTCGGCACGCAAGAGGGACAGGATGTCTGAACTCCCGGTGATCGACGTGTCGCCGCTGCATCGAGGCGGATGTCCTACAGGCCGATGCGACTTCCGGTAACGGTTCCGCTCTTGAGGGCCCTGATCCTGACGGCTGTGCTCTGGGCTTGTCCCGTGGCCGGCCGGGCGGCGACGCAGGACGTCATCGTCGACGCCGATCCGGGCGACGACATCGACGACGCCTTCGCGATCGCGCTGCTGCTGCGGTCGCCGGAACTGCACGTGCTCGGCATCACCACCGCGTTCGGCGACACCGCGTTGCGGGCGCGCCTGGTGGAGTGGCTGCTGCAACAGCCGGGCGCCTTGCCGCAGGTGGGCGGGCCGACGATACCGGTCGCCGCCGGACCGCCGACGGCGCCGCGGACGATCTTCACCCAGGCGAGGCTGGCGCAGCGGGGACCAGTGCTGCAATGGCCCGATGCGGTGGCGTTCACGCTCGCGCAACTGCGAAGTCATCCCGCGGGCAGCATCACGCTGCTGGCGCTGGCGCCGCCGAGCAACATCGGCGCGATGATCGCGCGTGATCCGGTCGCGTTCCGGCGTCTGGCCCGTGTCGTGATGATGGGCGGGTCGGTCCGCGTCGGCTACGGCGGCGGCAAGCCCGGGCCGGAATACAACCTGGCGAGCGATCCTGAAGGGATGCGCCGCCTGCTCGCGTCCGGCGTGCCGGTGTCGCTGCTGCCGCTGGACTCCACCGAGATCGCGCTCGACGAGAAGGCCCGCAACCGGATCTTTGCCTCGGGCAGCGGGCTGACCGACGCGCTGGCCCTGGCCTACGCGCAATGGGCCGCGCTCAACCGCTGGGGCACGACGCCGCTGCTGTTCGACGTTGTGCCGGTCGCGGTGATGATCGCGCCGGATCTCTGCCCGATGCAGCCGCTGCGCATTACGGTCGCGAGCGACGGCATGGTCCGCGAAGGCAGCGGCACGCTCATCGAGGCATGCCTGAAGTCGCGCCAGGACCGGATCCTGTCGCTGCTCTCGGCCCGTCTCGATCAGCCCCCGCTCGATCAGCCCCCAAGCCTTGATCAACCGAGGGACAAGCCGTAGCGCACGAAGCCGCCGCTGCCGTTGCCGAGACGGCGTACGTCCGGATGCGCGCCGAGATAGCTGGCGGTGCGAGCATTGCCGTTGAACGTCAGCAGCACCGGCTTGCCCAGCGTTGCGAAGTGCCACACCGGCTCCGGCGTCGGCGTGACCGAATGGTGTTCCATCACGTAGCGCACGATCACGTCGCGGTTGAGGTCGGGGGCCGCCAGCACGACGCGATCCGAACCGGTGCCAGGAAAATTGCCGCCGCCATCGGCGCGATAGTTGTTGGTCGCCACGATGAACGCCTGCGCGGGATCGATCGGGCGGCCCTGGTAGCGCAGGTCGACGATGCGATGCGCCGCCGGGTCGATCACCCGCCCGTCCGGGCCGTAGCGTTGCGGCTGGGACAGGTCGATCGCGTAGGTGACGCCCGAGATCACGTCGAACGTGTAGCTGGGCACGCCGGGGTTCGCGAGCGGTTGCGGACCGGCAGCACTGGGATCGATCCGGTTGAAGATCGTGGCCGCGCGCTCCAGCCACTCCCGCACTTCGGCGCCACTGACCCGCACGGCGCGGACGGTATTGGCATACTGGTAGATCCCGGCGATGTCCTTCATGTCCAGCCGGCCGGCCGGGATGTCGACGAACGCATCCGGCCCGGTGCCGCCGGCCTTGAACGCCGCGGCCGCGGAAAGCAGCGGCAGCTTGGCGTAGGCGGTCGCGGCCAGCAGCGGGCGCGCGTACCAGAGCTGGGCGGCGTTGACCAGCGACACCGAGGCGTCGTTGCCGATCAGCGAGAAGAAGGTGTTGATCGGCAGGGTGGTGCTGCCGACCGGCTGCTCCATCCAGCGCAAGGTGGCCGCATGCTCGGGCGCCGCGGCGGCGAGGACGGGAGCTGCGTCCACCGCCAGGGAGACGGTCTTGCGGCCGCGGCGGAGGTAGATCGGGCGCGGCTCGACCTGAAAATCACCGACGCTCCAGCTCCCGGCTTGATCCTGTGTCAGCGTCAGGTCGATGACGCCGAGATGGCTGCCCCAGAAACCGGGCATCACCGCGGGCTTGCCGGCCAGCGTGCCGCGAGAGGCATCGATCCCAGGCAGGCCGGCGTAATCCGGGCCGGGAAAGACCCGGTGGGCATGGCCGGTGAACACCACGTCGATGCCCGGCACCGCGGCGAGATACAGCGAGGCATTCTCCTCGCCGCCCTGTCGCGCGGTGGACGAGATGCCGGAATGGCTGAGTGCCACCACCAGATCGCACTGCGCGCGCAGCCCGGGGACATAGCGCCGCGCCGCCTCGACGATGTCCGTGGTGCGGATGTGGCCTTCGAGCTTGGCCTTGTCCCAGATCATGATCTGCGGCGTCACCAGTCCGATCACGCCGATGCGAAGGGTGTGCGTGTGCCCCGCCTCGTCGATCACCTGGCGTTGCAGGACCATCGTGGGCGTGGCGAACGGCTTGCCGTCGAGCGTCTCGATGTTGGCGCAGACGAAGGGGAATTTCGCCGTGCCCAGGGCCTCGTGCAGGAAATCGAGGCCGTAGTTGAACTCGTGGTTGCCGAAGGTGGCCGCATCGTAGCCGAGCAGGTTCATCGCCCGGAACATCGGATGGCCACCGGTGTCGCCTTCCTCGGCGCGGCGCAGCGGCTTGAGATGGCCGGGCATGGCCATGTAGTCGCCGAGCGGATTGCCCTGGATGATGTCGCCATTGTCGAACAGCAGGCTGTTGCGCGCTTCCGCCCGCGCCGCTGTCAGCAGAGTGGCGACCTTGGCCAGTCCGACCGTGTCGTCCTGCCGGGCCGCATAATAATCATAGTCATAGACGAACATATGCAGGTCGGAGGTCTCGATCAGGCGCAGCTTCACGACGGCGCCCCCCGCTGCCAAGGCGTCCGGCGCGGCCTGGGCCATGCTGCCGACTGCCAGGCTTCCGGTCGCTAGCATGACGGCCCGCCGTGTCACGGGATTGCTCACTCGCCCTAGATTTCCGCTTCTGCCCAGATGCGCTGCACATCGCCCTGCCAGGCGCCATGGTAGCGCTGCAGCCAATGTTCGGCCTGGGTCGGGCCACCCTCGCCGATCACCTGCAGCGGCTCCAGGTAGGCCTGCTCGTCCAGGCCGCGCGCGCGCAATCCGTCGCCGGCGATGGCGACCATGTCGCGGGCCAGGTCGCGCAAGGTGCCGCGGCCCCACCGCGCCGACAGCCCCTCCCGCGGCATCCGCCCGCGGACGTCGGCATAGTCCGTCCAGGGATGCCGGCGGACCAGCGAATACGCCGCCTGCAAGGCTGCCTCGTCGTACAGCAGCCCGACCCAGAGGGCGGATTGGGCCGTCATCATCGCCGGGCTGCCCGCGTCGGCGCCGCGCATCTCCAGGAAGCGCTTGACGCGGACGTCGGTGAAGGCGGTGGTCAGATGGTCGTCGAAATCGCCAAGGGTCGGCACCAGGCCGGCGAGGCGTGGCTCGGTCCCGGCCAGCCAGCCCCGGAACGACAGCCCCGAGGCGTCGACCAGGCCGCCGTCGCGGCTGACGAAATACATCGGCACGTCCAGCACCCATTCGACGAAGCGCTCGAAGCCGAACCCCTCCTCGAAGAACAGCGGCGGCATGCCGGACCTGGCGTTGTCGGTGTCGGTCCAGACATGGTTGCGGCCCGACATCAGCCCGCTCGGCTTGCCCTCGAGGAACGGCGAATTGACGAACAGGGCGGCCGCCACCGGCTGCAGCGCCAGCGACACCTGCAGCTTGCGTCGCATGTCGGCTTCGGAGCTGTAGTCCAGATTCACCTGCACGGTGCAGGTGCGCTGCATCATGTCCAGCCCGAGGCTGCCGACCTGGGTCATGTAGCGGCGCATGATGGCGTAGCGGCTTTTCGGCATCCACGGCATCTGTTCCCGGGTGGCAGTCGGGTGGAAGCCGAGCGGCGCGAAACCCAGTCCCATCGGAGCCGCCACCGCCCGTAATGCGGCGAAATGGCCGGTCATCTCGGCTGCGGTCTCGTGGAGGCTGGCCAGTGGGGCGCCGGACAGCTCGAACTGTCCCGCGGGTTCCAGCGAGACCGAGCCGCCGTCATGGGCGCCGCTGCCCTTCAGGCCGATCAGATGGCCATGGTCGTGGATCGGCGCCCATAGGCCGCCCGAGCCTTGTTCGAGCCCGGCCAGCACCGCCTCGATGCCATCCGGTTCGTAAGGCGGCGGCAACAGGTCGGCGCGCCGGAAGCCGAATTTCTCGTGCTCGGTGCCGATCCGCCACGCGGCGCGCGGCTTGCAGCCGAGAGCGAGATGCTCGGCGAGCTGCAGCGACAAGCCCGGACCCGAGGCAATCGGGGTAGTGTCCTGGTCACCTGGGTTCGACATCGGGCTCCGCGGGCGTGGCTGGCGGGAGCGAGGCTGATGGCCCGCCGCCCGGTATGAATTGGTAACTGGGACCGCGCCCGCTCAATGCGACGCCGCACCGCCGGACGCCAGCCCCCACTGCTCACGCGCCGCCTGCAGACAGGAGAGCGCCGCAATGGCCGCGGTCTCCGCCCGCAGGATGCGCGAACCCAGCGAGAGAAGCGTAACAAAGGGGTGGGCGCGAAGGACGTCAAGCTCCACGGGCGTGAAGCCGCCTTCCGGGCCGATCAGCAGGGCGTCGCCGAGCGTGCCCGGAGGTGCGGCGCGGCCGGGAAGCCGCTCGATCGCGGCATACAGCGTGTGGCCCTGGGGCCATTCGGCGAGCAATACGGCCAGCCGCTGCGGCTCCGC
The DNA here is from genome assembly GCA_964235615.1 of uncultured Acetobacteraceae bacterium. Taxonomy (GTDB): domain Bacteria; phylum Pseudomonadota; class Alphaproteobacteria; order Acetobacterales; family Acetobacteraceae; genus Lichenicoccus. The sequence goes on along the minus strand of CAXSEE010000137.1, from coordinate 2,105 downwards.
GACCTCCGGCACGCTCAGCCGCTCGCATTGTTCGGCCGCCTCGGTCGCGATCGCCTGCAGCCGGCCGGTGTTGGTGCGTCCAGTGTTGGTGCGATCCGTCAGCACCGGCTGCAGCCCGCTCACGCCGAGCTCGGTCGCCATGCGCACCACCAGCTCGGTGGCGTCGCGCTTCACCGGGGCGAACAGCAGCCGCGGGCCAGGCTCGGGTGACGGCGGCCGGAGCAGGCTGGTGATGCTGAAGCTGCCGCGGACGCGCTTGTGCAGGCTGCCGATCGACGCCTGCCATTCGCCGTCGCGGGCGTTGAACAGCCTGACCCCGTCGCCGACCCCCTGACGCAGGACATTGCCCAGATAATGCGCCTGGTCCTCGCGCATCGGCAGCTCCAGCCCGGCCTGCAGCGTCGCCGGCGCGGGATCGACATGGAGCCTCGGCTGATCCTGCATGGCTTCGGCTTCTTCCCGGTTGACCGTCTGATGGGCGCACAGCATTGGAAGGCACGCATAGCCGCGAACGCGGCCCCTTCAGGAAAGACGACCCACTGAAAGCGCATACCGATATCGTGTCCAGCGGCCGGATCGCGCAACTGCCGCCGAAGCTGCGCGCCTATCTGCTGCTGGCCCGCCTCGACCGGCCGATCGGCAGCTGGCTGCTGTTCCTGCCGGGTGTGTGGGGCATCCTGCTGCCCGCCGGCGTGCCGGTCTCCCGGCGCCTGGAGCTGGTGCTGCTGTTCGCCGTCGGCAGCCTGGTGATGCGTTCGGCCGGCTGCGTGGTCAACGACATGTGGGACCGCGACATCGACCGCCGCGTCGCCCGCACCGCCGGCCGGCCGCTCGCCTCCGGTGCCCTCGGCATGCGCGAGGCGGCGGTGTTCCTGGTCCTGCTGCTGCTGGCCGGGCTGGCCGTGCTGCTCTGCCTGCCGCCGCTCTGCTGGGCGCTCGGGGTCGGCTCGCTGCTGCTGGTCGGGCTGTATCCGCTGGCCAAGCGGGTGACCTGGTGGCCGCAACTGATGATGGGCTTCACCTTCGGCTTCGGCGCGCCGATGGGCTACGCTGCAGCCACCGGACGGATCGATGCCGCCTGGGTGCTGCTCTATCTGGCGGCGATCCTCTGGGACCTCGGCTTCGATACGATCTACGGCTTCCAGGACATGGAGGACGACGCGGTGGTGGGCGTGAAGTCGACCTCCCGCCTGATGGCCCGCCGGCCGCGCCGCTTCGTCGGTGCGAGCTATGCCCTGGCGCTGGCGGCGCTGGCAACGGCGGGCGACGTGGCCGGGTTGTCGTGGCTGTTCTGGCCGGCGCTGCTGCTGCCGGCGGCACTTCTGGCCCGGCAGGTGGTCCGGCTCGACATCCATGACGCGCCGCTCTGCTTGGGCCTGTTCCGCGCCAACCGCGAGGTCGGGCTCGCCGTCGCCCTGGCGCTGCTGCTCGGCCAGGTCCGACTATGATTTCCCGGCCATGACCACGAACCCGGCCGCCTTCATCGCCGCCAATACCGCCGTTGGCACCGCGCCGCTGGTGCCGGAGATCCGCCTGCATCTGGCGAGCGAGATCACGCCGATCTGGCAGGCCTCGGAGGTCTGGCTGGCGCGGAACAACATCGAGCCGCCGTTCTGGGCCTTCGCCTGGCCGGGCGGGCAGGTGATGGCGCGGCATGTGCTCGACAATCCCGGGCTGGTGGCGGGACGGCGCGTGCTGGATTTCGCCGCCGGCGGTGGCATCGCCGCCATCGCCTGCGCCATGGCCGGGGCGCTGGTGGTCGAGGCGGCGGAGATCGACCCGCTGGCGGTCGCCGCGATCGCGCTGAATGCGGCGCTCAACGAAGTGCCGGTAGCCGCCCTCGCCGACGACCTGGTCGGGGAGGCATCACGCTGGGACCTGATCCTGTGCGGCGACGTCTGCTACGAGGCGCCGATGACGCGCCACATCCTGCCCTGGCTGCGCCGGTGCGCCGCGACCACCGAGGTATGCATCGCCGATCCGGGCCGGGCCTATCTGCCGCTCAGCGGGCTGGACGAACTGGCAAGCTACGACGTCGCGACGTCCCTAGAGCTGGAGGATCGCACGCTGCGTCCGACCCGCCTGTACCGGCTGCTGCCGGCGTA
>CAXSEE010000136.1:0-11938 GCA_964235615.1 uncultured Acetobacteraceae bacterium | reverse complement strand
GCTGCCCTACTGCAATAACGGGAATGGCAACTACAGCATCGGTGTCTATGCCTGCACCGCGGACCTGGTCGAACTAAACGATCTGGCTCTCTACGTCCAGAACACGACCCACTGGCTTTCCTGGTTCCGGACCACGGCTGGCTTTCATGAGAACTACCAGACGGCCGTCGACCGATCCGTGCTATCGACCCATTCGTTCCTTGGCAGCGTGCACCAGCCGCTGTTCGAGCCGAAAGGCAGCGTCGCCGTCGTTTCCACTCCGACGACGTGCGGGGCGTATTGCACGGTGCCGATCGAGGGAACGCAGCTTGCCGCGGGACGCGCACCGCTCCTGGCCTCGACCTCCGGTCAGGAGATCGGTCTGCGGAATGCCACTATTCCACGCCTGCAGCTGCAACTCGCGCTATTTCGCCAGGACTTCAGCTCCGAGCAGCAATACGACCAGGATGCCGGGCAGGATGTGGACCGACGGTCCGAAAGACCCGCGCGGCAAAGGCTACTCCGAGAGTAATCCGGACTTCGGTTATAAGATCACGCCGAAGCTGAAGCTACAGCTCTCGATTTTCAATCTCTTCAGCTCTCATTCCGGGCCGGCAGAATATTACCATGCCGCCGACATCAACGCGGCGAGGTAGCGAAGTATGGAGAGACCGGGGTGGGTAATTTTCAGGTCCATCCGCTCGAGCCGCTGTCAGCTCGCCTCACGCTCACCGCTGGCTTTTAGTTAGGCGCCCGCCGGCGGATGTGGGACATAGGGACCTATGAGTCTTGCCAGCCTGACGCCAGAGACGCTGCTGGACCAGGCTTGGGAGTATGGTCCGGCCCATGACACGGCCGCGGGCAGCCTCGTGGTCTGCGACGCGGTCGTATGGGGAACACTGCGCTTCGCGCCGGCGAGCCTGGCGGATGCTACGGTACCTGGTATGCACGGCCGTATCTTCGGCTTCGGCCATCCCAACGAGCGGCGCTGGAGCCTCGTGGACGGCACGCTGAGCCTGTTGAGGGATGATCTTCTGCCGACCAGCCGGTTCGACCGGTGCGCCATGATCGAGGGCAGGCTGACGTTGCAGGGGCCGCATCTGCTTGAGAACGGTGGCCTGCACCAGTTGCGGGCCACGGCGCCGCTCACTGCCTGGCCGGAGCCGAACGCACGGCTGGTCATCGAGAAGCGGCTTCGCGATCCATCGCGTCCGCTGGTGGTGATCTTCAACTCGATGGGCAATCCGCTCGACGAGAAGGATTTGGTGCGGTGGGAGTATTTCCACTTCACCGCTGATCCCGCGATCGACTTTCTGCGCTTTGCGGAACCGCTGGAGCCGGCCTCGTGGTATCTGCGAGTGCATCGGCAGATCCGCCAGGCGTTGCTGGATGCGTCTGCCGGACGACCGCGCATCATCCTCGCCGGCAACAGTTCCGGCGGCTATGCCGCGATCCGGTTTGGGCAATGGCTGGGGCGGCTCGGACTATCTCGGGACATACGCAGCATCTCGGTCAATCCGCAGACCGCGCACAGCCTGCCGCACCGACTGCATCTGTGGGCGCGGGAGTGGGACCATTTTCTGCCCGCAACCATCCGCGACGACGTGCTGAAGCTCACCGGCCGTAGCGATGTCGATCTTGCACCCTTCCTGGCTGCCGCTCGGCGAAGCCGTTTCTCCAGCGTGCGGCACAGCGTGTTCTATGACTGCGACAACCCGGTCGAAAGCTATTATGTCGGCCTGATCGCCGGTCAGTCCGGGGTATGCCTGCACGGCTTGCCACTCGGCATGTCCCACGAGCGAGGAATTGCCGAGATGGAACGCCGTGGCGTCATGAAGACCGCATTGCGCGAGGCGGTCGATGCCTCTCCCTCCTGGCGCACGCGGCTGCGTTTCTGAACCGCAGCCGGCTGCACGGTATTGCAGTGAGAGGGGTGTCGGCTGGCGTCAGGAAGTCAGGAGAGCCGGTTCCATGACGTTGACGGTTGCCTCGTGTCGGACCACATCCGAACCGGATAATCCGAGATAAGCCCGCCAGGCCGGTTCGCTGGTGAAGGCCGCATGGGCAGAGTGCCAAGCCTGCACGGCATCTGGCATCTCGCGCCGCATTCGCCTGACAAGGTGCCAGGTCTGGCGCGACAAGAGGCGGAAATGCAGGCGCGAGCGGCGATAGAGCGGCTGCTCGATTTCCCAAGGCTCGTTGACAGCGACTGCATCGGCGCCAAGTACCCTGAACCAGAGATGGTCACGCGGTTCAATTCGTATCGGCGGCCGGTTGCCATCCGGACGCCACCACTCGGAGAGCAACGCCATCGTCACTCCGATGATGAAGGACGACCGGCGACGCGGGCCGATCGGCGGCAAAGGCTGTGGCAGGATCTGCTCGCGCCGCATCGAGACGGTCGGATAGAGCTCGCGGATCGGGGCGAGCGATGCATGCACCTCGCCTGGATGACGGCCATAGATGTCGGGCCCATCGAGGAAGTCCTCCACCGCGCGGATCAACAGGGCGGCGCGCTGATAGCGGAAGATCAACAACTCGGCGATGATCCATCTCATGGAATTCCACAACAGCCGCCGCGACGGCGCCGGGAAATGCCGGGCGGCCAGCACCAGCATGTTGCGGAACTCATAGTATATGTGCCAGCTCCCCAGCTTGGCGTAGAACGGCTCGTGCCAGATGCCGATGCCCGGCATCGATGCCATCGGGACCCCGGCATCATGCAGGCGCCGGCCGAACTCGACGTCGTCGCCACGAATGAAGCATGGCATCGGCCAGCCATGCACATCGAGCAGCCTGAGCGGCAGGCCCATGAACCACCAGCCGTTGTAATGCATCAGCGTTGGATCGAGGAAGCGATTGAGGTCGCCTGGACCCGCAAGGTCCGCTCCCAGGTGCAGAGGCTTGATTGAGAGGCGATGGTCGATCAGCGTGGCGCCCGCCTCGTACAGCCGGTTTGGCTGGAACAGGTCGAGCATATGGCCGGCGACGACGAACTCGTCTCGTGCCAGGCTGTAGAGGCTTACCGTGCGCAGGATCGACTCCGGCTCGATCACCACATCGTCATCCATCAGGATTGCATGGCTGGCGCCGAGGTCGCGCGCCTCCAGCAGGCCGCGGGTGAACCCACCCGCACCCCCGACATTGCCCTGCTCGACGACATGCAGCCTGCGACGCAACTCGGCGGGCATCGCGTTGATTTCCAGCCGCACGGCCAGGTCAGGGGTGCCGTTGTTGACGATGATCAGTCCGGCAATGGCGTCCAGCACATCGGGATCGGCTCCGATGCGGCCGAGCAACTCCGCCAGCGGACGGTCACGATTATAGGTGCAAATCACCGGCATGACCTGCACCGGCGCCGGCTCCGCCTCGGTGATCCAGGCCCCGCTCAGCAGCGTCACCGACGCCTCCTTCGCCGTGATGCCAAGGCACAGCCGGCCGGTGGCGCGCGGATGCGGCAGCCGCGGCACCGTGAGGAGCAGGCTCTGCTCGCCAACGGCCGTATGAGCTTCGGCGAGCAGGGCGCATCCACCGCTGCGGCTGTGACGCCAGAGCTGCACGTGAGCGGCGCCCTGGATGCAGAGTTCCACGGATATCCGCTCCAGCCGGGTGTGGCGGCGCCAGACGGTTTCGTCGAGACTGTTGAAATAGGTATCCAGGTCGAGTGTTGCCAACGGCTCCAGCCGCAATGAGGCACCAAGGCGATCGGTGCGCCAATACAGGCGTGCGATTTCGACTTCGGCGCGGAGGATCAGCCGCTGCAGCACCAGCCGCGTCATGCGGCGTGATCCAGAAGGGTCGTGGCGACAGCCGGCTCCTGGTCCGTCACCGTCAGCAACGTGGCATCGAGCGTGGCATCGACTGCATCGAGCTGGCCCAGCACACCCATCCAGGTAGTCCTCAGCCAGCGCCCATAGCCGGCCGGATCATGCTCCGCGAACAGGTACCAGCAGGCATAGCGAACATGATCGGCGGCGAGCCAGCCCCACATCCCGTAGCGGGCGAAGATCCAGCCGCGGTTGCGGAATTGGTAGAAGCATTTGATGGGGTCGTTGGGGACCACGGCATAGAAGCGGCCGCCCAGGATCGGGTGAATTTCCCGCCCAGAGCTTGGATGCAGGAACCCGATGCGTGGATCGGTCAGGATGCGCAGCCCTGCCCGCCGCATACGCAACAGGAACTCGACCTCGTCGCCGCGAATGAATAGCCGCGCGTTCGGTAGGCCAACGGACTGGAACACGCTGCGCGCGATCAGTGCGCCGTTGAACAGATGCGCGAAGTCGAGGATCAAGGGATCATCATCGAGTGACGCAGCGGTGAATTTGGTGCGCCCGCCCTGGCGGATTGGAAACGCCAGCCGGTCAGGCCGGTCGATGTCGCGTATCAACGGCGACACCAGGTCGGCTCCTTCGCGCATACTGGTCGCCAGCAGACTGGACAGGCAGGCAGGATCGGCCGGCCAGCCATCGTCATCCATCATCCAGATGAAGTCGGCCAGGCTGGCCAGGGCGTGGCGGATGCCGAGTCCGAAGGCGGCGGCAGGACCCTGGTTGCGTGACAGCCGCAATAACAGCGTATCCCGGCGGTGAGCCAGAATGGCGTCGACGGGCTCGTCGCTGGCGTTGTCGACAACGATCACCAGGTCAGGCCGGCGATCCTGCAACTCCAACGCATCCAGGCAGCATGCCAGCAGCCTTTGTCGATTATGTGTTATTATAACAGCCACGACGCGCGATGACGGGAACATGCAAGTATCCTGCAACGCTTCGTCGGGGACGCTGCCGGACGCTCCTCCTGCTCGCAATGGTGGCAATGGTGGCAAGTCGTTAACGCGCACGAGGATTCGAAGCCGGGTCAGCGCTGCCCGTGACCACAGTGACTGATGGTACTAAAGCCGCGAGATCGGGCATCGATTTGAACATGTCCTCTCCGAGGCATTCTACCGTCATCGTCGCCCAGCGTTTGTGGGTTCTCTCTGAGAGCCCTTGCTCTTCACAGGGTCGTTGAGCCAGGATCAAGCGCGTAAAGACCGTATGGTTTGGATGCTCGCTGGTAATGCGTCGTACAGCCGGTAAAATCCGCGTCATCCAGGGCGTATGCTAGTCGGCAGGTAACGCAAGCAGGCGCTGCATATCGACGCAGAGACGCACCCATCCGGTGCCGAGAAGATTGGACACAACAGTTTCATACTGCACGCGTCGCCCTTTCATCGAACATCGCTGTATCAACCGCGGGCTCATCACGATGCTATACACTCGCAGCGTTCATGAATTCTACAGCAACGCCGTCGCGGCGAGGGAGTTGCCCGGTCCGCGAGGTGCCGATTACGTCGATAAAGAACTAGAGGTTTGCTTGACCAAGCTTTCGAAAGACGTCGATTGCACGCTGAGCAGGTGAGCCGAAACTTTGTGCTGCTGCTTGTCTCAGTTATCCGGGAACTCGGCAAGCAGGATAATTGCCAGGTTGCGGTTGACCTATCGCTGATGGCGATCATGCCAGCCTGCCAATCGCCTGCACCTGAACGCTACCTGCTCGACTCGATGACATCTGTTCGCATCCAAATCGACCGCATGATCGCCCGCGCGCTCCGCCGTTGTCCGTGCTGCCAGAGCACCACGATCCGGCGCGAGAAGCGGCAGGCGCGGTCTTCCCGCCTTCTGACCGGTTGACGGCGAGCCGCAGCTCGATCATCGCTGGCGGCATGTTCCACTTCTTCGAACGCCTGCTCCCGCCGACCGCAGCACCTCCGGATGCGCCGCCGCCACCGGTCGACAGCCCGCGCGCGCTGCTCCGGTTCTACTGGCACTTCGTCGGTCAGGCTCCAGGACTGGTCACCGCCCTGTTCATGGCCGGGTTGCTGGTGGCGCTGCTCGACACCACGATCCCGGTATTCATCGGGCGCGTGACGGCGCTGGTCTCCTCCGAAACCCCCGCCCGCCTGTTCCACGACGCCGGGCGTCAGTTGTTGGGGATGGCCGCCGTGCTGCTGCTGGCGCGACCGGCCGCGTTGCTGGCGCAGAACCTGCTCACCAACCAGGTGTTCGCGCCCGGATTGACCAATCTGATCCGCTGGCAGAGCCATTGGCACGTCGTGCGCCAGAGCTGGACCTTCTTCCAGAACGACTTTGCCGGCCGCATCGCCAACCGCGTCATGCAGACCGGTCCGGGCCTGCGCGAGAGCGTGGTGCAGGCGACCAACGCGCTGTGGTACATGATCGTCTACGGCGGCAGCGCCATCGTGCTGCTGGCACGGGTGGACTGGCGCCTTGCGACACCGATCATGCTCTGGTTCGCCGGTTATGCGGCCCTGCTGCGCCTGTTCGTGCCGCGCATGCGCGAGCGCTCGGTCCGCATGTCCGAAGTGCGCTCGAACCTCACCGGGCGCGTGGTGGACAGCTATACCAACATCCTGACCGTGAAACTATTCGCCCGATCCAGCGACGAGGATGCGTTCGTCCGAGAGGCGGTGGACGAGCATACGCAGGCCTTCCACCGCCAGCTTCGCCTGATCACGCTCTGGGGCTTCACGCTGGCCATCATGAACGCCATGATGGTGGCGGGGACCGGCCTGCTCGCGATCCTCGCCTGGCGGGAGGGGCGGGTGCCGCTCAGCACGGTGGCGACCGCGCTGCCGCTGGCCTGGCAGATCTCCAACATGGCCGGCTGGGTCGCCCAGAACATCACCGGCATCTTCGAGAATGTCGGCATCGTGCAGGACGGCATGCGCTCGATCGCCGTGCCGCGGCAGATGGCCGACCCTCCCGGCGCCCTGCCGCTGCAACTGACCACGGGCGCGATCCGGTTCGAGCACGTCACGTTCGACTACGGGCGCCTGCGACGTGAGGGCGAGCGGGGCGGCATATTGCATGGCCTCGACCTCTCGATCGGCGCCGGCGAACGGGTGGGGCTGATAGGGCGCTCCGGAGCCGGCAAATCGACACTGGTCAATCTGCTGCTGAAATTTCACGAGCCAGGCGCCGGGCGCATCCTCATCGACGGCCAGGACATCGCCGGCGTCACACAGGAAAGCCTGCGCGCGCAGATCGGCATGGTGACCCAGGACACCTCGCTGCTGCACCGCTCGATCCGCGACAATCTCCGCTTCGGGCGGCCGGACGCGACCGAACAGGAGGTCGTCGCGTCGGCTCGCCGGGCGCACGCGTTCGAGTTCATCGAGCAGCTCGAGGACTGGCAGGGGCGGCGCGGCTTCGATGCCCATGTCGGAGAGCGCGGGGTCAAGCTATCGGGCGGTCAGCGGCAGCGTATCGCGATCGCGCGGGTGATACTGAAGGACGCGCCGATCCTGGTGCTGGACGAGGCGACGTCGGCGCTCGACTCCGAGGTCGAGGCGGCGATCCAGGAGCAGCTCGACGAGCTGATGCAGGGCCGCACGGTGATCGCGATCGCCCACCGCCTGTCGACCATTGCCCGCATGGACCGGCTCGCGATCCTCGACGCTGGACGCATCATCGAGCAGGGTACCCACGCCGCGTTGCTGGCTCGACGAGGCGTCTACGCGACGCTCTGGGAACGGCAATCCGGCGGGTTCCTGCCGGAGGTGATTGTGTCCTAATGGGGCCGGAGAGCTCCGGACCCCGCCTGATGGTCAGGGACCGACCCAGTTTGCCTCTATTCCGGACTCGGTGAAAACGCCGCGGGCGCGGGTCTGGCCGCCATCGGGATCGAGACGAAGGACGTCGACACTGGTCAGCGCGATCCGGATGACGGTGAATTGCTGGAACTGCTGCTCAGGCGGCAGATGGGGCTGGTTCTCGGGTTCCGGGATCGGGTTGCCCGGCTCGTTGCGCCATCCATAGGTATCGCGGGCTTTCGGCGACAGCTCGTCCCAGCGGGCGCGGGCCATATCGTCGTCGCGGTGCAGGCTGGCCGAACCCTTGAAGCAAAGCTGCAGATGCTCTTCAGCCGACCAGGCCAGCATGGTGACATGGCTGGAATGGACGATGTCGCGCACCTTTTCGGCACGGGCGTCGCTGTGCATCTCGGCGCATGGCGGAGACCGCTCGAAGGTCCGCAGCACCAGTGTCCGCAGGCCCGGAGCTCCATCCGGCGATGACGTGGCGAGCTGGATGTTGCGCAGGTCGCCCTCGCGCTCACTGGCTGAATGTTCGAGTGCCGAGAGGCTGGTTTCGATGAAGGAAAGAGCAGATGTTGTCATGCCGGGTTAAGTCCAGCCAGCGGCTGCGGTTGCCTCGCGCGGCTCGTGGCTATCAGCAAAAAGGAACGGGTCATCCGACGCGGCGTTCGGTCGGTTCCTGCTCGTGGAGTTTCTGATGCGCTGGTCCCGAACCCTACGCGCGGCCCTCATTTCCGGCACCGTGGCCAGTGCCACCTCGACCGTGGCGCTGGCGCTGCTCGCACGGCTGGAGGGCCATGGCGCGTTGCAGCCGGTCAATTCCACCAGCCATTGGCTGAACGGCGAGCAGGCGGCTGCCTTCGAGGGAGCCGACCTCACCCATACGGCGGTCGGATACGCGACACATCATGCCGCAACAATTTTCTGGGCAGTGTTCTTCGAGGGCTGGATCGGGTGGCGTCGTCCCCCGACTGGCCCGGCCATGCTTCGGGATGCCCTGGCCATGTCGGCCATCGCCGCCGCCGTCGACTACCTCGCCACCCCGAAGCGGTTCACGCCGGGATGGGAGTTCGTGCTGTCCAAACGATCGATGGCGGCGACCTATGCGGCGATGGCGCTCGGCCTGGCGGCGGGCGCGCTGATGACCCAGCGCCCGCACCGCGCGTAGCGGCCGGTTAGAACATCGGCGCGCCGCCCGTCACCGGAATGAGCGCGCCGCTCATGTAGCTGCCGGCGTCCGAGGCCAGCAGCACGAACGCCCCCGCCAGCTCCGCCGGCTGTCCGGCGCGGCCCAACGGCATGCTCTGGCCAAGCTGTTCTATCCCCTCGGCGTCCTTCGCGATCGGCTGGATCGGCGTCCAGATCGGGCCAGGTGCGACGCAGTTCACCCGGATGCCCTGTGGTGCCAGCAGGTTGGACAGGCCGATGGTGAAGGAGACGATCGCACCCTTGGTGGCGGCATATACCAGCATCGTCTTGTTGGCGGTCTTGGCCTGCACGCTGGTGGTGTTGATGATCGAGGCGCCGGGCTTCATGTGCGGCACCGCCGCCTGGGCCAGGTAATACATGGCGAACACGTTGGTCCGGAACGAGGTGTCGATCTGCTCGGCGGTGATGTCCGCCAGTTCCTTGTTCACGGTCTGATGGGCGGCGTTGTTGACCAGTATGTCGAGCTGGCCGAGCTGTGCCACGGTCTGCTCGACCAGGGCATGGCAATGCGCCTCGTCCTGGATGTCGCCCGGAAGCAGAAGGGCGCGCCGTCCGGCCCGCTCGATCCAGCGCGCCGTGTCCTCGGCGTCGGACTGCTCCACCGGCAGATAGGACAGGGCGACGTCGGCACCCTCGCGCGCGAACGCAATGGCGACGGCGCGGCCAATGCCGGAATCCGCACCGGTGATCAGGGCGACACGGCCGGTCAGCAGGCCCTTGCCGACATAGCTGTCTTCGCCATGGTCGGGCGCCGGGGTCATCCTGGAGGTCAATCCGGGTGCCGGCTGCTGCTGGTCGCCGGGGAAGGGCTGCTGGGAAGCGCGTGGATCAGGGGCCATGGAACGTCCTAAGGGTCCGGGTTGCCGGTCGAGCTGCAACGCGACGATTGCCGAACGGTTGGACCGAGGGTCGAAACTGGTGAAATCCGCCACGAGTTGGCCGGGATCGTCACGTATCTTTCTATCTGCCGGCCGCGATATGTGGGCATCCTCCGCGCCCGTGTGTTTTCTCTCATTTATTCAATTGGTTACATGCAACATGAGAGTTGGCACAGCCCCTGCAGACCAGGAAGGCAGGGCCATCACGGCGCCACACCGGAGACAAGACCATGACAACGATGACCATGAACGCAGGCTATGCCACGGATTATCGTCAGCAGCCTCTACGCGCCATCCTGCCTATGCAAGGTTTGACCGCACTGGGTCAGGCGATGGCTCCGGGTATCGAATGGTGCCATGAGCATCTGCTCGACATGACCGGCGGCTTCACCTTGGCGATGGTGCCGTTCTCGTTGCTGTCCTGGTTGTTCCTTGCGTTCTGAGCGAACGGCCAAGCCGGCCCCGGTCACATGCCGGGAACGTCACCGCCACGCCGTCGGGGTCGCGCACCTGGAACAGCCGGGCGCCCTATGACACTGCAACCGGAGCAGGGGTGACGATGGCGAGGCGGTTGCGGGCCACATCGATGTCGTCCACCTCGACGACGACATGCACGCGGCTGCCGGGAGTTCCGAGCGGAAGCGGGCGGCACTCGCGCTGGTCCAGCACCTCCAACCGGAGGCCGCCGGCGAGATCAAACCGCCGGCCGCGGCCGTTCGCCCGGTCCCACTCCGCGGCGACGGGAAAGCCGAGCAGCTCCACCGTAGAAATACACCACCTCGTCGAACGCGTCGGTGGCCAGGGCGACGTAGCTCATGCGGCCAACTCCATCGTGTTGCAGCGGGGCAGCACGCCAAGCCGCGCCCCTCATCGTCGGATGTGCGCGGCTTCCGCCGTTCGCCTCTGCTCCCAGCCGGCGCGTTCCAGCTCGGGCATGATGTCCTCGGCCTGTGGGTAGCCCAGGCAGAGATAGCCGATGAAGATCCACTCCGAAGGCACTTCCAGTATCGTCTTGATGGCCGCCGGATCCAGGATCGACACCCAGCCGAGGCCCAGACCCATGGCGCGCGCCGTGAGCCAGAGCGTGTATATGGCCATCACCGCCGAGTAGGTCGTGGCTTCCGGCATGGTCCTGCGGCCGAGGCCATGCCCCTCCCGGGGATCGGGCTCGGCAAGGACGGCGATGTGGCAAGGCGCCTCGTCGAGCCCAGCAAGCTTGAGGCGCGCATAGGCCGCGGCCAACCCGGGAGCCTGGTTTGCCAAGGCCTCGGCGTTGCAGATCTCGAAATTGGCTCGCACGGCGGCACGTCGAGCAGGCGCCTCGACCGTGACGAAGCGCCAGGACTGGCTCAGCCCGACCGACGGCGCGAGACAGGCCACATCCAGCAGGCTGCCGATGACGCCGGAGGGCAGCGGTGTGGTCAGGAAACGGCGCACGTCCCGCCGCCACCTGAACAGCTCGAGGAGCTGCATCCGGAACAGGTCGTCGAAAACCGGCGCGGCGCCAACCGGATTTTTCATTAGGATGATACCCTGTCAGACCTATCCCACGGATATACAGGGGAGGGCGCATGGACGATACGCCGGCACGCCAAGCCGGGATCGGACCTCCTTAACTCCGGCTCGAACGACACGATCGCGGGATGTCGGTAATCCAATCCGGTCCTGACGAGTTGTCGCTGTCCAGAGCGGAACAGGAAGATGCGATGCCGAGCCATCAGGAGCACATGCTTCTACCCTACAGCCAGGATCAGCTGTTCGATCTGGTGGCCGACGTGAAGGACTACCCGCACTTCATTCCCTGGTGCCGGGGCGCACAAGTCCGCCGGTCCGAGCCGAAGCTGATCGTGGCCCTGCTGGAGATCGGCTTCGGTCCGTTCACGGAGAGTTTCACCAGCCATGTAGATCTCGATCGTCCGCGGAAGGTCATGGTGAGAGCGGTCGACGGACCTCTGGAGCATTTGACCAACGAGTGGAGCTTCGCACCCGACGGCGACATGACGAGGATCGACTTCGCGATCGATTTCCGGTTCAAGAGCCACCTGCTGGATCACGTGGCGGCGGGGATGTTCCACGACGCCAGCGCGCGAATGATGACAGCCTTCAAGGACCGGGCACGCGTGCTCTACGCCGGCAAGGCCATGAGCGACGCTTCAGCATGATCGTTGGAAGGTAAGGCTGGGCTCTGCCCAGACCCGCCAAAGGCCTTAGCCTCTGGAAACCTATGATTGGATTCTCAAGGCTTTGCCTTGAGCGGGTCCAGGGCAGAGCCTTGGTC
>CAXSEE010000135.1:4412-12099 GCA_964235615.1 uncultured Acetobacteraceae bacterium | reverse complement strand
CGGCAAACAGGTAGGCGAGCGAGCGGGAAGTATCCAGGCGTCCGCGGACGAACCACATCAGGGCCAGCAGCGCGGAAAGATAGGACAGGGCAATGATGCTGTCGGAGGCCGCGTGCATGGCGATCAGGCTGGTCCAGGCCGGGCACGCTCCGTGCGGGGCCAGGCCTGATGGACCAAGGTTATCCTGAAGCTTCACTGCCACATATCCTACATCGGCCCAGATCCATACGCCGATATAAGTTGCGATATTGTAACAAGTTCAAACTGGATACGGAATAAATAGCGCAGTGTGTTATATTTCATTATTACACTAGTGCGAAGAAATTCATGTGCTTAAATAAGACAAAGGAAAAGTCGTTGCACGAAATTTACGGATTACGTATCTCCGCTCCAGCCATTGCTCACGAGGTGAGCGATCAATCCGGCGCCGATCTCGACCAGGCGTCGGGCCAGCTCGGCACCGGTCCCGGCGGATGACATCGTGGCGTCTCCCGTGACGGCGCTGCCGCCGATCTCCAGGGGCAGGCCGATCTCCACGTCCTGGAACCGGGCGGTGCCGAAATTGCCCGCCTCGAGGCCGAACACGCATCGTGGCGGCGCCGGGGCCTGCGGCACCAGCTCTGGCCGGATCAGCTCGGGGAACAGATGCATCGCGACACTGGCCAGCGGATCCGCACCGTGACCCGAGGCTCTTGCCGCCCGCTCGGCCCCGAGGATGGACGGGAGCAACTGGCCGGCGATCCGCCAGAGCTGGAAGTTCGGCACCAGCACCTCCTGCTCCAGCAGGATCTGCTGGGTGACGTCATGGATCGCCTGGGCGTTGCCGCCATGGCCGTTGACGACGATCAGGCGGCGGGCGCCGTGGCGCAGCAGGCAGCCGGTGACGTCGCGCAGCACCAGGCGCAGGGTCTCCTGCGACAGGGCGATGCCGCCCGGGACGCTGCCAAAGAAATCGCGCCCGCCGAAGGGCAGCACAGGTGCTACCAGCGTGTCATGGCCCTGGTGGCAGGCACGCTCGGCGATCAGGGTCGCGATCCGTTCGGCGCACAGGAAGTCACCCATCGGCGCATGCGGTCCCTGGTCTTCCTGGCTGCCCAGCGGCAGCAGCAGCACCGGACCGGCGGCGAGACGTGCGCGGGCCTCGGCGCTGGTGATCTCGGCCAACCTGGTGCGTTTGGGGCGGGTGCTGGAGGACTGCTGCATGGAGGCTCCGGTCGTCTTGACGAACGGCGGTGGCTCCGTTCGGATGCGGCACTTTCCCGGGCGGCATCCCCGGATGTCGTGAGGTCCGCTTCGATGAGATCTATCGCTAACGGCTATCTACTGGGCTGTCTGCTGGCGATCGCCGGCATGATGGTGTTCGCAAGTCCTGGTCTCGCGGCGCAGGCAGGATGGAGCGCGCCGGATTGCGGGCGTGAACCCGCACCTCCCGCGGTCGAGTCCGGTTCGGTCGGCCGCTACAACGCCAGCATCGACAGGGTCGGCGCCTATGACAAGGCGGCGCGTGCCTATAGCGGCTGCGTCAGCAGGCGGGCCGTTGCGGACCAGAGCGCCATCAGCAACGACGCGCGGCTGCGCATGGCGTCGATTAACGCCGTCGCCGCATCGGTGCAGAAACGTATCGCCGGGAACTTCGGCGCCTTGTCGGCACAACTCCGGGCTGCCGGCCAGAGGCTGGGAGCGAACCAGAGGCTGGGAGCGAACCAGAAGCTGGGAGCGAAATAGGCGGGCGGCAAGGAAAGGCCTATTGCAAGTCGGTTGGCCAGCGGGCGAGGCGGACCCGGTTCTGCTCGGCGGTCGGCTCGTGCGGCAGCTCGGCGACCTGGGGCGGCAGGTTGGGCATGCGCTCGGGCTGCGCCCAGCAATCGATCCCCGCCAGGCTGTGCGTGCAGTAGGGCTGTGGCGGCAGCGGCGGGTCGACCAGGCGGCAGTAGCTGTCGCCGCGATCGAGCCGCACCATCGAGCAGTCGCGACCCGTGACGCCGGAATAGACCAGATCCGGAAGGGTCCGGTGAAACACCGGCACGCAGCCGCCCAGGAATCCAATAAGCAAGCCGGCGAGGCAGCCGGCCTCAAGACAACCCAGCATCATGCGGGCCGGCGGGCGTGGGCGGCGGGTCGGTCTGGTTGCATGGCTCATGACGAGGGCCATTGGAACAGCTCAAGGTAAAGAAACCGTTGCCGCGCGTGCAGGCTGGAAATCCGGCCTGTGCCGGTCCCGTTTGCCGAGGCGTGATGCCGCCGCTATGGTCCGGCCCGGCCTGACGCCGGGAATGCTTCCAGGTGGTTGGCCGGATGCCTGGGTCGCCATCAACCCGTGGCAGCCCAAGGCGGCAGAGATGGAGAACAGGGCGGACGTGGCCGACGACATCTTCAAGGAGGTCGACGAGGACCTGCGCGCGGAGCGGCTGCGTGCCGCCGGACGGCGCTATGGCATGCTCGCGATCGCCGTCATCCTGATCGCGGCGATCGCGGCGGGCATCTGGCAGTATCAGCTCTTCCGCCATCGGCAGCTCGCCGCGGCGACCGCGTCGGCCTTCTTCGCCGCGACCAAGCAGGCCGACAGCACGCTGCATCCCGGCACGAGCGGTCCCAGCCCTGCGCAGGCCGACGCAGCCCGGCTGTTCGGCCAGGTGGCGGCGCGCGGGCCGGAGGGCTTCCGCACCCTGGCCCGTCTTCGCCAGGCCCAGATCGCCTGGGATACCGGCGAGCATGAAAAGGCGCTCGGCTTCTGGGACGCCCTGCATGACGATACCGGCGCCGATGCCACGTTTCGCGGCCTGGCCAGCCTGTTGTGGGTGCAGCACCAGGTCGATAGCGGCGATCCGGCCGTGCTGAAGTCGCGTCTCGGGACGCTCGGCATCCCCGGCAGTCCGTGGCGCGCGCTGGCCCAGGAGCTCGATGCCGAGATCGACCTGCGTCTGGGACATGTGGCCGACGCGAAGCGTAAGCTGGCCGAACTCAGCGAGGACGGAGCAGCACCCGAAGGCCTGCGCACTCGCGCCGGCGGCCTCGGCGACACCCTTGATAAGACAACTGGCGACAAGACAAAGACCGGCGGATGACCAGCTTGCCAAAGACCAAATCGGGTTTCGACCCGCGTCCCACTCTCTCCCGGCGTGCCGCGCTGATGACGGCGGCGGCGGCACTGGCGGCCCCGCTGGCCGGCTGCGGCATATTCGACGAGGACGAGAAGCCGATCATCGTCGGCAAGCGCGAGAACGTGCTCGCCACCGGTGCCGGGCTGACCGTCGATCCCTCCGACAACGCGCCGATCAGCCTGTCCGCGGCCGTGCCGGTGCCGGAGTGGCCGCAGCCCGGACGGGTGCCGAGCCACGAGGCGGTCAACGCCGAGCTGTCCGGCATGAAGCAGCGCTGGTCCGTGCCGATCGGCGTCGGCACCAACGGCGGGGTGCTCGCCGCCCAGCCGGTGGTGGCCTATGGGCGCGTCTACAGCATGGATGCGGAAGGCGTGATCACTGCCTTCGCGCTGGAGACCGGCGAGCGGATCTGGCACACGCCGACCAAGCCGAAGAAGATGCGCTCGTCGAACCTCGGCGGCGGCCTGACGGTCGCGGACGGGATCGTCTACGTGGTCGACGGTGTTGCGGAGTCGCTGGCGCTCGACGCCAAGACCGGCGAGATCAAGTGGCGCGTCGATGTCGGCACGCCGGGCCGCTCCGCGCCGACCGTCGTGGGCAGCCGGATGGTGTTCGGCACCATCGACGAGCGGCTGGTCGCGCTGGACACCACCGATGGCCGCCAGATCTGGACCTATTCCGCCAGCGCTTCGGCCACCATCGTGTTCGGCCAGCCGGCGCCGGCGATTGTCGACAACGTGGCACTGGCCGGCTTCGGCTCCGGCGATGTCGCGGCCATCCGCATGGAGACCGGCGAGCCGGTCTGGAGCGACACGCTGGGCGCTGCCGGCGGACGCGACTCGATCATGGATTTCTCCTCGATCCATGGACTGCCGGTAATCGCCGGCGGCACCGCCTACGTGATCAGCGTGGGACAGGTGCTGACCGCGATCGACATGCGTTCGGGCCGCAGGCTGTGGGAGCGGACGGTCGGCGGCAAGGACGGGCTGGTCGTCGCCGGCAACTGGCTGTTCCTGCTCTCGGCCGACCAGCAGCTCGCCTGCCTCGACAGGATCAGCGGCCATGTGCGCTGGGTGACGATATTGCCGCGCTTCCAGAAGTCGAAAAGCCAGAAGCAGCCGATCGTCTGGAATGGGCCGGTGCTGGCCAACGGCCGCCTGATCTGCGTCAGCGATTTCCCCAGGCAGGGCATCATCAGCGTCGATGCGGTCAGCGGCAAGATCGGCGAGACCCTCAGGCTCAAGACCACGGCGCCGCTGGCGCCCACGGTGGCGCAGGGGCTGCTTCTGGTGGTCACCGACGACGGCAGGCTGACCGCCTATGGCTGAAGCAGCCCTCCCGGTCGTGGTCATCGTCGGTCGTCCCAACGTCGGCAAGTCCACCATCTTCAACCGGCTGTCCGGCCGCCGCCACGCGCTGGTCGCGGACACTCCCGGCGTCACACGCGATCGCAAGGAGGCGGAGGCGATGCTGCGCGGCCGCCGGGTCAAGCTGATCGACACCGCCGGCCTGGAGGAGTCTGCACCCGAGAGCCTCTATGGCCGCATGCGCGCCTCGTCGGAGACGGCGGTGTCGCAGGCCGACCTGGTGCTGTTCTGCATCGACGTCCGTGCCGGCATCACGCCCGCGGACAAGCATTTCGCGGCCTGGCTGCGAAAACAGAATTGCCCGGTGCTGCTGATCGCCAACAAGGCGGAGGGGCGCAGCGGCTCGAACGCGGCGCTGGAGGCCTACAGCCTCGGGCTCGGCACGCCGATTGCGGTCTCCGCCGAGCATGGCGAGGGACTGGCAGACCTGATGGGCGAGATCGCCGACCGCATGCCGCCGGAGTCCCCGAGCGGCGATGAGCCGGACGAGCCGCTGTTCCTGGAGGAGGGAGAGGTGCCGCCGCGTCCGCCGGGGCCGTTGCGGCTGGCGATCGTCGGACGGCCGAACGCGGGCAAGTCGACCCTGCTCAACCGGCTGCTGGGCGAGGAGCGCATGATCACCGGTCCGGAGCCGGGACTGACGCGGGACTCCGTCGCCGTGATGCTGGCCGACGCGCACGGGCCGATCGAGCTGGTCGACACCGCCGGCCTCCG
Source organism: uncultured Acetobacteraceae bacterium (assembly GCA_964235615.1). Lineage (GTDB taxonomy): Bacteria > Pseudomonadota > Alphaproteobacteria > Acetobacterales > Acetobacteraceae > Lichenicoccus. Next base: position 6,917 of record CAXSEE010000135.1, on the reverse strand, counting down.
CAAGAAGGCGCGCATCGACCTGCCGTTGGAGAAGATGTCGGTGTCGGCCTCGATCGAGGCGCTCAAGATGGCCGAGATCGTGGTGCTGACCCTCGACGCGACGCTGGGCGTGCATGAGCAGGACCTTCAAATTGCCCGCCTGATCGAGCGCGAGGGACGCGGCTGCGTGCTGGCGCTGAACAAGTGGGACGCGGTCGAGGACCGGATCCTCACCCGCAAGGCTATTTCGGACCGGATCGAGTTCTCGCTGGCGCAGATGAAGGGCATCCCGGTGGTGTCGTTCTCCGCGCTGACCGGGGCCGGCGTCGCCAAGCTGCTGCCGACGGTGCGCGCGGCCCACGACGTGTGGAACAAGCGGGTCTCGACCGGAGCGCTCAACCGCTGGTTCGAGGGCGCGCTGGAACGCCACCAGCCGCCGCTGGTCCAGGGCCGGCGCCTCAAGCTGCGCTACATGACCCAGGCCAAGGCACGGCCGCCCACCTTCATCATCTTCGGCACCCGCGCCGAACTGCTGCCCGAGGATTACCAGCGCTACCTGGTCAACGGGCTGCGCACGCATTTCGACATGCCGGGGACGCCGATCCGCCTGCAGATGCGGGGGACCAAGAATCCTTACGCGGAGGCATGAGGCAACGCCCGCTGCCTGATTTTGGTAGTGTCAAAGTTCAAGTGTCGGCTTGTGGTGGTTAGCGGACAGTCCGCTCTGAGGTGCGACGGCAGGTGGTTTTGGCTCGTCCCGGAGCCCGTACGGCCATCTTGCGGGACCTGGGTTTGGCGGTGCGCATCGCCACCTCCTCGGCTCGCATGGCCTGGGAATGACGCCGCGCCGTATGCTGCGTTTATGCTGAGAATCCCGTCGATGGCTCACTTGAATGACTTCCTCCGTTTCGCTGGCGTCGTGGACGCCGGGACGTTCGCGGAAGCGGCGCGGCGGGCTGGCACCACCACATCGGCGATCTCCAAGTCCGTCAGTCGCATCGAGCAGGCCCACGGCGTATGCCTGCTCCATCGCACCACCCATGGTCTGTCACTTACCAGCGAGGGAGAACAGGTCCTCGATGAGGTTCGCGAGCTGCTGCGACAGGTCGAGCGTCTCGATGGTTCGTTGGCGGCGATCGGCGCGCGGGGAGTGTCCGGTCGCGTCCGGATCAGCGCGCCGAGCGCGTTCGCGAGAGCCTGCCTCGTGCCGCTCATTCCCCGGCTTCTGGACGAGCACCCCGATCTCGCCGTCGAGCTGAGCCTCCAGGATACGCTCGCGGATCTCAGCGCGGATGGGGTGGACATCGCCATCCGGTCCGGTTCCGTCCAGGGACTGCCGGGCCATCTGGTGCGCCGCCTGGGAACGTTTCCGTGGATCCTTTGTGCATCACCCGCCTATCTGCGACGCCGCGGCACGCCAGCGACGCCGGCGGAGCTTCCCGCTCACGAACAGATCGCCTTCCGGAATCCCGCGACCGGCCGTGTCGTGCCGTGGCAGTTCCGGGAGCCCAGCGATGATACCGGAACCCGGCGTTACACGCCCCAGGGTCGGCTCGTCTTCGATGACGGGGACGCTGGCTGGGCGATGGTGCGCGCCGGCGTCGGGATCAGCTGGGCGCCGATCTGGCTCGGCCTCGAGGACATCCGCACCGGCGCCGTCGTCGAGATCATGCCTGACCGTCGGGTGGAAGAAACCAGCCTGTCGGTCGTGCGGCTGGGACAGCGTGCGCCTCCACCGCGCACGAAAGCCGTACTCGACTTCCTTTCGAGGGTTTCGCCGTTCTGGGACGTTGCCCAACCGGCAACATAGACTTTCTTCCGGACATCCTTCCGTCGCTGACCGCTTTCCTGGATCAAGACGCCGCTCGTTCGATGAACGGCAAACCATTCCCGGAAGGAACAGAGATGCACGACGAAGCCCGCCGCACGACCTGGTCCACGTACCAGGCCGCTTGGGCCGACACGACGGCTGCCGACCGTACGCGGCTGCTGGACGAGAGTCTCGCAGACGGATGCGTCTACTCCGATCCTGATGGTGTCTGGGAGGGTAGGAACGCGATCACGGGCAAGATCGAGCAGTTCCGCTCCGACATGCCGGGCACGGTCTTCCGCAACCACAGCTATCTATTCCACCACGGGTGGTCGCTGGCGCACTGGGCGCTATACGACGCCAACGGTGCCGAGATGGTCCCGGGTGCCAGCGTGGCGGAATACGGCCTGGACGGGCGGATCGTCAGGGTGACCGGCTTCTTCCCAACTCCCGCGGTTCCGACATCAGCACGGCCATAGCAACACTGTTGCAGGCACCGCACACCCAGGTGGCGCTAACCCATGTCGCCGTCAGGCCTCCGCGCCGCGGCAATGTCTGCTTCTGATAATGCGCAACACCCACTCGCATGGCCGCTTCGGGTCGAAAGCCGGCTTTCAAACTGAGACCCTGCCCTAATTCTTGACAGTCCAGCGTCGGCCTTCTAAGCCACCCATCCATTATCACGTCGCTCCGCGAAGGCTCGCGCAGCGGCGCGT
>CAXSEE010000135.1:2393-4312 GCA_964235615.1 uncultured Acetobacteraceae bacterium | reverse complement strand
CTAAGCCACCCATCCATTATCACGTCGCTCCGCGAAGGCTCGCGCAGCGGCGCGTCATCTATTGGGGACAAGCGTATGTTCGACAGCCTGTCGGGCAAGATGACCGGAGTGTTCGACCGTCTCCGCTCGCGCGGTGCGCTGTCCGAGGCTGATGTCTCCGAAGCGCTGCGCGAAGTGCGGCTGGCGATGCTCGACTCCGACGTAGCACTTCCGGTCGTCAAGGACTTCGTGAGCAGGGTGCGCGAGCGCGCCATCGGCGCCGAGGTGCTGGAAAGCATCTCGCCCGGCCAAGCCGTGGCCAAGATCGTCAACGACGCGCTGATCGAGGCGCTCGGCGGCGCCGGCGCGGTGCCGCTCAATCTCAATGCCGCGGCGCCGATCCCGATCCTGATGGTCGGCCTGCAAGGCTCCGGCAAGACCACGACGTCGGGCAAGCTGGCGCTGCGCCTGGCGGGCCGCGAGCGTCGTCGCGTGCTGCTGGCGAGCCTGGATACCCAGCGTCCGGCGGCGCAGTTGCAGTTGGCTCAGTTGGCGACCCAGGCGGGCGTGCCTTCGCTGCCGATCATTCCCGGCCAGACGCCGGTGCAGATCGCGATCCGGGCGATGGAGACCGGCCGGCGCGAGGGCTTCGACATCGTCATCCTCGACACCGCGGGCCGGTTGTCGATCGACGAGGCGCTGATGGAGGAGGTGCGGCAGATACGCGCCGCCACCAACCCGGCCGAGACCCTGCTGGTGGTCGATGCGATGACCGGCCAGGATGCGGTCAACACGGCGCGCGTCTTCAACGAGGCGGTCGGCGTCACCGGTATCGTCATGACGCGCATGGACGGCGATGCGCGCGGCGGTGCGGCTTTGTCGATGCGCCACGTGACGGGGGCGCCGATCAAGCTGATCGGTTCCGGCGAGAAGCTCGATGCGCTGGCGGAGTTCCATCCCGAGCGGGTCGCCGGCCGCATCCTCGGACTGGGCGACCTTGCCGGCCTGGTCGAGAAGGCTTCCGACACGCTCGATCACGAGGAGAGCGAGAAGCTCGCCCTCAAGATGCTCCGCGGCAAGTTCGATCTCGACGATTATGCAGCCCAGATCAAGCAGATCAACAAGATGGGCTCGATCTCCGGCATTCTCGACATGCTTCCGGGCATGGGCCAGATGAAGAGCCAGCTCGCGGGCAAGGATCTCGACACCTCGATCCTCAAGCGCCACACGGCGATCATCTCGTCGATGACCAAGGCCGAGCGGCGCACGCCGGAGATCATCAAGGCGAGCCGCAAGAAGCGCATCGCCGCGGGTTCGGGGGCTACAGTGCAGGAGGTCAACCGCCTGCTCAAGCAGTTCGACGACATGTCGACGATGATGAAGCGGATCAGCAAGATCGGCGTCAAGGGCCTGATGCGCCATGGCATGTCCGCTCTCATGCCGAAAGGGATGGGCTCGCCGCAGCGCGGTCCCAACCAGCGTCCTCACTAAGCAACCCACAAGATCAGACCATCGGAGTTTCCATGAGCCTCAAGATCCGCCTTGCCCGTGCCGGCGCCAAGAAGCGTCCCTATTACCACATCGTCGTGGCCGACAGCCGCTCGCCGCGCGACGGCCGCTTCATCGAGCGCGTCGGCAGCTACAACCCGATGCTGCCGGCCGAGCATGAGGACCGCGTGCGCCTGCTCGGCGAGCGCATCACCTACTGGCTGTCCGAAGGCGCGCTGGCGACCGACCGCGTCGCGCGCTTTCTCGGCAATGCCGGCCTGGCGCCGAAGCCCGTCTTCCGCGAGCAGACCAAGCAGCCGTTGCCGAAGAAGAAGGCCCAGGAGCGCGCCGCCGCCAACGCTCCGGCCGCAGCGTAATCCATTAGGGTGAGCGGGCAGCGAGACCTTAACTGACGATGAGCGGGCAGCGAGACCTTAACTGACGATGAGCGG
>CAXSEE010000135.1:0-2293 GCA_964235615.1 uncultured Acetobacteraceae bacterium | reverse complement strand
CAGCGAGACCTTAACTGACGATGAGCGGGCAGCGTATCCTGATGGGTGTGGTGGGACGGCCGCATGGCGTGCGGGGGCTGGTGCGCGTGCACAGCTATGCCGCCGTGCCGTCCGACCTGACCGCCTACGGCGCGCTGCATGACGACCGCGGCAAGCTCTGGAACGTGCGCTGGCGCGGCGAGGGCATCGCCGAGCTGACCGACCAGGAAGGCCGCAGCCTGGGCGACCGCGACGCTGCGAGTGCGCTGGTCAACCGCCGGCTCTATGTCGACCGCGACCTGCTGCCCGATCCGGACGAGGAGGAGTTCTACCTCGCCGACCTGGTCGGGCTGTCGGCGCGCGAGCGGATCGAGGGCATCGAGCGGCCGATGGGCACAGTGCTGGCGGTGCATGACTATGGCGCCGGCACCAGCCTGGAGATCGGCCATGTCGGGCGCAGCGTGATGTTGCCGTTCACCCGCGCCTGCGTGCCGGAGATCGACCTCGCCGCGGGACGGCTGCTGATCGTGCGTCCCGACGAGATCGAGATGCCGGGCGAACTGCCGACCGATCAGTCTCCATGACCAGGCTGGCCGCATGACTTGGCACGCGACCATCCTCAGCCTGTTCCCGGAGATGTTCCCGGGATCGCTCGGGCTCTCGTTGGCCGGACGTGCGATGTCGCGCGGGATCTGGTCGCTCGCGGCGCATGACCTGCGGGCGCATGGCCTGGGCCGTCATCGCAGCGTCGATGACACGCCGTTCGGCGGCGGCGCCGGCATGGTGATGCGTGCCGACGTGGTGGACGCGGCACTGGCGGCCCACGTGCGGGCCGATGACCCGCGACCCGTGCTGTATCCGACCCCGCGCGGCCGTTGCCTGGTGCAGGACGACATCCGCCGTTATGCCGCGGGTCCTGGTGTCGTGCTGCTCTGCGGCCGCTACGAGGGCATCGACGAGCGGGTGCTGGACGCGCGCGGCATCGAGCAGGTCTCGATCGGCGACTATGTGCTTTCCGGCGGCGAGCCGGCGGCGCTGGTGCTGCTGGATGCCGTGGTCCGTCTGCTGCCCGGCGTGATGGGCGGCGACGGGAGCGGCGTCGAGGAAAGCTTCTCCGCGGGGCTACTCGAATACCCGCATTACACCAAGCCGGCGCAATGGCAGGGCCTCGCGGTGCCGGACATCCTGCTGTCCGGCAACCACGCCGCTATCGCCGCCTGGCGCCGCGCCGCCTCCGAGCGTGACACGCAACTGCGCCGGCCCGACCTGTGGGAGCGCCATCTCTCGCGGCCCGCTCCGCATCTATCCCGATCACCCCAGCTTTCATCGCCAAGCGCCTTGCCGATCCCGGCAGGGCCGCGTAACTGACCGAACCCGGAAGGACCCCGACTATGAACGTCATCCAGCAATACGAGGCGGAGCAGATCGCGCGCCTCACCGCCGCCCGTCCGGTTCCGGAATTCGTACCCGGCGACACCGTCCGCGTCATGGTCAAGGTCGTCGAAGGCGAGCGCGCCCGCGTCCAGGCCTATGAGGGCGTCTGTATCGCGCGCTCGAACAAGGCGCTGAACAGCAATTTCACCGTGCGCAAGATTTCCTACGGCGAAGGCGTCGAGCGCGTGTTCCCGCTGTATGCGCCGACCATCGCCGAGATCGTCGTCGTGCGACGCGGCGACGTCCGCCGCGCGAAGCTCTATTACCTGCGCGGCCGTCGCGGCAAGTCCGCGCGTATCGCCGAGCGCGCCCGTGACGTGGCACCGGCGGCCGCCCCAGCTGGTGCCGCCGAATAAGACGACGCTCAACCGGTAGCCAATCGGGGTCCGGGACCCTCCGGGCGGGGTCTGGCCTCCGGGGTCCCGGATCCCTGGAGGAAGTCCTGCAATGTCCGGTCAAACCCTGTTCGACAAGATCTGGCAGAGCCATGTCGTCGAGCAACTCGATGACGGCACCGCCCTGCTCTATATCGATCGTCACCTCGTCCATGAGGTGACCAGCCCGCAGGCGTTCGAGGGCCTGAGAATGAACGGGCGTGCGGTGCGCCGGCCGGATGCGACCATCGCGGTCGCCGACCACAACGTGCCCACCAGCGACCGGCGCGAGCGCATCGAGGAGCCGGAAAGCCGGCTGCAGATCGAGACCCTCGAGCGTAACGTGGCCGAGTTCGGGGTGCCGTATTTCCCGCTGCTGTCGGCCCAGCAGGGCATCGTGCACATCGTCGGTCCGGAGCAGGGGCTTTCGCTGCCGGGCATGACCATCGTCTGCGGCGACAGCCACACCTCCACGCACGGCGCGCTGGGCGCGCTGGCGTTCGGCA
>CAXSEE010000134.1:0-12171 GCA_964235615.1 uncultured Acetobacteraceae bacterium | reverse complement strand
GCCTGGCCGATGATCCCGGTGACGGTGGGTGCCAGCGCGCCGCCGACATAGCCGCCGAAATTCTGCATGGCGCCGAGCGAGGCGGTGCAGTTGCCCGGGGCCGCGACCGGCGCCATCGCCCAGGCGGTAGCGGTCGAGACATAGATCAGGAACAGCGAGACCGAGATGCAGCCGATCGCGACCTCGTTGCTGCGCACTTCGGCGGTGAGCAGGGTGAAGACCGATGTTCCGAGCAGGGCGATCGCCATCGGGTATTTGCGGCTGTCGATCGGCGAGACGCCGCGGGTGACGAGCCAGTCGACCAGCCGGCCACCGGTCAGGCTGCCGGCGACGCCGAACAGGAACGGGATCGCCGCGATCCAGCCGGTGCGCGCGATGCTCATGTGCCGGTCGGTCTCCAGATAGCCGGGCAGCCAGGCATTGTAGATCCAGAGCACGTAGATGCAGCCGAAGAAGCCGGCGATCATGCCCCAGCTGGTGCGGTAGGCGAACAGCCGGCGCCACTCGCGGAAGGTCACGGGCGAACCGGCGCTTCCGCCTTCGTCCAGATGCGCGCGCTCGGTGTCGTCGAGCGGCACTTCGGCGGGATCGCGATGCAGGACATGGAAGGCGCCGCCGAGCAGCAGGCCGGCGATGCCCATGGTGGCGAACATCCAGCGCCAGCCGAATCGCAGCATCAGGACCGTCACCAGAGGCACCGCGATTGCCGAGCCCAGCGTCGAGGAACAGTTCCAGATGCCGGTCGCGGTGCCGCGTGCGCGTATGTTGAACCAGTCGCGGACGATGCGCGCGCTGGCCGGGGATTGCGGTGCCTCGCCGATGCCGAGCAGCACGCGGGCGGCAAAGAACTGGCCGAAGCCGCCGACCAGGCCGCCGAGGATCTGGGCCACCGACCAGAGCGCCACTCCCAGCGAGAGCATCCGGCGCGGGCCCAGCCGATCCACCAGGGCGCCCGCCGGAAGCTGCGCGAAGGCATAGGCCCAGAGGAAGGCCGACAGCAGCAGCCCCATGCCGCGGATGGAGATGCCGAGATCATGCCGGACCAGCGGGTTGGCCACGGCAAGCGTCGCGCGGTCGACATAGTTCACGGCGCCGGTCGCGACCAGCAGCAGCAAGGCGGTCCGCTGCGTGCGGCGGACACGCGCCGAGGGCTGGGATGACATCCGTCGGCGCCGTCTTTATCCGCGCGGGCCTCTGACGGGAAAATCGATGGCGATCCTGCTGCCGTCGCCGAGCCCCAGCGTGATTGGAACGGCTTGGCCCGGGCGTACGGCGTCGCTCGGCTGCTCGCACATCAGGTGATAGCCGCCCGGCGTGAAGCGGATGCTGCCATGCGCCGGCACCGGCACGGCGGCGACCGCCTGCATCGAGGCCATCGAGCCGCCCGGCATGGAGTCATGAGGCTGCATGCCGCCTTCAGGGTTGGCGGGATCGAGCGCGCTCATGGCGTTCATGCTGTGCCGAAGGGTGGTCTGGTGGAGGGTCAGGCTGCCGCAGGCGGGCGAGGCGGCGCTGATGAGCTGCACGGGATGGTCCAGCCCGTTGGTCAGGGTAAAGTAGCCGGCGGCGGGCAGGCCGCTGGTCAGCGCACGCATCCACTGGCCGGAAATCGAGATGCCGGCCGGAGTAGCGGCTGTCGCCACGATCGGCGTGAGGCCTGCCAGCAACAGGACCAGGGCCGATCCCGCGGATATTCTCATTTGGGCAACTCCTGCAACCGACTGGCTCGGCCATTGTCGGATGACCCATCTTGTCAGGGCAAGTGGCAACGGGCACCTAGCGTCGATACTCCCATGTCAAGGATTGCGACCGGCCATGCGCTGCCCATTCTGCGGCCATGAGGATACCCAGGTTAAGGACAGCCGGCCCAACGAGGATGCCGCCGCGATACGCCGGCGGCGTTTCTGCCCGACCTGCGGCCAGCGCTTCACGACCATCGAGAGGGTGCAGCTGCGCGAGCTCGTGGTGCTCAAGGTCGATGGCCGCCGTGTGCCGTTCGAGCGCGAGAAGCTGGCGCGGTCGATACGCATCGCCATGCGCAAGCGGCCGATCCACGAGGAGCGTATCGAGCGCATCGTCAACGGCCTGGTCCGTCAGCTCGAGGCGTCCGGCGAGAACGAGATCCCCAGCAAGCAGCTCGGCGAGCTGGTGATGGACACGCTGCGCGAGGTCGACGCCGTCGCCTATGTCCGTTTCGCCAGCGTCTACCGGGATTTCCGCGAGGCGCGCGACTTCGAGACCATTCTCGGCTCGCTGACCAGCCCTATGGTTCAGACAGCGGGGGTGCCGGTGCTGGAGCCGGAAGTCTCGGTCGAGGCTGGACCTTCCGAGGTAAAAGGGCCGATGAAGCGCCCATGAGCGACAATGCCTTGGGCGACAGTAAATGAGTGATGGCAATGCCTCTGGCCGACGGGCACCCAGGACCCGTCCGCGCACGGCGGCACGGGTGGGCGCGGTGCAGGCGCTGTTCCAGAGCGAACAGGCGGCGGAAAATCCCGAAGCGGTGATCGACCAGTTCGTTCGCCATCGCCTGGGCGAGCTGCCCGGCAGCGGCGGCTACGAGGAGGGCCGGGTGCCGGATGCGGACGTGGTCCTGTTCAATCGCATCGTGCGCACGGCGGTGCTGGAGCAGGACCGGCTCGACCGGATGCTGGTCGAGGCGCTCCCGGCGGACTGGCCGCTGGCCCGGCTCGACCCGGTGCTGCGTGCCCTGCTGCGGGCGGCGGGCGCCGAGCTGACCATGCAGGACGGACCGCCCGGGCGGGTGGTGATCAACGAGTATCTCGATGTCGCGCACGGGTTCTTTTCCGGTGACGAGCCGCGCATGGTCAACGGCCTGCTCGATGTCCTGGGCCGGCTGCTGCGGCCACAGGACTTCGCCCAGCGTCCGGATCCATGACCGATACGGCGGATCCGCTGCCGCCGGAGTTCGGCTTCATCGCCCGCTATTTCCGCCCGCTGGTGGGACCAGGCGCGCTCAACCTGACCGACGACGCCGCCGCATTCGTGCCTCCGGCCGGACGGCTGCTGGTGGTGGCCGCCGACGCGATGGTCCAGGGCGTGCATTTCCTGCCCGACGACCCGCCGGAGACGGTCGGGCGCAAGCTGCTGCGGGTGAATTTGTCGGATCTCGCGGCGATGGGCGCGCGGCCCCTGGGCTATCTGCTGACGCTGGCGCTGCCCGGCGACATGACCGAGACCTGGTTCGAGGCCTTCTGCACCGGCCTGGCCCTGGACCAGGACATCTTCGGCGTGCATCTGCTTGGCGGCGATACCACGCGGGTCCCGCGAGGGCCGCTGGTGCTGTCGCTCACCATCCTGGGACATGCCGAACCGGGACGCATCCTGCGCCGTGGCGGTGCCAGGGACGGGGATGGCGTTTGGGTGACGGGCAGCATCGGCGACGGGGCGCTCGGGCTGGCGGTGCTGCAGGGGCGTCTGGACGGATTGGGAGATGAGGCGAGCACGTTTCTGGCGGACCGCTACCGGCGGCCGGAGCCGCGCCTGAGCTTCGGCGAGGGGCTGCACGGGATCGCCAACGCGGCCATGGACGTCTCGGACGGGCTGGTCCAGGACTGCGGGCATATCTGCCGCGAAAGCCGGCTTGCCGCCGTCATCGAGGCGGCCCTGGTGCCGCTTTCCGCACCAGGGCGCGCAGCCGGCCCCGGCTGGCTGGAGACCTGCCTGACCGGCGGCGATGATTATGAACTGCTGCTGTCGGTGCCGGCGGACAACGAGACGGCCCTGCTGGAGCTTTCGCGGCGCACCGGTGTCGTGGTGACGCGGATCGGCACGATGCGGCCGGGACTGCCTTCGGTCCGTGTGCTGGATGGCGCAGGCGAGGCGCTGGCCTTCAGGCGGACCGGTTGGAGCCACCTCTGAATGCCCGCTTGAAAATGCTACTGCGACGGTCATCCGCAGCAGCGCATTCTCAAGCCGGCGTTAACGTTGGCATGGGCTTTGCTCGTCTCCGCGTCATGGCATCGACAGGAACGACCATGCTATCGCCGATCTGTCTCAAGACCGCCCTGGATGCGCCGGTGTTCCGGATCGGACCGGACGACACGAACTACTTCGTGCTGCTGTTCGACCAGGAGGGCGAAGGGTTCGAGACCGTGGCGGTGGTGGAGATCTTCACCGTCGGAGGCGCCACGCCGCCGAACATGCACAGCCGGGCGCATGAGATGTTCTACGTGCTGCATGGCGAGGGGGTGGCGCGCTGCGAGGGCGCGAGTGTCCCCCTGGGCCGCGGCTCGGCGATGCTGCTGCGGCCGGGATCGGAGCATGTGGTGGAGAATACCGGCTCGGGGAAGCTCTACACCCTAACGATCATGGTTCCGAACGAGGGGTTTGCCGAGCTGATCCGGGGCGGCATCCCGATGCAGCTCGATGACGAGGATCGCTCCGTGCTGGGCGCGCTGTGATCCCGCTCGGCTCGGCCGCGGCCAACCAGTGGCGGGTGACGCGGGCGTTGGTCGACATGACCCGGCCGCCGTTGCCGCCGCGGCCGGTCGAGGTGGCGGCGAGCCCGAAAGCGGTGCGTTTCGATCTGGCCCGCAGCGCGATGCTGGTGATCGACATGCAGAACGACTTCTGCCACCCGGACGGCTGGCTCGGCCATATCGGCGTCGACGTGGCGCCGGCGCAGGCACCGGTAGCACCTCTGGCGGCGCTGCTGCCCGCGTTGCGCGCCAGCGGGGTACCGGTCATCTGGGTGAACTGGGGCAACCGGCCGGACCGGCTCAACCTCAGCCCGGCCCTGCTGCATGTCTATAACCCGAGTGGCGAGGGAGTCGGGCTGGGCGACGCCCTGCCCGGACATGGGTCGAGGGTGCTGGAGCTCGGAAGCTGGAGTGCGGCCGTGGTGGACGGGCTGGCGGTCGGGCCCACCGACATCCATCTCGCGAAATACCGCATGTCGGGCTTCTGGGACACGGCGCTGGACAGCATCCTGCGCAATCTCGGCGTGCGCAGCCTGCTGTTCGGGGGCGTCAACCTCGACCAGTGCGTGATGGCGACGCTGCAGGATGCCAACTTCCTCGGCTATGACTGCCTGCTCGTGGAGGATTGCGCGGCGACCACTTCGCCGGAGTTCTGCACCCAGGCGACGCTGTATAATATCCGGCAATGCTTCGGCTTCGTCCTGAGCAGCGTCGAGCTGGGAGCGGCCTTGCTGCAAGGATCGTCCTGATGGAGGCGGCCGATCGGCGAAATCTCGCCTTGGGGGCTGCGGCCTTCCTGGATCTGTCGATCGATCCCGCGATGCTGGCGGGTGTCGCGGACAACCTGGCGCTGCTGCAATCCCACGCGGCGAACGTGATGAGCTTCACGCTTCCCGCCGAGGAGGAAATCGCGGCCGTGTTCAGGGCATGAACCCGGGCATGAGCCCAAGCTCAAGTAACGAGCAGCGCGTCGGTGCGGCGCTCGACCGCATCGGACGGCACGACGCTCTGCTGAACTGCTTCACGACCGTGCTCGGCGCGTCGGCGCTGGAGCAGGCACGGGCGCTCGATGCGCGGCTGGCGCAAGGCGAGGCACCGGGTCCGCTCGCCGGCATGACCTTCGCGGTCAAGAACCTGTTCGCAGTCGGGGGCGTCGTCACGCTGGCGGGATCGCGTATCCTGGCCGCCGACCCGGCGGCGGCGCGTGACGCGACGGTCGTGTCGCGGCTGCGCGCGGCGGGGGCGATCCTGCTCGGCTGCCTGAACATGGACGAGTTCGCCTATGGCTTCTCCACCGAGAACGCCCATTACGGGGCCACCGCCAACCCGCATGATCCGGCCTGCCTTGCCGGCGGCTCGTCGGGCGGTTCGGCGGCGGCCGTGGCGGCGGGGCTGGTGTCGGTGGCGCTCGGCTCGGACACCAACGGCTCGATCCGGGTGCCGGCGTCGCTCTGCGGCGTGTATGGCCTGAAGCCGACCTACGGACGGCTGCCGCGCACCGGCACCTACCCGTTCGTCTACAGCCTGGACCATGTCGGGCCGTTCGCGCGCAGCGTGCGGGAACTGGCGCTGGCCTATGACACGATGCAGGGAGCGGATGCGGCCGATCCGGTGCTGGCCGCACGCGATCCCGAGCCTGCCACGCCAGGCCTGCTGGCGCCGGCTGGCGCGTTGCGTGTCGGCAGGTTGGCCGGCTGGTTCGTCCAGGGGGCGTCGGCGCAGGCGCTGGAGGCGGTCGCGCGCGTGGCGTTGGCGCTTGGGGGCGCGCGGGATGTGGAGGTGGCGGAGACGGCGCGCGCCCGTTCGGCTGCCTTCTGCATCACGGCTGCCGAAGGAGGCGCGCTGCATCTGGCGAACCTGCGCACGCGAGCCGGAGACTATGATCCGGCGACGCGGGAGCGGCTGCTGGCCGGGGCCATGCTGCCGGCGCCGGTGCTGGTCCAGGCGCAGCGATTCCGCGCCTGGTATCGCCGCCAGATGCTGGCCGCGTTCGAGGCGTTCGACGTATTGCTGGCGCCCGCCACACCGTTTCCGGCGCCGCGGCGCGATCGCGCCACCATCCTGCTCGACGGGGTGGAGGTCTCCGCCCGCGCCAACATGGGGCTGTATACGCAGCCGATCAGCTTCGTCGGGCTGCCGGTGGTGTCGGTGCCGGTGCTGGATACCGGCACGCTGCCGATCGGCGTGCAGGTCATCACGCGGCCCTTCGCGGAGGCGCTGGGGTTGCGGGTCGCGGCGCATCTGGAGCGGCTTGGCGTGACCGGCTGCGTGCCGCTGGATTACGGGTGAGGGCGCTCATGCGTCATAGCAAGGCGCCGTATGCGGGCGCCAGCCAGCCGAGCAGCGCCAGCACCAGCCCGATGCCGCCAAGACCGATCGCGGCGATCAGCAGCAGCTCCGACGTCGCGATCACCGAGACAGTGGTCAGCACGATGCCGAGCTCCAAGGCCGCTGCGGCATTGTCGTAGCTGTGGGTGCGCTGCACGGCGGCGTCGCGGGCTGCCTCGAAGCCTTGCGCGCGCCTGGCCACGGCCTGCTTGCCGTCGGCCGGGTCGGTTTCGTAATGCGTCTGTTCCTGCGCCAGCCGGTCGAGCATGGCGCGGCGGGCTGCCGTCCCCGCGTCGCCCTGCGCTGGCGCGAGGGTGGAGCCGAGCTCGGCGAGGTCGTGCGCGAGGGCCTGGCGGATCGACTTGCCCTGATACTGCGTCCAGGCGTCGGCGGCGGCGATCGAGTTCTCCGAAACCCGGATCTCCGCATGCTTGGAACCCTGCTCGGCCACGGCCAGGCAGGCGGCAAGAATGGCCACCAGCAGGGCGGCACGCTTGTTGCCATGCTCCGACGCATGGCCGGCATGTTCGTGATGTTCGAGCTGTTGTTCCAAGCTGTCCTCCAGTCTGTACCGTTCGGGGCGCGCGGGCCTCAGCCCGGCCGGTGGGCGAGAAGGATTATGCCGGTGCCGAGCAGGCAACAGGCCCCGCCGAAGATGTCCCAGCGGTCCGGGCGGCTGCCCTCCACCGCCCATAGCCACAGCAGCGACGAGCAGATGTAGATGCCGCCATAGGCCGCGTAGGCGCGTCCGGCGGTATTGCTGTCGACCAGAGTCAGCAGCCAGGCGAACAGCGCCAGCGTCGCCAGGCCAGGGGCGATCCAGAGCATCGAGCGCCCGAGCCGCAGCCAGGCCCAGAACGAGAAGCAGCCGGCGATCTCCGCCAGTGCCGCGGCGACATAGACGGCTGTGGTGCGCATCGGCAGGACCCTGCTGTGGGTGTTTGGTTATTGCGCAACAGGTTTTGGCATGATCCAGGTCCTGGATCTGGAGGTCTCTGGATCTGGAGGTCCGGGCGGGAATCGAACCCACATTCGCGGATTTGCAGTCCGCTACATCACCACTCTGCCACCGGACCATCGTGCAGAAGTGCGGCTATATCCCCCGAGCCCTCGCCCGGGTCAAGCATCCTCTGACGGCCGCTTTACGCGACGCGGCCTGGAGCTTTATAAACCTGGCCATGAACCAGATCGACGGCCGACCGCTGCCAGCGACCGCCCAGCCGCTGCAAGCGGTTACGCTTGACCTTGTCCAAGCGCGCAACCGCATGGTCGACACCCAGATCCGTCCGCTCCAGGTGAACGACGCCCGTATCGTCAAGGCCATGCGCCTGCTCCCGCGCGAGCGATTCGTGCCTGAAGGCTCCGCCGCCATCGCCTATGCCGATCGTCCCGTCAGGCTGGACGCCGGACCGTCAAACTCCGGACGCGTGCTGATGGAGCCGCGCATCATCGCGCGCATGCTGCAGGTCTCGGTGCCCCGGGCCGGGGAGAAGGTGCTCGTGGTGGCCGCCGGAACCGGTTATTCCTCGGCCCTGCTCGAAGCGCTCGGCCTGCGGGTGGTTGCCCTGGAGCAGGATGAGGCGCTGGCGGCAAGGGGCGCCCGGCTTTGCGCCGAGCTCGCACCGGGCGTCCGCTTCGAGGTAGGGCCGCTTGCGGCCGGATGGCCGGCGGGAGCGCCCTACGACCTGATCGTCATCGACGGCGGCGTGCGTGCGCTGCCGGAAGCCCTGGCAGGCCAGCTTTCGGCCTCGGGCCGGCTCGCGACGGTGCTGTTGGCCGATGGGAAGGTTGGTACGGTGGTGCTGGCCGAGGCCTCGACCCATGGGCTGCGTGCCCGGCCGCAGTTCGACGCCAACACGGCGCTGATACCGGAATTGGCGCCGGCGCCGCGGTTCGACTTCTGACGGCTGTTTCCGGGTGCTGGCAGACTCTTGGGTGCTGGCAGAAGCTCGTGGTTTTGTGGCAGAGAAAGCGTAACGTTCTCCGCCAGGCACCGGTACGGGCCTGGTGCGAGGGAAGCGCGTAGGCGCTAGCGGGAAGGAATGGGAATGTTGGCTCATACCGGGATGCGGTTCAGTCATGCTGCGGCACTGCTCGGCAGCACGGCGCTGGTGCTGTCCGGAGGTGCAGCGTCAGCGCAGAAATATGACGGCAGCGGAGTACCGACCTTCCTTCCGCACACGCTGCAGGAGGCTTTCGCCGCCGCCTATCTGACCAATCCGCAGTTGCAGGCGGAACGGGCCAACCTGCGCTCCACGGACGAGAATGTGCCGACCGCGTTGGCCGGCTGGCGTCCGACGATCACCGGCAACACCAACCTGACCTACTACCAAGGTCTTACGGTTGAGAGTGTGCTGATCCCCGGCGTTCCGATCGATAGCCCCGGCTATTCCTCCGGCGTCACTATCTCGCAGCCGATCTACGCCGGCGGCCACACCACCGCGTTGACCCATGAGGCCGTCAACCGGGTGATGGCGGAGCGCGCCAACCTGATCGCGACCGAGCAGACGGTATTCACCAACGTAGTCAACGCCTATGTCGGCGTGATCCAGAACCAGCAGAACCTGCAGATCCAGACCAATAACGAGAAGGTGCTGGTCGAGCAGCTCCAGGCGACCAACGACCGCTTCCGCGTCGGCGAGATCACCCGCACCGATGTGGCCCAGGCCGAGGCGGCGCTGGCCACCGCGCGCGCCCAGCGTCAGCAGGCCGAAGGACAGCTGCAGACCGCCAATGCGACCTATGTGCAGCAGGTCGGCATGCCGCCGCCGCCCAACCTGATCCCGCCGCAGCCGCTGGCCCTGCCGGTGCACAAGGAGCAGGAGGTGATGGCCGAAGCGGCCTCGAATAATCCGAACGTCGTGGCGGCCCTGTTCACGCAGTCGTCGCAGAAGGATGCGGTGGATGTGGCGATTTCCGCCCTGCTGCCGAAGATTACGGCCGAGGGCCAGTACATGCACGGCGTCAACCAGGGCTTCAAGGGATATCAGTCGGATATCAAGGAAGCGATCCTGAACTTCCAGATCCCGATCTACCAGGGTGGTGCCGAATATGCCGCTGTCCGGCAGGCGCGGCAGAGCGAGCAGTATTCGCGCCGCCAGGTCGATGTGCAGCGTCGCACCGCCCTGCAGAGCGCAGTGTCGAACTGGGAGAACCTGATCGCCTTCCGCGCCTCCATCGACAGCGACCGGGTCGCCGTGCAGGCGAACATCGTCGCTCTCGATGGTGTCGAGCGGCAGGCGATCGTCGGCACCAGCACGACGCTGGAAGTGTTGCAGCAGCAGCAGACCCTGCTGTCGGCCCAGCTCGCCCTGGTCCAGAGCCTGAGCAGCATGGTCACCGCATCCTACAGCGTTGCCGCGGCGATTGGTCGTCTGACGGCCCGTGACTTGAAGCTGAACGTGCCTATCTATGACGAGACGGCCTATTACAAGGCGGTGAAAGACCGCCTGTGGGGAATGAATGACTATGCGGTCGGACAGCCTGGACGCTGAAGTTTGGGGCGTTAGAGATTGAAGATAAAACCCAAACAGAACGAGGACGGCGAACCGGCGGCAGAGGATGGATCCATGGATACCATCCTCGCCTCCATCCGCCGCATCCTCAACGAGGATGAGGTATCGCCCGCAGAAGCTGCGCCGAAGCATGGCGGGGCGGCACCTGCCGAACCTGACCGGGATGACGTGCTGATGCTTGGAGAGTCCATGATGGTGCCGTCAGAGCCGATCGAGCCGCCGCCGCCAGTCGCGGCCCCGCCGCCGGATGCCGCTGCCGTGATGTCGGCCGAAGGGCTTGTCGCGGCCCGTACCCGTGCCGCCGCGGCCCAGTCCTTCGATGCCCTGCACGACGCCATGCAACGGATGCAGACGCCGGCTTCCATCGTGACTTCACCCACACTGCTCAGGGCTGGGGGGCCGACCGTCGAGGATCTGGTGCGCGATGAGCTGCGCGGCCTGCTCAGCAACTGGCTGGACGTGCATCTGCCCACGCTGGTCGAGACGCTGGTGCGCTCGGAAATCGAGAAGCTCACCCGTCGGTAAGACAACGGGCCATATGAATTGGGGCCTGGGGCCAAGGCCCCAGCGGGTTCAAGGGCAGAGCCCTTGTGCTAGTCTTCCCTGATGCTCGAAAAGAACTTCATACCGGCCGAAGCCGAAGCCTCACTTTACGCCCTCTGGGAAGCCGAAGGCGCCTTCGACGCCGCTTCTGGTTCCACGAAAATCCCGTTCGCGGTCATGATCCCGCCGCCGAACGTCACTGGCGTGCTGCATGCCGGTCATGCGTTGAACATGACGTTGCAGGACATCCTGATCCGCTGGCGGCGCATGCAGGGGCGGGATGCGTTGTGGCAGCCGGGCACCGATCATGCCGGCATCTCGACGCAGCTCGTGGTCGAGCGGATGCTGCGGGCCGAGGGCAGCGGCAAGGACGCCATCGGACGCGAGGCCTTCGTCGAGCGGGTCTGGGCCTGGAAGCAGCAGTCCGGCAGCGACATCACCAACCAGTTGCGCCGGCTCGGCTGCTCGCTGGACTGGAAGCGCGAGCGCTTCACCATGGACGAGGGCCTGTCGGAGGCCGTGCGCGAGGTGTTCGTCACCCTGCACCGGCAGGGGCTGATCTATCGCGCGCATCGTCTGGTGAACTGGGACCCGGTGTTCCGCTCGGCGCTCTCCGATCTGGAGGTCGTGAGCCAGGAGGTGCGCGGGCATCTCTGGCACATCCGCTATCCGGTGGAGGGTGAGGACGGAGTCTCGATCACGGTCGCCACCACCCGGCCGGAGACCATGCTCGGCGACATGGCGGTCGCGGTGCATCCGGACGATGCGCGCTATGCCGATCTGGTCGGGCGTCATGTGCTGCTGCCCTTGACCGGACGGCGCGTGGCGATCGTCGCGGACAGCTATTCCGATCCCGAGAAGGGCACCGGTGCGGTGAAGATCACCCCGGCGCATGACTTCAACGATTTCGAGGTGGGCCGGCGGCATGGGCTCGCCATGCCGACGATCCTGGACGAGGACGGGCGGATTACCCTGTCCGAGATCGCGGACGACCTGCGCGCGATCGAAGGGCTGGCCGATCCGGGGTTCGTGCGCGGTCTTGCCGGTGTTTCCCGGGAGAATGCCCGCTCGGCCGTGGTCGCGGAGCTCGAACGGCTGGGGCTGATGGTGGCGATCGAGCCGCACACGCACCAGGTGCCGCATGCCGACCGGGGTGGAGCGGTGGTCGAGCCACGCCTGACGACGCAGTGGTATTGCGATGCCGGCCGCCTTGCCGGGCCGGCGGTCGAGGCGGTCGAGCAGGGACGCGTCCAGTTCGTGCCGAAGCAGTGGGAGAACACGTTCTTCGCCTGGATGCGCGACATCCAGCCCTGGTGCATCAGCCGCCAGCTCTGGTGGGGGCA
>CAXSEE010000133.1:0-12257 GCA_964235615.1 uncultured Acetobacteraceae bacterium | reverse complement strand
ACATCTATGCCGGAAGGCGGGCGGGATGCGCACGCTCCAGGTCCTAAGATCCTTTTGGCTAGGATCACTCCCGGCATCGGCGTGGCTCATAGTCCAGCCATCGCCGACGCCGGGAGGCCGGGTGATCAGTCGGCGGCGAAGGCCATCGTCTTGCGGGCGATGATCTTGCCCACATAGTCGTCGATCGCCGCGGACACCTGGTCGGCCTGGTTGGCGAACACATGGTCGGCGCCGGCACAGACGCGATAATCGACCTGCACGCCCTTCTGGGTGTTGAGCTTGTCCACGAGCTTGCGCACCGCGGGCTCCGGAACCAGCTCGTCGGCGTCGCCATGCATCAACAGCCCGCCGCAGGGACAAGGGGCAAGGAAGCCGAAGTCGTAATGGTTCGCCGGTGGCGCCACGCTGACCCAGCCGGAGATCTCCGGACGGCGCATCAGCAGCTGCATGCCGACGAAGGCGCCGAAGGAGTAGCCCGAGATCCAGAGGCCGCTGGAGTTCGGATTGACCATCTGCATCCAGTCCAGTGCCGCGGCGGCGTCGCTGATCTCGCCGATGCCGCCGTCGTAACGACCCTGCGAGCGGCCGACGCCACGGAAATTGAATCGCATCACCGAGAAGCCCAGCCGCTCGAAGGAGCGATACATCGCGTAGGTGATGCGGTTGTTCATGGTCCCGCCATGCAGCGGGTGGGGATGCAGGATGAGGGCGAGCGGCGCATTGGCCTCGCCGGAATGGTGGTAGCGTCCCTCAAGGCGGCCATCAGGGCCAGCGAACATTACCTCAGGCATCTTATCCCGCTATTTTTATCGCTGTGCCCCAAGGCATGGACGGCAGCTATGTTGCAACGCAATACGGCCGCGCGGCGATGCCCCGCCACACGTCCGATCAACAGGAAGACAGTTCAGATCGCTGAACGAATCGAGCCGGAGCAAACAGACCGCTCCGGCCGCGACGGGCTATATGGCGCACGGGCCGCCGCTTTCAAAATGCGCGATAATCAAATGTGCATTGCATGCGCCGAAGGTGTGCTCAACCGAGGGGCCGTGGAGAGCTGGAACGCGGAATGCCAAGTCATGAGATTGAAGAGTTGGAAACGGGACGACATATAAATAGGACCTCTGTCGTGCGAAGCCGCAGTTCCGAATGTTGGCCTGCAGGCAGGATGCCGGCAACTCTATAGACTTGTGTCGTGCCGATTTACAGTGAAATCAAAGGCCAAGCCGCACAAGCAGGCTTGAGGCTAGACACGGCCTCGTGAGGATGGCTGCAAACAGCCTCGTATGCTGTTCGAACATCGAGAGAACCAGTTCATGGCGGCGATTGCCAACCAATTTACTTGCCTGGATGCGAATGCCACGGAGCCTTTGCGGCCAGAGGCGCGCGATGCAATGAATGATGCGGCAGGGCTGGATGGCAATCCTGCATCGCCGCACCGTGCCGGCCGCCTCGCACGGGCCTGCCTCGAATCTGCGCGGGAACAGGTCGCGGCCCTGTTCGGAGGAGAGGCCGATGAGCTCGTGTTCACCTCGGGAGGCACCGAGGCCAACATATTGGCGATCCACGCGGCGGGCCGCCCGATCCTGGCCGGCGCCACCGAGCATGACTGCATCCGCAACTTCCTGCCCGAGGATGCCCGCATGATCCCGGTCGGGCCGGACGGCCGCGTGCGCCTCGACTGCCTGGAGGCGATGCTGGCCGAAGCCGCCGTGCCCAGCCTGGTCTGCCTGATGCTGGCCAACAACGAGACCGGGGTGATCCATCCGCTGGACGAGGCCGCGTCACTGTGCCGCGGCCATGACGCCTGGCTGCATGTCGATGCGGTGCAGGCGGCTGGCCGGATCCCGCTCGATCTCGCCGCATTGGGTGCCGACAGCCTCGCCCTCTCGGCCCATAAGCTCGGCGGTCCGAAGGGAGCCGGTGCGCTGCTGCTGGCGGGACCCCGTCGCGGCCGGCTGCCGCCCATGATCGCCGGCGGCGGACAGGAACGTGGCCGACGTGGCGGCACCCCGGCGCTGCCGGCGATCGCGGGTTTTGCCGCCGCCGCGCGCATGGCCGCAGCCGACCTGCCGGCACGGGCCGAGCGTCAGCGGCGCTTGCGCGACCGGATCGAGCGGGCGGCGACGGCTGCCGGCGCCATCGTCTGCGGCGGCGGTGCGGCACGGCTGGCGAACACGAGCTGCCTGGTGCTGCCGGGACGCAGGGCGGAGGCGCAGCTGATCGCGCTGGACCTGGCCGGCTACGGGGTCTCGGCCGGCAGCGCCTGCTCATCCGGCAAGCTCGCGCACTCGCATGTGCTGCAGGCGATGGGGCTCGGGGCATCGGCAGGCGAGGCGATCCGCGTCTCGCTGCCCTGGAATGTCCAGGCCGAGGCTGTCGAGGGCTTCATCCGTGCCTACATGGCGATGGCAGGTCGCGGCGCGGTCACTTCGGCCCAAACAGCGGGGGTCCGCGCGATGGGAGCCGCATGATCTATCTCGACAACCAGGCCACCACCGCCTGCGATCCGCGCGTGATCGAGGCGATGCTGCCTCTGTTCGCCACTCATTACGGCAATGCCCACAGCGCCGAGCATGCCATGGGCCATGCCGCCGAGGCCGAGGTCGAGACCGCGCGCGCCGCGGTCGCCGGCCTGCTCGGTGCCGATCCGCGGGAGATCATCCTCACGTCGGGAGCGACGGAGTCCAACAACCTGGCCATCAAGGGCGCCGCCCGGCACGCCCGCCGGATGGGCGATCCGCGTCGCCGGCTGATCACGCTGGCGACCGAGCATCCCTGCGTGCTGCAGACCGTGCATGATCTGGCCGCCGAGGGCTTCGAGCCGGTGGTTCTCCCGGTCGAGGCCGATGGCCGCCTCGATCCCGCGCGGCTGCAGGCGGCACTGGGCGCCGATACCCTGCTGGTCAGCATCATGGCCGTGAACAACGAGACCGGGGTGATCCAGGACCTTGCCGCGCTGGCGCCGATGATCCACGCCGCCGGCGCGCTGTTCCATTCCGACCTGGCCCAGGCGGCCGGCAAGATCGCACTCGACATCCCGGCCATCGGCCTCGACCTGGCTTCCGTCAGCAGCCATAAATTCTACGGCCCCAAAGGCGTGGGCGCACTCTATGTCCGGCGTCGGCCGCGGGTCCGCCTCGCTCCCTTGTTCTCGGGCGGCGGACAGGAGCGGGGCCTGCGTTCCGGCACCCTGCCGGTGCCGCTGGTCGTGGGCTTCGGCGTCGCCTGCCGGATCGCGGGCGCCGAGCTGCCGGAAGAGCGGATCCGGTTGCAGTCCCTGCGCGACCGGCTGCTGGAACGGCTCCAGCGCGCCATCCCCGGGCTGGAAGTCAATGGCAGCGTCACCCACCGCATCCCCGGCAACCTCAACCTGCGCTTCCCCGGGCGCCGCGCCGCCGACATCATCGCCCGTGCGCCGGGCCTGTGTCTTTCCACCGGATCGGCCTGCTCGTCCGCCGCGATCGAGCCTTCGGCCGTGCTCCGGGCGATGGGACTGAGCCATGACCAGGCGGCACGAAGCTTGCGCCTGGCGATCGGACGCTTTACCTCACCGGCGGAACTGGATCAGGTCGCGGGCATCCTCAGGCGTGCCCATGATCCATCGGCCGCCGATCACCCTTGCGAGACCGCAGAATGCCCAAGATGAGCTTTATCGAGCGCAACGGCAGCCTCCGCGAGGTCGAGGCTCCGCTGGGTCTGTCCGTACTGGAAATCGCCCATCGCCACGGTATCGACCTCGAAGGTGCCTGCGAGGGTTCCCTGGCCTGCGCGACCTGCCATGTGGTGATCGATCCGTCCTGGTCGGACAAGCTCGCCGAACCGACCGAGGACGAGGAGGACATGCTCGACCTCGCCTTCGCCCTGGAGAAGACGTCACGCCTCGGTTGCCAGATCGTCATGACCGATCGGCTGGACGGTCTCGTCGTGCGCCTGCCGCGCACCGGCTGAATTTCCATGACCGTCTGAGCGTATGCGAATTCTGGTAGCAATGTCCGGCGGCGTGGACAGCTCGGTGGTTGCCGCCCGTCTGGCCGAGCAGGGCCACGAGGTGATCGGCGCCACGCTGCAGCTCTACGACCAGCGCGAGGCCGACGCCAGGAAGGGCGCCTGCTGTGCCGGGCGCGACATCCAGGACGCGCGCCGTGTCGCCGAGCGGATCGGCTTCGCGCATTACGTGATCGACGCCGAGGCACGCTTCCAGGAAAGCGTGATCGAGAGTTTCGCCGCGAGCTACGCGGCCGGGGAAACGCCGGTGCCCTGCGTGCAGTGCAACCGCGGCGTCAAGTTCACCGACCTGCTCGGCCTTGCCCGTGATCTGGGCGCCGAGGCGATGGCTACCGGGCATTATGTCCGCCGCATCGGCGAGGGGAACGGCGTCGAGCTGCATCGTCCGCTCGACCCGGCGCGTGACCAGAGCTGGTTCCTGTTCGCCACCACGCGCGAGCAGCTCGATTTCCTGCGGTTCCCGCTCGGCGACATGCCGGACAAGAATGCCGTTCGCGCCGAGGCCGCCCGCCTGGGCCTTGCGGTCGCCGACAAGCCGGACAGCCAGGACCTGTGCTTCGTGCCGGGCGGCTCCTCCTATTCCAGGCTGGTCGAACGGCTGCGTCCGGACATCGCCGGAGAAGGCGACATCGTCGACCAGGCTGGTCGCGTGCTGGGTCGTCATCAGGGTATCGCCCGTTACACTACCGGACAAACCCGGCGGCTTGGCGACGCCGCCATGATCGATGGCGCCCGACAGCAGGTCGTGGATGTCGAGCCAGGCATGCGCCGCATCGTGGTCGGGCCACGCACTGGCTCCGATCGCCGCTCGATGCGGCTGCGTGACATGAACTGGCTGATGACGCCGCCGGAGATCCTGCGCTGCTCGGTGCAGCTTCGTGCGCGCGAGGCAACCCGTCCGGCCAGCGTTCGCGCCACCGCCGAGGGTGCGGACGTGCTGCTCGACGAGGAGGCCCTGCCCGCGCCAGGACAGGCCTGCGTGCTCTACGAAGGATCACGGGTGCTCGGCGGCGGGTTCATACGACGATAGACCGGGGTTTCCGGTCGCGGCGGCTTGAGAAACCGATGCTCCTCCGCCTTATGGCATTTCGACCCAGACAGTTGTCAGGGTCCCCTGTGGCCTGACGTGGTCACTCCAGCTCCAGATGCCGCTTATGGCGAACGAAGGGCGAGTAGACCGGCACGCCTGGCAGGATGCGCCCGTCTGCGCCCCACTCGTCCACGCGGTTGAACGGGATCATGGCACGCTTGCCGACGAAGGGGTCCTTCTCGAAACGCTTCTGGCTGTTATAGACTTCTTCATGTCCAGTCCAAGGACGCCGCGAACTGCCGGAGGTCGCGGGCGTAGGCGTCGGGCGCCTCCCAAGCTGGAAAATGGCCGCCATGGGCTTGTGTCGTGTACTGCCGGACCTCGTAGAGACGCTCGGCCCACTCGCGCGGCGGCTTGGCGATATCCTTCGGCCAGACACAGACGGCAGTCGGAACACGGACACGGTCAGCCGCTTGAAGCGGCCGTCGGAAGTGGGCGCTGTCATAGTAGGCGCGCATTGACGAGCCGATCGTGCCGGTAGCCCAGTAGATCATCACGTTGTCGATCAGCATGTCCGATGGAAAGGTCTGCAGCAGGTCGGAACCATGATCGCTCCAGGAGTGGAACTTCTCGACGATCCAACTGGCCAGACCGGTCGGACTGTCAGCCAACGCGAAGGCCAGCGTCTGCGGCTTGGTGTAGTGCACGTGCTCGTAGGCACCCTCCGCGGCCTCCCAGCGCGCGATGTCTTTCTTGTAGTCCTGCTCGGCCTTGGTCAGCGGCGGCGAGGACGCGGCAAGCGGCGGGTCGGCGACGGACGAGATGTGGATGCCGCATACCGCTTCTGGGTGCGCCAGCGCGAGACGCGTGGCGACGCCGGCGCCAATATCTGTGCCAGACGCGAGATAGCGTGGATGACCAAGATGTTCCGTCATGAGAACGTTGAACGGGTCCTCGGGCCAGACCTGATGCGGCTGGGTCGGCCGGTCGGAGAAACCGAACCCTGGCAGCGCAGGCATCACCACGTCGAAAGCATCGTCAGCCGATCCGCCGAAAGAAGCCGGATCGGCGAGCATCGGTGCGAGCTTGCTATATTCGATGAAACTCGACGGCCAGCCGTTCATCAGCAGCAGCGGTCGGGGCCGCGGACCTCGACCCTTGAGGTAGGCGAAATGAACGCCAAGGCCGCCGATGATCGCGCGCGACTGCGGCATTGCATTGAGCCGGCGTTCCGCGGCATCGAAGTCGTAATGCGCGCTCCAATAGTGCACGAGCGCTTGAAGAAACTGCTTGTCCATTCCGTAGGACCAGTCTGCGGTGACGGCATCGCTCCACCGTGTCGCTTCTAGACGTCGCCGGAGGTCGGCTCGAAGATCGTTCTCGAACACGACGTTGAAAGGCATGTTCGACATCTCCCCAGTCACTTCTCGAGCGCATGCATCCAAAGGCGGAACGCTGATGATCGCCGGCAACATCAGAGCAAGGGTCCGGCGGTCGAGCAGCACTCTTTTCACAAGCCTGCCTCTCCAGCCGTTGACAACGTTACCACTTAACATAGCTAACTGGTAACTAGGCGGCCGACAAGGGTTTATCAAGCATGCCGGAGCATCGTGAGAAAACGCCAGGGAAGTGGCGCGACCTGGAGTCGTTCCTCTGGCATGACTTCGATGTAGATGCTGAGACCTGGGTTGCCTGGATAGGCCGAAGGAAGCCGGCACTTGTCGAAACGGAAGTGAGGGCTTCGTTTCACGATGCAGCCCAGTTGCACGCCGCACTTCGGGTGCTTCAGGCAGCAAATAATGGGATTGTCACAAACGAGACGGAACCCGCATACCATGTGTTGAATGGTCTGGTCGTCCACCTCGGGGTCCGGCCTCGTCTCGACCGGGACGGCAATCTCCATCTCGCCTCGGACAGGCTGACCGACCCAGTCGGACCTCTTCTCGTCGCGGCGCTTGAATCGATGGAAGTTGGAGAGTGGCGCCGCTTCAAGCTATGTCGGGAACCGACATGCCGTGCTTCCTACTATGACGCCTCCAAGGCCGTCGCGAAGACGTGGTGCTCGATGGAGACATGCGGAAGCCGTGACAAGATGCGACGATATCGTGCCAGAGTTTGATTGCGGTTCGCTCCAAGTGGCTTTGCGCTAAACCCAGAGGCAGCAAGCCGCTGCACTGACAACATTCATATTGCGTCTGTTTCGACGAGCGTGCGTTTAACGTAATTTGCGTCCTGGTTCTCGGTCTTCGATCCGCAACTTGACGCCGACCTCCTACATAAGCGCGTCCTTCGCAAGAAAATTTTAACCTTTCCGGTTCATGCTTGCTTCCTGCATGACGGCCAACCTGACCATTGACGATCGTTTCCATATCCTGCCTGGTTCGCCGCTTGCGGATCTGGGCGGCTGTCCCTGTTTCCAGGCGAACGACCAGCGCGGCCTTGCCGGCGAGGTCGTGGCCATCCGCACCGGTCTCACGGCGCCGCCGCGGCCGAAGCTGTCCGGCTTCATGCAGGCCCGTCATGAGGCGCTGCTTTCGCCGCTTGCCCATGGTGCGGCCGGCGGCAGCTACTGGATCATCAGCTCGGCGCCTCCAGGCCCGTCAGTGGCCTCGCTGGTCGTGCCGTGGAGCGGCAATGTCCTGCTGACCCATGTGCTGCGGCCGGTTGCGCAGGCGCTCGAACTTCTGCAGACGAACGGGCTGACGCATCGTGCGATCCGGCCGGATAACCTGTTCATCGCCACCGCGAGCAAGTCCGTGGTGCTCGGTCCTGGCTGGGCGACGCCTCCGGCCCTATCGCAGCCGTCCGTCTTCGAGCCGCCCTACAGCGCCTTGTGCTCGCCCGCGGCACGCGGTGACGGGAGCATCGCCGATGACGTCTATGCGCTGGGTGTGCTGCTGCTGGCCCTCTGGACCGGGCAGATGCCGCTGGCCGCTACCGAATTCCGGGACATCATCCAGCTCAAGCTGGAATATGGCAGCCACGCCGCTCTCACCGGGCAATTGCGTCTGCAGCGCGGCTTCGACGAGATCCTGCGCGCGATGCTGTCGGATGATCCGCTGGCGAGGCCGACGCCCACTGCCCTGGCCAATCTGGACGCCATCCATGCCCGCCGCGGCGGCCAGCGCGCGGTGCTGCGCGCGACCCGTCCGATCGCCATGGGCGAACGCCTGGCCTGGAACCGGCGGACCCTCGCGGTGATGTGCGCCGAGCAACCGGCAGAGGGGCTGATGCTGCTCAAGCAGGGCGCCATCGAGCACTGGTTGCGCCGCAGTGCCGAAGATGTGGCGCTCGCTTCGGACATCGAGGAACTGCGCCGCGACGAGCTGCTCGACAATCCACGTGGCGCGACACGCTCGGCTGCCGCGAACATGGCGGCCGGTCCGGCCGTGGCCGGGCGCATCGACGATGTGTGCCTGTTGCGGCTGGTGGCCCTGCTCGACCCGTTGCTGCCATTGTTCTGGCGCGGATGCTGGCTCTGGCCGGATGGCCTCGGCCCGATGCTTGCCGCATCGTTGCAAAATCCCGGAGCCGCGATCCAGCCTCCGGGGTTGGACCCGCGTGAAGCCTGGCCGCTGCTTGAAGGCCTGTTCTGGCGTGGCGCGCTGGCTCGTTGGCGCCTCGCGAGAGCCGGACGTCCTGACCCGGGCGGCCCGAACCTTGCGCCGAGATTGCTCCGGCGTTTCGATCAGGACGATAACCAGTTCGTCTTCCTGCGCATCGCCTATGCGCTCAATCCGTATCTGTCGTGTGCCTCGCCGCGTCTTGCCGGCACGATCGCGATCAATTCAGCTGCTCTGGTAGCGTCCGTGGAACGGCTGGCTGGAGCCGATGCGGCAGCCGGAAAGCCGAGCGCCGCCAAGCCGCTGCTCGATCCGCACATGCTTGCTTTCCTGGATGCGCGATTGGAGGAACAGTCAGCCAGCACCCCGGAACCCAGGAAAGGCGATCTCGAACAGGCGCTGCGCGAGCTCTCGGTCCTGGCGAGGTGTCAGCGAATGGTCAATTGCGGCCCGCTGATGCGCATCGCGGCCAGTCTGCTGCCGCGGCTGGAACCGCTGCTGCAGGACTGGCCAGGACTGGAGCGTCGCGAAAAGCGCCTGGCTCTGCTGCGTTCGATATCGGCCGCGGGAGATCTGGCGGGCATGATGGAATTGGCAGGTGACGTGGATAAGCGGGCGGAGGACGACGCGGCGCGCAAGCAAGCCATTGCCCGAGCCGCCGAGATCGGCATTTCGCTGGCCGGGCAGCTTCGGGACGCGCCGCTGCAACTGGAGGCAAGCCGCACCGCCGCGCGTGAGACCGCCGCCGCGTTCGGCATCATGTCCATCATGGGTGCCCTGCTCTACGAGTTGCTGAGCTGATGGCACGCGCAGCCAGGACTGGAACAACGCGATCCGGCACTCGGGGATGGAAATGGTGGCAGGGCATGCTTGGCGGCATGCTGCTCATGCTGTCGCCGGGAGCGGCAATGCTGCTGCTGACCCTGTCCGCGCCGGTGCTGCTGGTCATGGCCGCCGACACCACCCGCAAGCGGATGCTGACCCGGACGGTTATCCTGTTCTCGGTTGCCAGCGCCATCGAGCCGGCACGCCTGTTTGTCATGACGGGTCACGACATCGGCGCCGCCCTAGACATCCTGACGCGCCCGACGACAGTGTTGTTCGTCTGGCTTTGTGCGGGATCCGGCTGGCTGCTGAACGAGTTGTGCTGCCTGGTCGCGACACTTGTCACTAGTTTGAAGCTGGCAGCACGCCAGAAGGCATTCGAGGCCATGCTGCTGCAGATCAGGACAGAGTGGGAGTTGCCGGAAGATCCAGCCCCATCAACATGAAAAAACGGCACTACCCAAATGTTGGGCAGCGCCGTCGCATCACCTTTTCACCCGCTTCAAGAAGCGATGCGGCGCCTGGATTGATTACGCGGCCTTCTCGTCCATCCGGCGGGTCGTAACCTGCGTCTTCATTGCCTTCTGCAGCTTCTCGAAGGCGCGCACTTCGATCTGCCGCACCCGCTCGCGCGAGATGTTATAGACTTGGGAAAGATCTTCGAGGGTTGCGGGATCTTCCTTCAGGCGACGCTCGATCAGGATATGACGCTCACGCTCGTTCAGGGTGCGCAGGGCTTCCCCCAGCAAGGCCTTCCGGCCCGAGAATTCCTCGTGCTCGGCGAGCATCGTCTCCTGGCTGTCGCTATCATCGACGAGCCAATCCTGCCACTCGCCTTCGCTGTCGGCGCGAACCGGAGCATTCAGGCTATGATCGGGTGCCGCCAGGCGGCGGTTCATGTTCACCACGTCCTGCTCGGACACGGAGAGTGCCTTGGCGATCAAGCCCACCTGCTCGGGCCGGAGATCGCCGTCCTCGATCGCCTGCATCTGCCCCTTGAGACGGCGCAGGTTGAAGAACAGCTTCTTCTGGGCCGCCGTGGTGCCCATCTTCACCAGCGACCAGCTGTGCAGGATGTATTCCTGGATGGCCGCGCGGATCCACCACATGGCATAAGTCGCGAGTCGGAAGCCACGATCCGGATCGAACCGCTTCACCGCCTGCATCATGCCGACATTGCCCTCGCTGATCAGTTCACTGATCGGCAGGCCATATCCGCGGTAGCCCATTGCAATCTTGGCAACGAGACGTAAATGAGACGTAACGAGCTTGTGGGCTGACTCGGTATCTTCATGATCCCGCCAGCGCTTGGACAAGCTAAGCTCCTCTTCTGGAGCCAGCATCGGAAATTTGCGAATTTCCTGCAGGTAACGCGACAGGTTACCTTCAGGACCAACATTAAGGACGGCAGAGGCCACGGTTAGGCTCCTTTCGTCTGAACTTCAGAGAACCCATGATGCCCATACGGCGCGATCGAAGTCGGGTTGCACGTCCGGTTCAGGTTGGGCGCGGGTGAGGACATCACGTCCCTGAGACTTCCCCCTGACGGCGGGAGACCCCAGGACGTCCAGACCGGCGGGGCGCCCGCTCGTCGGAATTGAATTTTTCATACAGGACCCCCGAGGTCCGGTCAAGAACAACCCGCGTTCATGTAGCTGAATTTGTTGTAATGCACGCTACCAGATCGTTGAAATCCTCCGGCGGTGGTGTCTCGAACCGGAGCGCTCGGCCAGTCCCTGGATGGGTGAAGCCCAGGCTGGCGGCATGGAGGGCCTGGCGCGGAAACCGCAGCGCCGCTGTCCTGGCACCTGCCCGGAGCAGTCTGGCCGTTGCCGGCGCCCGTCGCAGATAAACCGGGTCCCCTACCACCGCGTGCCCGTTCTGCGACAGATGCACCCGGATCTGGTGCGTGCGCCCGGTCGCCAGCCGGCATTCGATCAGGCTGATGGCGCCGTGCAGCACCTGCAGCGTCCGGTAGTGGGTGAGGGCGGTCTTGCCGCCGTGCGCGACGATGGTCATGCGCTTGCGGTCGCGCGGATCGCGGCCGATCGCGCCTTCGATATCGCCGGCGGCGGGTGACAGCATGCCCCAGCAGAGGGCGAGGTAGGCCCGGTCGATCCGCCGGGCGGCGAAATCGGCGGACAGGGCGGCCAGCGTGGTCTCGGTCTTGGCCACGACCATGATGCCGGAGGTATCCTTGTCGAGCCGATGCACGATGCCGGGCCGGCGTTCGCCGCCGATCCCCGGCAGGGTATCGCCGCAATGGGCCAGCAGCGCGTTGACCAGGGTGCCGTCCTCGTTGCCCGGAGCGGGATGCACGACCAGGCCGGGGGGTTTGTCGAGCACGATCAGCTCGTCGTCCTCGTAGAGGATGGTGAAGTCGATCGACTGTGCCTGGGGACGGGCGGCCACCGCCGGCGGATAGTTCACGGTGTAGAGCAGGCCCGCGCGCACCGGATCGGCGGGGTCGCGCAGCACCTGGCCGTCGCGCAGCACGTGACCGGCCTCCATCAGGGCCTTGACGCGGCTGCGCGATGACGTGCCGATGACGTCGGTCAGGAACCGGTCGGTGCGCTGTCCCGCCTGTTCCGGGGTAGCGACGAGGTGGAACGGAGCCGGCCCCGCCGGGATGTCTGTCATCCGGTCGGCTTAGCGGAAAACGGGATGGGCGTGCAGATGCGCGGAACGAGGGCCTTGCTTGCGGCGGTGATCGTCATGGGCGTGATGATCGTGGTCGGCACCGCAATACTGATCAGCGTGGTGGTGAGCCGCGCGATGCATGGGACTCTGGTAGCGGGTGTATCCTCGGCCAGGACATCGGGAGCGGGCGTGCC
>CAXSEE010000132.1:0-12259 GCA_964235615.1 uncultured Acetobacteraceae bacterium | reverse complement strand
GCTAGTGGCTCAGTACCCCGGTCCCCTCGTCGCGCACGCCATCCAGTTTGTTCGGATCAAGGCCCAGGGCACTCAGGATGGTAGGCGCGATCTGCGTGGTATAGGTCAACGCCTCCACGACCTCGGGCTTGATGTCCGGTGCCGAGACCAGCAGCGCGACATTGCGATCGTCATCCGAGAAGCCGCCATGCTCGGCGAGCTTCGTGCCGCCGGTGCAGATCACGCCGTGGTCGGTGACGGCGATGAAGTCAGGCACTCGGGTGTTCTGGAACGGATCGCCGTAGAGCGGCGTCAGCGAGGTCCGGTCGAGCAGCTGGGCAATATGCAGTTCACTGCTGTGGGCCATCAGGTAAGCCTCTGCCGCGGCATAGTTGGCCTTTTGCAGATCCGGCTGCAGCCAGATGAGACCTTCGTCGTCGCAGATCTCGAAGCCGTGGGTGCCGAAGCCGGGAGTGGCCTGGAACGGCGCGTCGCTGATGGCGACACGATCCCTCACGTCGATCGGCGACTGGCCATGCTTGGCGCTCACGATGATGAGCGTCGATTTGGCCAACCCACGGACCGCCAGTTCGTTACGGAATTTTCCCAATGCCCGATCGACGAACTGCAACTGGATGTTCAACGCGGTGCCCGGTGTCGCGTTGCTGTCGAGATAACCACCGGTCAAGGTCGGGGTCTTGTAGTCCGCGTTGCCAGCCTTGGCGAGTTTCTGGCCGACGCTGACCGCCTGGAAGTTCATGCCGAAGATCGCCGGAGCGGATGCCAGCTTCTTGGTGCCGGTGCTGTTGAAACCGTCGATCCAGTTCAGCACTGCCGCTACCTTGATGCTGTCATAGGTACGAACACCCTTGTAGCTCGTGGTGTAGTCGTCACCGGTCTGCGCGCCTGCATCCAGCGTGTCCTGCGAGTTGATTTCCGGCGTGAAGAGGTCATCCAGGCCGTGACCGGACGGGCCATTCAGGTCTTCGTATGCCGGGTGCTTATCCGACCATGCGGTATACAGCCCGGCATGCCTCGCGATCTCGAAGATCGTGTTGGTGCGGACGTACTCGTGCGGATAGACTGGCACGCACTTTCCATCGACGATGTGACGCTGCATGTTGCTCGGGTCAAGCTGCGTATACACCTTCCCCAGCGTGCCGCCGCCCGCGAGGTTCGAGACCAGGGCGGTCTTGAAGTTGTAGCCCTTGTCCAGCTCCTCGAAGTTCGTGACTTCTGTTCCCGGCTTGCCCACGCAACCAGGGTCGGCCAGACCTTGGCTGACATAGAAATTGACCGATGGATACTCCTTGCGGTCATAGCTGTCATCGTAGAAAAGTCCGGCCGTCTTGGGCGACGCGCCTGTCACCTGAGCGAGCATGCCCGGATAGCTGTCCGATGGGGCGGTGGTAAATGCATTCGGATAGACGATGCCGTTGTCGGCAAGCTTGGCGAAGTTGCTGGTCGGATGAGCCTGCACCCAATTGACCAGGTCGATGGCGTGCATGCCGTCAACGCTGATCAGCAGGACATGCTGGTATTTCGAGGCGACAGCCGGCGACGCGGCGGCTATCGGGCCGGCGAACGTGACGAGCAAAGTGGCGCTGGCAGCAGTGGAGAGCAGCAGGAGACGAGACAAACGCATGAACGTAGTCCTCACTCTTTCTTTCAGACAACCGAACTGTAGATAAGCGGCGTCGGCATCGCGATGACGGAACGATGAAGATGCAGCAGCGATATGTTTCGAAACGCTCGATGAACCGAGGTGCTCGTTCAATTTACATTATTGCGGCTGTGATGAGGGTTGCCTTTGCGAAGCGGGCCTAATGAGGCGGCAGCTCAAGGCACAGGGGATCATCGTCTCCGGCAATGCGGCGGCACACGGCATCGGCTGCATGACCGACGCGCGCCACAGCCGTTTCTTCGGTGCCATGGTCCGCGCGAAACTGCTCCCGGCCGGGCTCGACTACCGCCAGGCGTACACCACGCGGTTCGTCTGCAAGGAGACCATGTACTGGTTCAACCTCGTGCTCGACGCGACGATCCCGGTCTGCGGCAATGCGTCGCAGCGATATCATGGCCAGATCAGCAACGACGGGCCGAAGAACCTCGCAGACTCGGTCGAGTGGATCGCATCGCGGGTCTGGGCGGACGAGGCCGGGCGCCGATATCGCGGCGTTCATGGACTACAAGCTTCGTCATGCGCCGCTGTCCGGCTTCGTGCTGGAGGGACTTTCCCCCCTACGGCAAGGCTGCCGCCACATTGAAGACGCGCGCGCTGCTGCGGGCGACCTATGTCGGCTTCCCGGTGGTCAATGTCGGGCGCGGCAACACCGAGGGCTTCGCCATTCGCGGCCAGCATGTGTTCGGCACGCACTAACACCCCCTTCGAAGGCCAGGGCGCTGCCCTGGACCCGCTCAAGGCGAAGCCTTGAGAATCCAATCGTCTTGATAGGTTGGTTTCCAAAGGCCAAGGCCTTTGGCGGGTCTGGGCAGAGCCCAGCCTTGCCTCCTAACAATCAGGCTTCAACTAGCCAGCCGGAACAGCATCAAGGACCGCCCGGTGACATCGCAGGCATTGCCAATCCCGTAGGCCCGCCCCGACGTCATCGAGGGCCGGTTGGTATCGAGCAGCAGCTGCCAATGCGCGCCCCCGCTGCAGGGCGGCATGATGAACTCCTGCATCTCGTGAGAGCCGTTCAGGATCATCAGCAGGGTGGCGTCGGTGCCGGCGCGCCGTATGCCGCTGACCTTGGCGCGGCCGTCCATCATCATCGCGAAGCAGCGTATCGCCCCGTCGCGCCAGTTCGCCATGCTCATCTGCCCGCCGACGCAGTTGATCCAGGTGACGTCGCGGACCGACAGGTCCTCGTCCCAGTCGCCGGTCATGAAGCGCTGGCGGCGCAGGATGGGGTAGTCCTGGCGGAGCTGGATCAGCCGCCGGGTGAACTCGTACAGCGTCTGGTGCTGTTCCAGCCGGGTCCAGTCGATCCAGGAGATTTCGTTGTCCTGGCAGTAGGCGTTGTTGTTGCCCTGCTGGGTGCGGGCGAACTCGTCGCCGGCGACGATCATCGGCGTGCCCTGGCTCATCAGCAGGGTCGCCATCATGTTGCGCATCTGCCGCTCGCGCAGGTCCACGATGGCGGGATCCTGGGTCTCTCCCTCGACGCCGCAGTTCCACGAGCCGTTGTTGCCGGTGCCGTCGCGGTTGCCCTCGCCGTTCGCCTCGTTGTGCTTATTGTTGTACGAAACCAGGTCGTGCAGGGTGAAGCCGTCATGCGCGGTGACGAAGTTGACGCTCGACCAGGGCCGGCGGCCGCGCCGGTTGAACTTGTCGGCCGAAGCGCATAGCCGTTGCGCGAGGTCGGCGGGGGAGCTCTCGCTCTTCCAGAAGGCACGCACGGTATCGCGGTAGCGGTCGTTCCACTCCGCCCAGCCGGGCGGGAAACCTCCGACCTGGTAGCCGCCGGGACCGCAGTCCCAGGGCTCGGCGATCAGCTTCACGTCGGACAGGATCGGGTCCTGGCGACAACTATCGAGGAAGCCGCCGCCCTCGTCGAAGCCGTAGCTCTCGCGTCCCAGGATGGTGGCGAGGTCGAAGCGGAAGCCATCGACATGCATCTCGGTCACCCAGTAGCGCAGGCTGTCGGTGACCATCTGCAGCACGCGCGGGTGGCTCAGGTTGAGCGTGTTCCCGGTGCCGGTATCGTTGATGTAGTAGCGCTCCTGGCCCGGGATCAGCCGGTAGTACGAGGCGTTGTCGATGCCCTTGAAAGACAGCGTCGAGCCGAGCTCGTTGCCTTCGGCGGTATGGTTGTAGACCACGTCGAGGATGACCTCGATGCCGGCGTCGTGCAGCCGGGCGACCATGGTCTTGAATTCCGAGACGGTGCTGCCGGTGCCGGTGGCGTAGCGCTCGTCGGGGGCGAAGAAGCCGATCGAGTTGTAGCCCCAGTAGTTGGTCAGGCTGTCCTTGGCGAGATGGTCCTCGTCGGCGAAGAAGTGGATCGGCAGCAGCTCGACCGAGGTAATGCCGAGATCCTTGATATGGGCCACGATCTCGTCCGCGGCGAGGCCGGAAAAGGTGCCGCCGAGCCCGAACGGCAGGGTCGGGTGGCGGATGGTGTAGCCGCGCACATGGGTCTCGTAGAAGATCGTGCGCTCCCAGGGCACGCGAGGGCGGCGGTCGCTGCCCCAGGTGAAGGCCGGGTCGATGACGCGGCATTTCGGCATGAACGGCGCGCTGTCGCGGGTGTCGAACGACAGGTCGCCGTCGGCGTGCCCGAGCTGGTAGCTGAAGATCTCCGGCGCATGCTTCACCTGGCCGACATGGGCGCGGGCGTAGGGGTCGAGCAGCAGCTTGTTGGGGTTGAACCGATGGCCGGCCGCCGGCGCATACGGGCCATGCACGCGATAGCCGTAGATGGTGCCCGGGCGCGCGTCGGGCAGATAGCCATGCCAGACCTCGTCGGTATATTCGGGCAGCTCGATGCGGTCGAGCTCGGTGAGGCCGGAGGAGTCGAACAGGCAGAGCTCGACCTTGGTGGCGTTGGCCGAGAACAGGGCGAAATTCACCCCGAGCCCGTCCCACGTCGCGCCCAGCGGATGGGGCAGGCCTTCGGTAAGCCTGAATGTCCGGTGGCGGCGTATCACAGATGCGTCTCCTGGTTGCAGGTTAGCCGCTCCGGCCAGAACCCGGGGCCGGAACAATCTGCCTGGCCTGAGAGATAGTCGAGCCAGACCGGTTGGTTTCGTCAATTGAACAGAAGCCGGCGCAGGATGCCCGGTGCAAGCAGGGCAAGCGGGTTGACCCGGATCGCGGGCTGGTCGATCGGACCCTTGATGCTCAGCGTCGCGGCCAGCAGGCCGCCCCCCTTTTCGGGACTGAATACCTTGCCCAGGCCGGGGAGCGTTCCCGGCAGGGCGTTGAATAGATTGAAGGGCACGATGGTGCCGCGAAGATCGAGGCTTTCCTGCCTCAGATCGACCGGTCCGCGCAAGGTTGCACCGAGGGCGTCGTTGGAGGCGTGGGCATCGGTCAGGAACAGGGTGTCGCCATCCACGGTGAAGGGGATCTCGAATTTGGTAACGATGATCTGCTTGCTGGGCGCCCCGAGCAGGAAACCATAGATCGACAGGTCACGGGCCAGCCGGGCGGCGAGCGGCGCGTCATGGACGGTGAAACGCCCGACGGTCGCGATCGCCGTCAGCCGGGTGGCACCTGGGTCGGCGGCGGTCGGGCGATCCTCGATCCAGCCCTGCAGGCTGAGCACGCCGCCCTCGATGCGGCCGGCAACATCGAGCCCCCTCAGCAACGCGCCGACATCCTGTGCCGCCATGGTCACGTGTCGTCGTCGTTGGCGCCCGTTCCGGTCCGGCGCTATGGTGGCGGTGACCGCGGTCGGACCGTCGATCGCCAGGCTCGCGTTCGAGACCCTCATGCCGCTCGCTTCCGCATGCAGGGTGACGCCGGTCAGCATCCGGCCGGCGCTGAACATGACCTTGCGGAACGCGAGATCCGCGCGCCACGGCATCGGTCTCGGCCCCGGGAGGGAAGCGGGGCCGGAAGCAGGCGCGGGAGCCGCCTTGGCGGTGCCGGTGCGGGCGACACCGAGAGAGACCAGATCCAGTGCATCTCCCTGCAGGGCCACATGCAGCGGACGCAGCACCACTCCCGGCAGGTCGATCCGCCCGCGGCCGTGGCTGCGCCCGATCTCGAAGCGCTCGATCACGACGGCGTCGGGGTGCCCCGCGTCGACATCGGCATGGGCGTCGAGCAGCAGGCCGGGGCCGCTGGCGTGCAGCCGGGTGATCGAGACCAGGCGGTTGTCCTGCAGGCCGAACAGGCCGGAGGCGCGTGCCGCGGTGCCGGAAGCCTTGCGCCAGAGCGGCGTCTCGAGGCCGGAGCCGGTCAGGTCGAGGTTCAGCGCGATCGTCGCCGCGCCGCTGCGTTTGCTGTCATAGTCCAGGTCGAGCACGGCGGCACCGGTAAGGCGATGGGCCGCGTCCAGTCCCTCGCGCTGGATCGCTGCCTCGTCGACCTGGGCCGACACATGCGCGGACTCCACGGTCTGCCCTGGCCTGCCCGGGCGGAAGTCGATGCTGTAGACGAAGCTCGACGGCAGGCCGCTGATCATCCCGTTGCCATGCAGTCTCAACCCGTCGGTGGTGGCCGTCACGGCCAGGCTGGCATGGTCGAGGTCGCGGCCGGCGGCGACATGGCCGAGATGCACCTCGGCCAGCCTGGCATCGACGCTGATGGGGATGTCCTCGGCCTTCACGCGGTCGATCAGCGGGACCGACAGCACGAGATGGGCGTCGAAATCTCCGGATGGATCGGTGAACGACAGCGGATGCTGCGAAAGCAGGCGCAGGCGCGGGTTCGCGAGCAGGGTGAGCAGGTCCGGCAGGCCGCCGCGCAGGTGCGTGTCGATGCGTCCGAGCTGGTCCTTGCGGCTGAGGCCGGTGATGCGCATGCTGGTGGGGCCGGCCGCGATAGGGCCGTGCGCGCCATCCTGGGTCGCGTGCCGGGACTCGATGCGCAGGGCGTCCGGCCCTTCCAGCACCAGATGCGCATCCATGTCGTGCAGGGGCGGGATCGGGCGAAGCCAGAACACGGTCAGGTCGTTGGCGTCGAGCCCGCCGGAAATGGTCGAGAGATGGAGCCCGTCCCAGCCGCTGTCGGAAGCCAGGCCGGCGCGGACCGCGAGGTTGCGGCCGATGCCGGCGGTGATGTTGCCAGTCACCCAGTCGTGGGTCCCGCGGCCGAGCGCTCGCGGCCAGTAATGCTGCAGGCCGGCGAAGCGGATGCGCGCGATGCCGGCGTCGAGCTCCGCCCGTATCCTGGGACCGTTGCGCGACAGGGCGCCGGCAAGATGCAGCACCGGCGCGTCGGCGTCATTGAAATCCGCACCGGACAAGGCCAGCAGGCCATCGGAAAGCACGACCTGCATCGCACCTTGAGGTGTGGCGGGCAGCTTCAGGGCGAGATGCAGGCTGCCCTGCCGGATCGCGATACTCTCGGTTCCAGCGGCGGGACGGATCATGCCCGCGTCGAGCTGGGCCGTCAGTTGCAGCTCCCGCGGCACCATGTATTGGCCTGATCCACCGGACAGGGCGGTGTCCACCGTCAGGCCCACAGGCAGGTCGAGGGCGGCGAGCGGCGCCAGCGACGGCAGCACGCCGGCAAAATCGGACGGTCGCGCCGGGGTCGTGACGGCATGCCAGAAGTCGCCGCCCTCCGGACCTTCCCAGCCCCGCGCGCTCAGCTTCAGGGTGGCGTTGCGGCAGGAGAGCGAGGCGTCGATGTGCCCGGTCACGCCGGTCGCCGCCGGGAGGTGCAGCGGGTTCAGGATCAGATCGGCGATGTCGGCATGACAGCTGGGCCTGGCGCCGGTCTCCAGAGTGATCGCCGACCGCGTGATGCTGACCTCGGTCAGACGACCGAGATCGACGCCGGAGGATGATCGCGCCGGGCCTGCATCATGGGGTGGCTGGGAGCCGGATGGCTGGAGGCCGATGGCGCCGCCGCGATCACGATACAGCACGGCCGCGCCGTCGCGGATCGCCAGGCTGACGATCGCCACCCGGCCATGCAGCAGGGCGAAGTCGTCGAGCGACACCGCGCCATGCCCGATACGCGCCTGTCCGAGCCGCACATCCTCCACCAGCAGATCGAGCGGCGCCGTGGGTCCCTGCCTCCAGCCGTTCCAGCCGAGGCGGACGTGTCCGACCGTGAGGCCGGGCGTGTGGTATTTCGCCAGCAGCCGGCGCGCGCTGTCGGTCACGTCGATCGGCCCGACCGTGAGACGGATGGCGATCGCCAGCGCCACGAACACCGGCAGCGAGAGCAGCACGAGCACCACCGCCAGCAGGGAATGCCACCAGCGGCCGGTTCGCGAGCCCGCCGTGGGACCGCCGTTTTTCATGCTTCGGATCGTGCCCTGGAACATCCAGCAAGCGTATAGAACGGGCTGGATGCAACGACATGCCCCGCTTTAGCTTGCCCGGCACCTGGCCCGAACCGGCGGATGCCGAGCGTGCCGCCCGCCTGGCCGAGCAGATCCAGCCACGCCGGAACCAACCTCATGATGCCGCCCTGATCGCCTGCCTGGGCGGCAACAGCCCCTATCTGTCCGATCTGGCGCTGCGCGAGCGCGCCTGCTTCGACGTGCTGATCCGCAGCGGGCCGGATGTCGTGCTGGAAGCGGCACTCGCGTCGTTGGCGGCACTCGACGCGGCCGGCCCGCGCAAGGCCGTCGCCGCTGCCCTGCGCCAGGCCAAGCGGCAGGTGGCGCTGGCCAGCGGGATCGCCGACATCGGCGGGCTCTGGGACCTGGAGCAGGTGACGGGGGCGCTCAGCCGACTGGCCGACGCGGCACTCGGCGCTGCGGTCCGGCATCTGCTGGCGGCGGCGGCGGCCAGGGGCGAGCTGGTGCTGCGCGACCCGGTCCGGCTGGAGCCGGACAGCGGTTTCGTCGTGCTGGGAATGGGCAAGCTCGGCGCCCGCGAGCTGAACTACTCCAGCGATATCGACCTGATGCTGCTGTACGACCCGGACGCCTATCCCGGACATGACGGGCTTGCGCGCGTGTTCACCCGCATGGCCACCGAGCTGGTGACGCTGATGCAGGCGCGCGACGCGGACGGCTACGTGTTCCGCACCGATCTGCGGCTGCGGCCCGATCCGTCCTCGACGCCGCCGGCGGTGTCGCTGCCGGCGGCGATCACCTATTACGAGAGCCTCGGCCAGACCTGGGAGCGGGCGGCGATGACCAAGGCGCGGCCGGTCGCCGGCGACCTCGCCCGCGGTTCCGGCTTCCTCGCCACGATCCGGCCGTTCATGTGGCGCCGGCATCTCGATTTCGCCGCCATCGACGACATCCACGCCATGAAGCGGCGGATCGACCGGCACAAGGCGGCGCGTCCCCTGGACCCCGCCGACCCGATCGGCTCGCTGCTGGGCCACGACCTCAAGCTGGGTCACGGCGGCATACGCGAGATCGAGTTCATGGCCCAGACCATGCAGCTCGTCTGGGGCGGCCGGGCCTCGGCGTTGCGCGACCCGACCACGCTCGGCGCGCTCTCGGGCCTCGCCGATGGCAATTACCTGCCGCTCGGGCTCGCCCGCGAGCTGGCCGCGAGCTACCGGCTGCTGCGCCGTGCCGAGCACCGGCTGCAGATGCAGGATGACCGGCAGACGCACAGCCTGCCGGCGACGCCGGACCGCTTCGACGCCTTCGCCGTCTTCATGGGCGCCGACGGCGTGGGCCTCGCCGACAGCCTGATCGGCCCCCTCATCCGGACAAGACAAGCCTTCGAGGAGCTGTTCGCCGAGGGCGCCGATGCGTCCGAAGCGGGATTCGATCTCGATGCGGAGGATCTGCAGGGCCAGCTCGCGGCTCTGGGCTTTCCCCAACCGGTGCGTGCCGCCGGCATCCTGGCCGCCTGGCGTGAGCGCCACCTGCGCGCGCTGCGTTCCGATCGCGCGCAGGGCTTGCTGCGCGAGATCCTGCCGGTCCTGCTCGCCGCACTGCTCGAACAGCGCGATCCGATGCTGGCGCTGACCCGGTTCGACACGCTGCTGGCGCGGCAGAGTGCCGGGGTGCAGCTGCTGTCGCTGTTCGTGCGCAACCCGCCGCTGATCGGCCGCATCGCCGCCGTGCTCGGTGCGGCGCCCTCGCTCGCCGAGCATCTCGCCGCGGTGCCGGCGGCCCTGGAGGGGCTGCTGGTGCCGGAGGGCGGCCGGGAGGCGGCACTGGTGCGGCATCTGGTGGACGTCCAGATGCGCACCGCCGGCAATGTCGAAGAGGCCATCCGGCGGGCGCGGCGGCTGGTGCGCGGGGAGGAATTCCGGCTTTCGCTGGCGCAGATGGACGCGCGGCTCGATGTCGACCAAGCCGGGATCGCGCGCACCGCCCTCGCCGACCGCGTGATGTGGCGGATGCTGGACCAGGTGCGGCGCGATCATGCGGCCCGTTACGGACGGGTGCCGGGGGGCGGCATGGTGGTGGTCGCTCTCGGCAAGGCCGGATCGCGGGAGATGATGGCGGGTTCCGACCTCGACCTGATGCTGGTGTATGATCATCCCGACGCCGTCGGCACGAGCACCAGCTCCAGCCCTGGGCGGTGCAAGTGCCTGCCGGTCAGCCAGTATTACATCCGACTCGCCCATTCGCTGATCGCCGCCCTCAGCGCTCCCGGGGCGGAAGGGCCGCTCTATGCCCTGGACATGCGCCTGCGTCCTTCGGGGAGCAAGGGTCCGGTGGCGGTCTCGCTGGCGGCATTCCGGCGCTATCATGCCGAGCGATCCTGGACCTGGGAGCGCATGGCCCTTTCCCGCGCCCGGATCGTGGCAGGACCGCGGCCGATCGCGAAACGGGTGGCGGCTGCGATCCACGACGTGCTGGCACATGCCGGCATACGTGAGACTCTGTTTGCCGATGCCACCGCCATGCGGGCCCGGGTGGCGCTGGAATTGCCGCCGCAGGGTCCCTGGGACGTGAAGCTGCGCGAGGGCGGCCTGATGGAGGTCGAGTTCATCGCCCAGATCATGCAGATCGCCGGCGACGATGCCCGCCTGCGTCACCCGACCGCGCGGGTGGCGCTGCGCCGACTGGCCAGGACTGGGAGCATGACGCGCACCGATGCGTCACGGCTGATCGAGGCCGATCGCTTCTGGCGTGCCGTGCAGAGCATGCTGCGCATTCTGTTCGGCACCCAGTTGCCGCGCACGCTGGACGACGCGACACTGCCGGCGTTGGAGGCGTTGCTGCGCGGGATCGCGGCTTCCTGCACAACGGGGACCATGCTCGAATTCAGTTCGCCGAGGTTGGGACTGGCAGGATTGGAGGACCGGATGGAACAGATATCCCACATGGTCAGGGAAACCTTCTGCAGGCTGATCGGCGATCCCCGCGTCATCGTCCATTCAAAGAAGGAGGAACCTCATGGCTGACCCAGCTCCTGCCTCGCCTTCGATCTCTCCCGGCCTCGCCGTCGGAGACTCCGTGCCCGACTTCGACCTTCCCGCGAGCTCCGGCAGGCGTGTCCGGCTGGCAGCCCTGCTCGGACGTCCGTTCGTGCTGTATTTCTATCCCAAGGCGGATACTTCCGGCTGCACCCAGGAAGCCCGCGACTTCCAGGCCGGGCTCGATGCTATGAAAGATGCGGCGCCGGTGCTCGGCGTCTCGAAGGATTCCGTAAAGGCGATCGACGCCTTCGCCAAGAAATACGACCTGCGCTTTCCACTGGTTTCCGACGAGACCGGCATCCTGCTCGAGCCGTTCGGCGTGTGGGTGCAGAAGTCCATGTATGGCCGTTCCTACATGGGCATCGAGCGCAGCAGCTTCCTGATCGGCGCCGACGGGCGGGTGGCGCGGCAGTGGCGCCGGGTGA
This sequence comes from uncultured Acetobacteraceae bacterium, assembly GCA_964235615.1. Taxonomy (GTDB): domain Bacteria; phylum Pseudomonadota; class Alphaproteobacteria; order Acetobacterales; family Acetobacteraceae; genus Lichenicoccus. The sequence goes on along the minus strand of CAXSEE010000132.1, from coordinate 883 downwards.
AAGTGCCGGGACATGCAGCCGAGGTCATGCAGGCGCAATTGTTGATGTAACAGAATAGCCTTGGAAATCGCAGGCGGCCACGCTATCGGAAGGCGCCCGCACGAGGATGTCCATGTCGAACACGCTATCGCCCGGTTCCGACGTGGCTGCCCGGCCTGGCCTGCTGCGACGCGTGTTCGACAACCCGGTCTTCATCCTGCCGCGCGATTTCACCTTGTTCCTGAAAGGTGCCAGGACCGATGCGGCGATCAAGCAGACCTTCGCGGCGTCCGGCGCGCGTGCCGCCTTCGAGGCTGCCTATACCGAGTCCGACGATCCTTGGGCATCAGCCGCGCCGCGCTACCGCTATCAGAAGCGCAAGTACGAGCAGATCATGTCGCTGCTGCCGGACCGGCGGTTCCGCAATACGCTCGACCTGGGCTGCGGCCTCGGTCTGCTCTCGCAGCGACTCGCCAAGCGATCGGACAAGGTGCTCGGGATCGATGTTGCCGCCGCAGCCCTGGAGCATGCCACCCGACGCGCCGCCGGGATCGGCAACCTCAGCTTCGCCCAGGGCGACATACTGGACCTGCCGGACGAGCTCGATGGCCAGTTCGACCTGCTGGTCATCGCGGACACGCTCTATTATCTATCGCCGCTCAGCGATGATCTGCTCAAGACGCTCAGCACGCGGCTGGCCAGCCTGCTGACGCCGGATGGCATCTGCATGCTGGCCAATCACTTCTTTTTCGCCGCCGACGCGGAGTCCAGGGTGTCCCGCCGGATCCACGACGCCTTCTGCTGGTCGCCGCGGTTCGGCCTGCTGAGCCAGCATCGCAAAGCCTTCTTCCTGGCCAGCCTGCTATCCAGACGAGACTAGAACGGCTCAGTAGCCATAGCCGGG